>DVAB01000030.1 GCA_014189685.1 Candidatus Naiadarchaeum limnaeum
ACAAACCGTTTTTTCTTTTTAATTTGTATTCTTCTTTCTCAAAAAATTCTTTAAGCCATTCACGGTTTTGTTTATTTATTGCCGTATCATTAAGTAACTTTTCTTTTGCGTTTTCGTATTGTTGTTTTAAGTCCATGCTATTACGACGATAACCCTATTTATAAACTTTTTGGAAAGGTATATTTTTACTCAAAGCCTCTACCGGGAATTGAACCCGGGACCTCAACATTTTCAGTGCTGTAGTAGTTTTCTTTGATTTCCTAGCAATTACCAATGTTGCGCTCTAACCGGCTGAGCTATAGAGGCATGTTATTCCAAAAATCTCGACATATTAAAAAACTTTGGTTTTTGTTTATACAACTAATTAGAATCTGCCGAAAGATTTGTTAAATTTCCCGGCAACCAACTTGAGCTTGTTACATATGCTGTAATCTCGGCCGCTTGATCAAAAATTTTTCCAAGCCAGGAGGTGTACATATCAAAAAATTGCCCTCGCTCCTCTGCCACATTCATATGCAGATTATAATTACTAACTAAAAAAAGCGCCCCAATAAACAGGAATTTTAAAATCGCCAAACTTATTTTCATTTTATTGAGGCATTAGTAACATTCGCCGAGAACCAATCCTGTTTTACTGCGTAGCCTATGACTCTCCCAGAATTTGAAAAGACATTGCCAAGCCAGCTCCAATAAATCCGCATCGCTTTTCCAATTCCTTCTTTTGATGTAAAGTCAATATTATAAGTTGAATGAATCTGTGTTAGAGAAATTGCTAAGAATATAAGAATCAAAATTAGAAAAATGTAGAAAAATTTATCTCTTATAAAAGCCAGAACATAGACGCCATTGGCATCGGCCATCTTTAAGATAACTACGAATAGCACAATCAAAACAATTGCAATTATCAACCATAGTGGTAGCCCCATGTTTCACCCTATCTTGATATTAATCCGAGTATAAAAGTTTTTCTAATGAAAAAGAGCCAATATAAAACTTTTTAAATGTCAAATACTAATCTATTACGCAGGAAGAGGAGTATGAAAACATCGAGAGTAATTTTGTTTGCGATTTTATCTTTTGTATTTGTTTTAGTCTTTATTCTCGGACTTTTTAGCTTGGGAAAAAGAGATATTTTGCTGATGGAACCGCCGACCATAAATTTCGTTCCTCCAACACCGTTAGATACGAGCTTCCAAACAGCAAATGCAATTTATGTAAATGTTTCTGTTTCGGATATTAATGAAGTTTACGGATTTACTAATTTTGATAATTCATTAGTTGGATGGTGGAGAATGGATAACAATGTAAGTATTGAAGAAAGTGCAACGCTTGTTTTTGATTGGAGCGCGAAAGGAAATAACGGAACAGTTATAGGAACTGGGGCAGTGCCTGTAACCCCGGGAAAATTCGGAGGAGCGTATAGGTTTAATGGAATAAACAGTTATATTAATGCGCCGGGATGGGGCTCTTTAGCTTTCAATGCGGCAGGAAGTTATACTTGGAGCGCTTGGATTTATCCAAGGTCTTTTAGTGCTAATGTTGGAGGAATTATGATGAAATGTAATGTCGGCGGGCAACCATCAGGTTATAGTATTTACATTGATGATACAGGCAAATTAAATATTGATGATTGTTTCCCTGTTGCAACTTCTGCAGGCAGTACGGGAAGTTTAACTTTAAATGCATGGAACTATGTTGCAATTAATTACAGCAACAAAGCAGTTACTCTTTTTATTAACGGCGTAGCAAGTGGAACAGGTTCAATGTCTGGCTTTGCAGACGATTCTTCTCAGCCTTTCCAAATTGGCAGAGGTCATGACGGCAATAGTTATATTACGCGTTATTTCGACGGAATAATCGACGAAGTTTTAGTATTCAATAGAAGTTTATCAGCACAAGAAATTGCGGCATTGTATAATGCTAGTGCGGGAAGATTCTATAACAATTATACTAACCTGGAATTGGGAGAGCATACCTTCACTGCGTATGCGGTTAACTCTCTGGGGGATAAAAGTCAGACAGAAGAAAGACGAGTAACGATAATTCTGCCCTGCCCAGAAGGAGAGCAAAGAAATTGCCCATTGCAAGATGGAGTTTGTTTAGGAACAAATGAAACTTGTTTTGGCGGGCAATGGGAAGGATGCGATGCACTATATTTCCAGCATAGCTTTAGTTATAATGCTACAGAAGGGACGTACTACTCATGCGACGGCTTGGACAATGATTGCGATAATTTAATTGATGAAGCACCGAAAAATACATATTACAGAGATTTTGATGGCGATAGTTTTGGAAATTTAACGAATACAACACAAGATTGTTTATTGCCAGCAGGATTTGTCACGAACTCAAATGACTGCGATGACGATAACAATGCAATAAATCCAGCGGCTACGGAAATCTGTGATGGAATAGATAATAATTGTGATATGGTTGTAGACCCAGGATGCGGCAATTGCATTAATGGAGAAACGAGAGCATGCGGAACCGATGTTGGCGAATGTGTTGTAGGAATACAATCTTGCGAAAATGGAGTTTGGAATGAAACTTGTGCTGGAGCAATACTTCCTTCGACAGAAGTTTGTGATTCGAAAGATAACGATTGTGACGGAAGCACAGATGAAGGATGCGGAACAGGTGACGGAGGAACTGGCGGCGGAGGCGGAGGAGGAGGTGGCGGAGGAACTCCCTCGATAAACGTGACATGCAATACAAG
>DVAB01000031.1 GCA_014189685.1 Candidatus Naiadarchaeum limnaeum
ATTTTTATATCACCAGTGTTTTCGCAGGTATTGATGAAATCAAAATCAATGTTTGAGAAATTAATGCCACCGGCTTTTCTTCCAGTGCTTCCCCCGCTTCCGCCGCCTCCGCTGCCGCCGGAGCCGCCACCAAGACCGCCCGAATCTGCCGTATATGTCCTATTAACTGACTGCTCAACATTATCCTGAACTTTGATTTTTATTGTCTTTCCCGTAGCATAGTTTCCTTTATTAAAGGTTAGGGTATATTTGCCGGCCGCATATTCATTTATTGATGTTGCCTGCCCAAGCGACTGGCCTTCAACTTCTGCTGTGAAGCGGTCTTCCCACAAGCCTACTAATGGCTGGTTCGCGGCGCCTACGCTGCCAACTACATTTGTGTTATCGTATGTTGCAGTAACCTGCGCGACAATGCTGCTGCCGCTCAAGCTGACTGAAGTAATTGTTGCGGAGAGCGTAGGCAGTTTGCCGTCTATGTCAGCTATTTCCCAGAACAGTCCGTGGAAGGGGTCGGAGATGTCGTAGGGGAAGTAGATTTTCTCGTACGAGCAAGAAGTGCTCATATCAGTTGTATACCAAGAAGTTAAAGTTGCATCATCTAATGGAAGTGGAGAATAGTTTTGAGAAATCCCACCATCATTATCGGTTATATCTAGATCGTATGTTTGAAAAGAAGTCGCTATTCGAATTTTTAAGTGCGCAGTATCTATAAAATTCTGAGTGTGGCCCATCATATTTGCCATCTGTACTTGAGCTGGGATTTCTGTAAAGATAAAGTAGCTCCTCTTATACGGGTTATAATAAAAACTCCCCTGAGGGAAAAAGGAACTGGGTTGCGTATAAATATCCCCTATTTCATCATGATTCCAAAAAGTGCTTTGCAGGTAATAACTTTTCCATGAACTATCTTTTTCAAAATCTATAAGCACTCCATTTTTATGGATTTTGTCAAGAATCTCTAGTTGATCAAATGAAATTTTATATGGTCTCTCACCAATATTCTGAACCCAGACAAAAATTGGTTCATAATCATTACAATGATCTACTAATAGACCATTTTGCTTATTGAAATAAGGGATATACTGAATCAATATTGAGTTACTTATTCCAGCATAAGGGTCATAACCACGAATAATCCTGTATCTAACTTCATTTGGAAAATTTGCATCAGATACTTTAACAAAATAAGGTTTGTACATTTCTGCAATTTGGGCAGCAGTTTTTCCACTACCCGGGATAATTTCATTTTCCAGATACATCTCGTAACCTGGGATCAAAAAACGAGATTCGCTATTTGCATCAGATACATTAATTGAATGAATAGGGAGCTTTGTGGATGCAACAAAAGGAGTTACGGATTCAATGGATGCCGCTTGAACTAGCGATAAACTTAGTTTTCCAGTTTTGCCAAACTGTATAATATATTCTTTTTGTGGGTGATAACTAGAAAATGAAGCTTTATCACCATTCAACTGTCCGCCAGGTGTGGCAGAAGTTACAGAGAAACCACTTGGCACCTCAAATTCCATAACGTCCAAAGAGAGTGGTAAATATAAACTGTAATTATAAGGAACTGCCCTCATTTTTATTTCGTTCAAAAAATCACCATTAAGTTCAAGATAAAGGTTTCCAGTTTCAGTAATTTGAAAAATTTTTATCTGAGAACCAAGAACATACTCATAGCTCGCTTTAATTTTAGATAGTTCCTCTGCAGTAAGGTAAGCCGAATTAATTGCATATCCCATTGTAGTAACAGAAAGTGTATTTTGATTAACAACCGTAAATTTAACGATTTTCTGTTCTTCATTAGCAAAAGCAACCGAGGAGAAAAGTATCGTACAAATAAGAAAAATGCCTAGACTAACAAGAAGCAACTTACTACCTGTGCCCATTCCCTCACCTATTCTACCCATGCTTACCCCCTCTATTAACGATTTAACATGCCCCGAAT
This sequence comes from Candidatus Naiadarchaeum limnaeum, assembly GCA_014189685.1. Lineage (GTDB taxonomy): Archaea > Undinarchaeota > Undinarchaeia > Undinarchaeales > Naiadarchaeaceae > Naiadarchaeum > Naiadarchaeum limnaeum. The sequence goes on from DVAB01000031.1 coordinate 1,952, forward strand.
TTGATTATAAATACAAAACAAAATTGGCCAAAAGATAATTGAATAGAGAAAATTCAATCCAAAAACAAAGTTCCATGTAGGCAGACCGCTGTTTTTAAGTAAAAACCACAATTCTGCACCAAGTTGGTTTGCACTCAATGGTTTATAAAGAAGCCAAATTAGCGTGTTTGGCGAAAGCAAAAATAGAAGGTTAGAAAGACCGTCTTCGCCAATAGATAACAATAAAATCGGCAGGACACCCAGCACAGCCCCTACCACCGCCCCCTTTTGCCAGTACCTCAAACCTTTCCAAACTTCAGATATTTTCTTGAGATTCATACTTACCATACTTCATAGTGTTTTTCTATCTTTAAATACTATTAATCCCTGAATAAGGATCATTGCCCCGTATAACTCTATACCTAACTTCAGAATAAACTCTGTCATTCAAAGTTGTATAAAAGTGTGGTTTATACATTTCTGCAGTCTGCTGCGCTTCTGAACCAGTTACTAAAGTATAACCGGGAATTAAAAATCTGGATTGTGAATTTTTGCCATAAGAGTTAGCTGCATTTTTTATGGGCAGTTTAGAGGATGCCAGAGGGGCAATGTCAATACTTTGTGCGGCTATGCTAAATGATCCTACCTTACTACTAGTATCAATGAAATATTCTTTTTTGGAATTATAATTCGCAATAACTGACTTTCCGTTTAATTCGATGCTATCCGCAGAAGTCGGCAAGTACAAACTATAATGATAAGGCATCTCATTTATTTTGATACCACTGGAGAAATCACCATATAGAGTTACTTTCCAAAGAAAGGTGTCACCATTTCCAATCTGGAAATCGGTAATAGTAGCATTAAATAAATATTCGTAACCTTTCTTGATTTCGAAAACTATTTCGGGATTATTTAGACTATCTTGGCTAATTTCTTGATATCCCTGAAGTGTTACAATAAGAATATTTTGATCAACTAAACGCATATCCATAATCTCTTCAGAAGCAGCATATATAGGGTGGACTAAGAACAAGAGTACGATCGCCATTGTTATTAGATATTTTTTGTTCACTCCCCCTCCCCTAATTTTTAGATTTTAAGCAATCCAGATTGTCCCAAACAAAACACTTGCTAAAAACATAAAGCAAAGTAATAAAATTATACTTAAAATGAAAAAAGCTATAAAACCTAGTATTTGGTTTAAAAATCGCGAATCTGCGTACTTCTTTTTTAAGACTTTATCAAAAACAAATATGCCCATGAAACCACTTAAAAGTAATAAAATAACAACACCGTTTCTTACAAGAGAAAAAATCTCTCTATATAAATTTGGGAGCAATCTATGGGAGTATGTTTTATAATAGGCAATTGAACCTGCCAATTCTGCATATAATGCAATTAACAAAAATGCAACTAAAGGACTCAAATACCCTCCGTAGTTCTTGAACCAATCTTTAATTTTATTGAGATTCATGTTTATTACACTCCATAGTTGTTTTTTGAATTTAAGTATATGTTTGCCATTCCCCCACCTAATTTTTCCATAGTTATCTTTTCTATGAACGATATAACCTATCCCAAATTTAATCATGAATCAATCAAACTAAGCAATCCAAATTACTCCAAGAAAAGCACCAGCAACAAAAATTAGTGCCGGTATAATCCAGAAAAATGTTAAGAACCCTAGTATTTGTCTTAATACTCTATTTTTTACTTCATTTTGTAAAAAATATCTGTCAAAAACAAAAGATCCCAATAAACCACCAAAGATGGCTGAAATTACCCAGAGATCTTTAGAAAATCCGATAGTGTCTCTATACCATCCTGAAAAAAAACAAGAGTAGAAAGCAGAACTCTTGCATCCTCTGTCAATAGCACCAAAAAAACCAATTATTATTGGCAAAACTAAAGGAGTTAAATACCCCCATAATTCTTGAACCAATCTTTTATTGTTTTTGTATCCACGTTCCCGCTTCTCCCATTCTTATTCATTTTTCTCACTTAAATACTCTTTTTAACTCTTCATAGTTAATGAAACTGCAAAATTCCTGCGAATTAAGCCAAAATTCGCGGTTTTAGAAAAAATAATTTTGATTGAAGATTCAATAAAAGCCAAAGAAGCCCCTAAAAGAAACTTTCCAGTTTGCCACGCACGAAAGATGTGCATTTTTCTCCCTAAACCCCGAAGTTACTCACTATTAGTGGTGAAAGGGGTTTATAAAGGCTTTTGGATGGCCCATAAACAAAAGGGAAAAAATTAAATACCTAAAGGAGAAAATAAAAGACAATGGGAGATTACTGCCCTAATTGTGGATGGAGCACATGGACATACAAAGCAACAAAGGAGGGTTATAAATATTGCCTAAATTGCGGGCGCCAAATATCATCTTACTATTAGTAAAATTCGCTTATAACAATAATTTAGAATGCCCTTATTTTAAGCAGCCTCATTGTGTCGCCCACTAAATAAATTGAGCCGGTTACAAGAATTAAATCATCTGTTCCTGATTCGCTCAATGCAAAATTAATTGCATTTTCCAAATCAGGTATAACAATCCGCGCCCCGATTGCGTGCTTTGCCAGCACCTGCGGCTCGCAGGCGCGCGAATTTGTTGATTTTGTGAGAATTGTCAGTTTTGCATGATGGCCAAGCAGTTCCAGCATATGCTTGTAATCTTTGTCTTTAAGAATGGAGGTTAAAACAATTAGGCGGCCATATTCAAAATTCTTTAGCTCCGGCAGCAATACTTTAATTCCTGCCAAGTTATGTCCGCCGTCAAATAAAATTCGCTTTCTGCTGTAGTTTCGCAGGTCAATTCTGCCTGGCCAGATTACTTTTTCAATCCCGCTTTTTATCGCACCATCGCTTAACTTAATTTTTGCTGTTTTGACTGCTTCTGCAGCAACTGCTGCGTTCATTTTCTGGAAATCTCCATGCAGCCCGATTTTACCTGTGTATTTCTTGGTTACGCGCCGGATTTTTGCTTTTTCAGAATCTGCAATCCTTTTTATTACTCTGTAGGCATTCTCATCTGCGTGCGCAACAACCGGAACTCCTTCCTTTATTATTCCTGCCTTTTCAAAGGCAATTTCGTGGATTGTATCGCCTAAAATATCTGTATGCTCCAAATCTATGCTCGCTATAACAGAAACAAGCGGTTTTGCAATTGCGTTTGTTGCATCCAGCCGCCCGCCTAAACCCACTTCAATAACCGCATAATTAACAGCTTGCTCCTGAAAATAATGAAATGCAATTGCGGTTGTAACTTCAAAATAAGTTGGTTGCGAGCTTTCCAGTGCAACCTCATCAGCAAGCGGTCGAATTAAGGTTGCAAGCCGCGTAACATCCTGCTCTGAAATCATTTTGCCGTTTATCAGAAATCGCTCCCTAAAATCCACGAGATGCGGACTTGTGTATAATCCAACTTTATATCCGGCTTCCTGCAAAATAGAAGAAATCATTGCGCAGACAGAGCCTTTTCCGTTTGTACCTGCAACATGGATTATTTTCAGCTGGTTTTGCGGGTTTCCTA
>DVAB01000032.1 GCA_014189685.1 Candidatus Naiadarchaeum limnaeum
CGCAGCAGTTGTAAAAGTAAAGCCAACAAAACCGTTCTGCATTGAAAAGGCAGCTGATTTCCCACCACTTGGAAGATTTGCAATCAGGGATATGGGTGCAACAGTGGGCGCAGGATTAGTTCTTGAAGTTACAGCAAGACATAAATAAGAATTCTTGAAATTTTAAAAGATTTTTGAGAGAGCGAGAGCTTTAAATATTCATCCTGTTATTATATAGGCGCGAAATGGTAACAAAAGCAAGAATCAGACTGAGCAGCACAAACATAGGCCAGCTGAATGAAATAACAAACACAATTAGGCAGATTGCTGAACAAAATAAAGTTAATTATGCTGGCCCGATTCCACTTCCTACTAAGAGGTTAAAAATTACTACTCGCAAGTCTGTTTCAGGCGATGGAACGATGACTTGGGACAGATATGAAATGCGAATTCACAAAAGAGTTATTGATATTGAACCGAATGAAAGAGTTTTAAGGCAGGTTATGAGAATACAAGTTCCGGAGGGAGTAAATATTCAGATTGAGGTAAAGAGTTAGAGCAAATTATAAAGCCTAGTTTAACGACTTTTAACTTATTATGCGAAAAGATGCAGCTGCACATAAAAGATTTGATCGCTATAGAAGGGAGACAATTGAATTTCTCGAAAGACTAGAACCACGTTTGAGAGAGCTAGGGCTTAGTGTGCCTACTTCTCTGGCAAAGCTTCTTTTTGACCCAGGATTATCGCCGCAAAACATTCAAATGATTGCTGAAAATATGGTTTTCACGGAGAGCAGAGTTAGAAAGGGCATTCAAATATTCTCAGATAGAGAGAAATACATAAAGCCGCACGAATATGCCTGCTTAGACGGCTATAATCATGCGTACATTTTATTTGTTGGATCACAGGAAGAGCCAGCTAAATATTACAAAACAGAAATTGTTGAGTTATACAGATCTCTAAGACCAAAACCGCGAGAATTGAAATTGGACAATATTATTTGGAGATGCGACTGCGAGGATGAAGCTCTTGGGTGGGGAACTGCAGGCGGCAAAGTAAGGCTTTGCAAACATATTATTTCAACAATGCTGTATATTGTTTGGCAAGCTGAGCAAGATTTTAGAAAATTTAAGAAATTCAGAAATGATGAAGCAAAAAAATATGAGCTGGAAATTTTAGATTTTACAAAACTTGACGAATTAATTGCTTTTGTTTGGATACTATTGGATTTAGTCGATCCAGATAGCAAACTTTCTGGTGCAGCTGAATTAAAAAAAAGCATAACAAAAGTTATCAGTGAAATTGAAATGCCTTTAGTAGAAGCAATAGATAGAGAATTTTTAGCAAGAGTTGCTGTAGAATATAGGAGAGCGGAGGTTAGAGAAGAAAGCAAAAGGTTACGAGCTTTTGCATCTATTTGCTATGCAGTATTAGGAGCGTATTATGAAAGATTTGGTAGCAGAGAGTGGAGAACAGGTGAGTTTCCATCAGGACAGTTTAACAAAGATATTAGTTCCTATCAACAAAAACGTGCTTTAGAGATAAGAAAATTTTCTCAAGATTTGGAATTAGTTAAAAGAGGAAGAACAAGAGAGATAGATTTTGAAAATCGTAGAAGAGAAGTCCAAGAAGCGATAAGAAGGACAGAGAATGATTTAAATGAGCTGATAGAAGCTTATAAAAACTTCAGGCTTAAGGCAATTTTAGATTTGATAGCAGCACAGGGCGAATTGGATTTCTTGCAGCCACGATTTACATGGAAAGATAGTGAAAGGGATTTGGAAAGATTAAAAGAGAGGCAAGATTTTTTCGATCGCATTTTAAAAGAAAAGCCAATGAGAATTTACTTTGGAGGGCTAGCAGTAAGAAGGAGCCTTTTGAGATTCTTAAAAGAAAGAGAAACTAGACAGAGAATGTGGAGCGATCTGCTTCGCGATGCTATACGCTCACTCAGAAGAGAAGCACTTGCATATGCAACAGTTTTTGCAGCAATAGCCGATTTATCAGCATCTAGGCAGGAATTATTTAGCAGATTGGAAGAAACAGTTGATAAAAGAGAAAAAATCGTTAAAGAGCTTGGGACGCAGCGAGCTTCAGTAGAAGTTATGAAAAGCTATAAAGCCGTAAAAGAAAGGTTAGAAAGAAGGACTACTCGCTAATTTTGAAAAGGTTTTTATTAAGAGCCGAACTTTATATGTGCGTGCCGAGGTGGCGGAATCCGGTATCGCGCCAGTCTTGAGCCGCGAGGTGTCCGAAGCGCTTGTGAGCAACTAAGCAAAGAAAATGGACACCGAGCGATAGATAACTGGTCCCGCAAGGGGTTACAGGTTCAAATCCTGTCCTCGGCGCTCATTTAATATCGGCTTCACATGTGCAGGCAAAGATTGCAAGGGAATTGGTAAACCGATATTAAATGATAAAATGGTGATAGAATGAACAAAAAAGACATTATGATAGGAGCAATAGTTGCGGTAATTGTGATAATAGGAGCTATTTACTTTCTGTATCCGAAGCAAGAGCAACCAGGAAAATATGATAGCTTTGCGCAATGCCTGACAGAAAAGGGCGCTGCAATGTATGGAGCATATTGGTGTAATCACTGCGCTGCGCAAAAAGAAATGTTTGGCAAATCTTTCAAATACATAAATTATGTTGAGTGCGATGCCAGAGGGGAAAATGCAAAGCCAGAGCTGTGCGAGCAGGCTGGAATTACAGGATATCCAACTTGGATTATAAATGGTGAAACTTACAAAGGAGTGCAGCAACTAGAAACACTCGCAAGCATAACAAATTGCACTATTTAAAAAGGAGGCACTATGAGCAAAACTGCAATTCAGTACTATGAGAATAAATATAGTGGAAACAAAGAAAAGGCTTTCATACACCTGACAAGAGAAGTTGGAGAATTGGCCGCAGGAATTGAGCGCGGAAATGATGAGATGGCAAAACTGGAATTAACAGAAATTTCTGCGCTTTGCTTTTATCTTGCAAAGCTGTATAATTTTGATTTGCTTGCAAATATTGAAACTCTTTATAAGAAAAAATTGGAAGCACAGAAAAAATAATTATTTTATTAAGAAATCAAGGCTGTACTTGAAATGTTCCAAATTCTGTTGTTATCTCAACTAACGCCGTACACCAGCCGGGCTGTTGTGAACAAGTTCCATAGTCTTGCGCAAAAACAGAAATTGTGTCGCCTCCTCTAAATGCCGCCCCTAGAGTGGCCGATAACGGAACTACATTAAAAGCAGCATTTTGACCATTTGGCAAAGACACAGTAGCAACTGGAATTGTAGAAGGCGGAGCATTGCCACCAGGAGTTATTCTTGCCTCAATTGTTGGATCTGAAGTACAGGAAACAGGTGCTCGTTCACAGTGAATGCTTATCCCAGTTATTGCTCCCGGTCTCATCATTGTATACTGGGATGGATTTCCTTGATGAGAAACAAATTGAGTTTCTGTCTGCATCCAGTCGCCTCTTTGCAAAACTGTTTCATCGCTTACAAATGGTAAGTATGAGGTGCCACCACTAATTGTTTGTGGGGGTGGAGTTGTGTGTTGAACTTCTACCGGCACCCAGTCAAGGTAAAAAGTCACATTTTCTGCAAAAGAATTACTAACGACTACTTTAAACTTGCTATTATCAAAATCAGCAGGTGCCCAAGTGAAATCAGATGTTACATCGATTAAGTATGTTTGCTCTGTATTTGTAAGGCTTGGAGTATAATGTGCAGGCCCCCAAGTTACGCCAAAATCCTTAGATACTAGCACTTTCAAGATCGCTGAACTATTAACTGGGACTACGCCAGATTTATAAGCATCAAGTCTGACAACTACTGAACTTATTATATTATTGGTAGGAATATTAAAGTTATAGTTATACCAGTGAGTCGCTTTAGTTGCATTTGGAGAACTACCACTTGCTGTTGCAGTCCCGCCACCATCAGCAAAAGCATTTTCGCAATTAAACCATCCCAAACTTCCTGGATCTGGCGAACATGCAGTTGGACTATTAAAATCAGTTATCCCAAAAACTATAATTGCAAAAATCGCCACGCTTAGAACTATTGAAGAAATAACTCCGTATATTAAAAATTTTCTTTTGCCCATCTCCCTCAAACAACTTACCGAGGGCAAATATTTAAAGATTTGCATATTGTAGTATATGAAATGAAACCATACTTGATTTTCGATTACGATGGAACTCTTGTAAACAGCAAAGAGATGTGGCTCTCTGCTTTTAAAGAAGTGATGAAAAAATTCGGCCATGAAATGCGCAATGAAGATATTAAAGCAAGAATGGGCCCGAAAACAAAGGAAATGATAGCGCTTTGTCTTCCTGAAAATGAAAAACAAAAGGCAGAGCTTGGAAAAGAAATGATTGACCAAATTGTTTCAAGCGAAAAAGGATTGAAACTTGTAAATCTCTGTTCAAATGCGCTTGAAACGATTACAGCATTAAAAAAGAAAGGCTACAAAATGAGCTTAGTCACAAATTCAGATGCGGCTTTTGTTTTTGCAAGCTTGAAAAGATTTCAAATTCAAGATGGATTTTGGGATTTAATAATTACTGCTGATGACCCTTTTGCCAAAAAAGAGGACTCATTTAAATTTTTAACAGAGGCGCTTGAATTGAACAATGGAATAGTTTACATCGCAGATAAAGCGAGCGATGCTGCGCTTGCGAAAAATGCAGGAGTGAAAAGTGTAATTATTGCAAGTGCGCATTCTTGGGATAGTGAGGAAAAAATTATGGCTGCGCGGCCGGATTTCTTAATTCATGATTTAAAAGAATTGCCAAAATTATTAACGAAAAGCTTATAAGAGCAATTTCTTTATTTGCGCTTATGAATGGGAAGGCATACCTTGCTGAGTTAATTGGAACATTCACGCTCGTATTCTTCGGAAGCATGTCAATCACTGTTTTTGCAGAAATTTTCAAGCCACTTGGGGCAGCCGGGCTTATTGGAATTGCATTTACCCATGGGCTTGCCTTAATGATAATTGTTTATGCATATGGCCAAGTTTCAGGCGCGCATGTAAACCCCGCAATTACAATCGGCCTTATGGCAGCAAAAAAGATTGAGGCTGGGAAAGGAGCTGTTTATATTGTAATGCAATTAATTGGCGGCGCAATTGCAGGAATTTTGCACTGGATTATTTTGCCAGTTGTGGGAAAAGCAACAAATTATGGTGTCCCTGCTCTTGGAGAACTAATGATAAAAACGCCGATGAGCGGATTGTTTGCTGAATTAGTGCTGACAATCTTTCTTTCCTTAACCGTCTATGGAGTTGTAAGCGGAAAGGTTCCGCAAGATGCAAGCGGCTTTGCAATTGGGGGAACTCTTCTAATAACAATTTTAATTGGTGGCCCACTGACAGGCGCGTCCTTAAATCCAGCAAGATTTTTTGGCCCAGCACTAGCAACATTTTTAGGAGGCGGCACTAATTTAATTGCAGATGCGTGGCAATGGATTGTTTACGGAGTTGGGCCAATTATAGGAGCGCTCATTGGAACTTTGCTCTATAAATTTGGAATGGCTGACTAAGGCTTCATTGTCTTAAACGCATAAGTCCCTATTAAAAACATTATTCCTGAAAATAATAGAAGCACTCCAAAGTCTAAAAATATTGAGAAGTGCCCGATTCCAATTGTTATTTGTCTTAAAGCATCCACTCCGTATGTTACAGGATTTAGGAAAGTTAAAGAATAAAGCCAAGCAGGGAGGTTATTCAATGGAAAAAGCGCGCCGCTTAAAAAGAAAAGCGGGAAAATTAAAAAGCTCACAATTAACTGAAAACCCTCCAAACTTTCAAGGCGTGATCCAATTATTAAACCAATTGAAACAAGACCAACCGCAAGGAGTATTATGAATAGCATGGAAAGCAGGAAAACAATTGGGCTTATTTTCACCCCGATAAAAAATCCAATTATTAGTATAATTGAGCCTTGAACAAAAATATCTGTGCAGCCGCCAAGTACTTTTCCAAGAAAAATTGTTGCTCTTGAGAGCGGTGCAACTAGAACTTCTTTTAGAAAATCAATTTTTCGGTCCCACACAATATAAACTCCAAAGAAAATTGAGTTAAAAATTGCCATCATGGCTAAAATTCCTGGGAAAATAAATAACTGGTAATTCACTTCCTCAATTGCAACATTCGCCCCAAGCCCGCCCCCAAATAAAAACAGCCAGAGAATCGGGGTTACTAAGGATCCGATTAATCTTGGCTTCTCGCGCCAGAAAATTTTAAACTCGCGCAGCCACAGTGCGTATAAACCTTCTAATTCGCTCATCGCCTTGAGGATGCTTGCATTATTCTTTCGCTAAATCCTCCTTCTGCCTCCTGTTCTCTTATCTCATGTCCTGTGTAATGCATGAAAACGTCATCCAAAGTTGGTGTGTGAAGTGAAACGCTCTCAACTTTTCCAACAACCCTTAAAATCTTTTGCAAGTTTTGCTCTGCATTTGAAACCGTGAGCAAAAGCTCACTATCTTTTTGTTCGATATTTTTTATAAAGCGCAATTTTTTTAGAGCCTGAATGTTTGGATTAGAAACTTTAAGTTTGACAATTTCTCCGCGGATTTTTTTCTTTAATTCCTCAGGGCTCCCAAGAGCTGAAATTTTTCCAAAATCAATTATTGCTAATCGGTCGCAAAGCCTATCAGCTTCTTCCATGTAGTGAGTTGTCATAACTATTGTTATTTTCTTTTCTTCCGTGAGCCTTTCAATGTATTCCCACATATGTTCTCTTGTTTGAACATCTAATCCTAAAGTTGGCTCATCTAAAAACAAAACTTTTGGCTGATGCAAAATTCCACGCACAAGCTCAATGCGCCTTCGCATACCACCAGAATATTTTTTTATCAAGTCATCTGCGCGGTCTTCTAAGTCAGCCAATTGCAATGCCTCTGAAATTCTTTCAGCGCGCAATTCTTTTGGAACATGGTACATCATTGCATGCATATACAAATTCTCTCTTGCAGTTAAAAGATCATCACTGCTCGGCTCCTGAAAAACCATTCCGATTGAGGAGCGAACTTTTTCAGGATACTTTAGAATATCGTATCCGTTTACAGTTGCAGTTCCGGATGTCGGCTTTAAAAGAGTTGTCAGCATTAAAAGCGTGGTTGTTTTTCCAGCTCCATTCGGGCCCAGCAAACCAAAAATCTCTCCGCTTTTGACTTTAATTTTTAGATTATCTACTGCAACTAAATTCTCAAACTTCTTTGTAAGATTTTTTGTTTCAATTGCGTATTTCATGGGAGAATTTTACTATTTCATCAGCAAATCTCTCTGTGCTGGAACTCTTCCTTTGTGCACGAGGCTGATTTAAACTTTTCTCAATCAAGTTTTCAAGATTATAAATATCTTCAAATTTAAATCCATGTGCAAGCGCATGGGGAACTTGTTCAAAGTGATTCCCAATAGGCAATGCAATAAATGGAGTTCCATAAACTAAACATTCGCTTATTGTTGAGCGGCCTGCAGTTGTTATAACTAAATCAGATGCATAAATATATTCATACAAATTTTCAATTGTTTCAAATTCTCTAATATTTCCAGAATCATAATTCTTTTTTCTTAATCCGGGTCCCCAGACAATTACAATATCAGCATCAGAAAAATTTTGCGCAGCCTGAACTGCTTTTTTTACAATAAATTCGCCATATTCTGAGCCGCCGCCTGTAATCAAAATTGTTTTCTTTGTAAAATTGAATTCTTTTCTAAGCTCTTCGCGAGTTTTTTTAGTTTCGCGCACAATTGGGCCTAAGCGCTTAGTTTTTCCATGGCTTTTTCCTTCCAATGGCATGAGAACTAAATCACAGCTGTTTATTAAATTCGTAAGCGCATTGTTTAGATAATTTTCCCAAATTTGTGAAATTGGATTTTTCGCAAATGCAATTCCTAGAACATCTGTTATATAAATGATTGGAATTTTTAGCTCAAGTGCAGATGGAATTATTGCTAAATCTTGATCGTTTATTATAAGTGTAGGTTTAAACTGTTCAACGATTTTTCGAGCAGAATTTTTTTCTTTCATATATCTCAATGCGTATCTTAAAAACCAGATTGAATGAAAACGCATTTTTCCATTAATAATTGTGTATGGGACAAATCTGTACAAATCATGAACTTTAAAAGTGTGGGCGCGAAAAAGTTCGGCTGAGGAATTTCCTGTTATGATTTCAATTTGTGCGCGCCTTAGTTTCTTTTTTAGCAATTCAGCTATTGCTAGGCTTCTTGTTGCATGCCCTAGGCCGCCTGGATTTACAGAGAATAAAATTTTCATAGTTGCAAGGTTTTCTTTTGTATACATATAAATATTAGCGCGAACACAAATTTTAATATGCCAGTAGATATTGTAAATACAACAGTAACAGGCGGACTTATTTCGGGAAATCTTTTTCTGCAGGATGCTATGAGCAAAGTTTTGGTGGTAATGTTTGTGTTTATAATTGCAACTTTAATTTTGTTCGTCCTCTGGAACCGTTTAAGACAACGCTAGGAAAGATTTATAAGCGAATTTTATCACTTTTGAGTAGTGACATATGGCTATAGAAACACTCTGGAATTTCAATTTGTTTGAAATACTAAATCAGACTGTGAGTTTTGTATTATTCGGAACAAGGTATAAATTTGTGCTGTGGCAGTTCAGCGTTTTAGTGGGCTTTGGAACTTTTTTAATATCAAGACTTTTGAATAGGCGCGTGCCACGGATTTTGTTCTGGAGCTTAGGAAGTTTATTTCCAAGAATATTAATTACAGCACCTATCATTGAAGAGGTAATTTTTAGATTGATATTAATTACATTTCTTTTTTCAATAACAAATTCTGTAATAATTGCCATATTCGTATCAGCTTTTTTATGGGGTGTGAGCCATATTATATATGGGTCGCATAGAGTTTTAGATACATTTCTTCACGGATTGCTACTTGGATTAATTTTTGTTAATTTTGGAATCGTTGCAACAATAATCATACATATGACTCACAACTTTTTGGATATTCTAACAGGTGGTTAACATGAACCTACTTAATTTGCTTAACTTCAGAGATCCGGTATTACTTCCAGTTTACTTAGCGCTTTTAGCCCTTGCGTTTTCAACACCATTATATATTATATTGCGGATGCACGGATATACGAGAAGATATTCACTTATATTTTTTATATTAGCGCCGCTGGCA
>DVAB01000033.1 GCA_014189685.1 Candidatus Naiadarchaeum limnaeum
CTGCCCCCGAATACTCATATTATAAAAAATCAGAAAGCAATCCCGACCCGCAAACTGAAAATATTGAATTTCAATCAACAGAAAATCCAACAGAAGAATTTTCATTTAGCAATTTTATTTTTAACAAAAAATCATCCACAAAAAACAACTTTCAGGATAAATTAATTCTCAACGGCAGCGCGGAAAATTTAATTCTAATTGTAATTGATGGAGCTGGCTCTTCTTATTTCTCAGAAGAAACAACTCCAAACATTTTAGCACTTTCAAAATATGGATTTTTCACAAAAAATTTTCAAACAAAAGTACCAAGTACAACTGAAAGCCACTCAATAATTTTCTCAGGGATATATAATTCGAGCTACGATTGGACTTCATATTTAAACATGGTTGCACAAAATGTAACTATATTTGACTCTGCGAAGTCTTCCAATTACACTCTGCTCGCAATTATGGGAAAAGGAGATTCCCCTGAAATAATCCGCAAGATGGACGCGGCGCTTTTTGATGCAGACAATAATTTTTTCTATTTAAATTCAAATTTAAATCTGACTCACACACTTTCATATCCTCTCACAGAAACCTTCACTCTTGCAAATAATCTCTCTGCCTATGAAAATCGTTCAAATGTATACGAGGCTTACACTGATTGGGTAAAAGATTCTGTAAAATCTGTAATAAAAGCGCTCTCAGATTCGGATGAAAAATTTATCTTAGTTGTAAATTTTCCAGCACTAGATGAGGCTGGGCACGAAAATTTTGATGCTTATTATTTACAAACTCTAAAAGAAACCGATTCAGACATAAAAGAAATTTTTGATGCGCTACTCGAGACATCCCTCTTAAACAAAACCGCTTTTGTACTAACAGCAGACCATGGGATGCAAAAAACAAAATATGGCAGAGGTGCACATGCAGATATTTACAATGATTTAACTTTAAAAGTTCCTTTTCTTTTAATCGCCCCTCAGATAGACTCGCGCACTTCGGGAAGCCTTTATTTTAACGATGATATTACCCCAACTTTGCTAAAACTTTTGAATCTCCCTCAAAATTGGAGCACAACTGGCTTTGTTATAGATGAAATCTTTTCAAAAGGCAATTTTTTGGATATTGGACTAACAAATCTAACTTACAATTCAACCGCGCTTTCCATAGCTTTAAAAAATTTTGCAAACCTAACGCTTGAAGATGAGCTTTGCTTAAACGTAACTTCAATTAACGAATATGCAATTTCCTGCGCAAATCTAACTTTAAATCCTTCTGAGGAAAAATTAATTCTTTTCAAACAACCCTTTTCCCAGAGAGGAATCTATAAAGCAAAGGCATTTCTGGCGCGCGCAGATTCAAATTTTAGAAACGATCTCATCGAAACAAAAATGAAAATCTCCCCTATACACGATTTAGGAATTGAAGAACTTTACATTGAAAAGGACGATTCAAATCCTTACAAAATTAAGGTAAAAGTTCGCATTCTCAATTCCGGAGATTTCCCAGCGGACAAATTAGCCCTCTCAATTAAAATTAATTCTGAAACTAGAAATTATGGCCCATATAATGACGAGATAAAAATCTCAAAAACTGTTTCCAGTACATGGACTTTAAATCAAACAGGCCTAATTCAGATCGAAGCAAAAATAACAGGCTATGAAAATTTTGCTACGGATGCAGAGCAAGAGAATAATATAAAAACCACTTATGTACACATAGCCTAGCCATGAAACTTACTGACAAGCAATTGGAGAAAATCCGCGTAGGAAACTGGGTTCATACCTCCTTCCTAATAGAAGTTCAGGGCAACGATAAGGAGCATATAAAAAAGGCCCTAGCGGATATGATAGTCCGCCTTAAACAGGAGAATGGAACTGAGGTTTATGAGGAAAAATACTCTGAACTGGCCGAATTAAAGGAAAAAATATACTCCTATAATGTAGATGTCAAATTCCTTGCCAAGGATTTCAATGTTCTAACACATTTAGCCTTGCTATACTCCCCCACCTCTGTGGAAATATATGAGCCTAAAAAAATAACCATCAATGTAGGAGACGCCCAAAACATACTGGTGGATATTGCAGGCGTTGTAACCTCCCTTGCGCATGCCCTTTTTATACAGAGTGGCAAGCTAAGGAAATATGAGCAAAAAGAGGGGCAAAAACAGTAAAAAGAGCACGATAGAAAGGCATATATACTCTTTTTTGAGGAAGTTGTTGTGCCGTTATTGGCTAACTAATTTTAAGCTAAAAACGGCTCGCGAGTCGGAAAAAGTGTACCTCTAGCAAAAGCTGGTAATACACTTTATCCAAAATTAAATTTAAAAAACCTAAATGGAGGGAAAAAATATGCAAGGAATATGGAGAAAAGTTGGTGCAGCAATTGGAAGCGCTGTTATACTTGGCGCAACCTTTGGTGCAGCAGCTTTCGCACAAACAGCCATGGACTTGGGCGACTACAAAAGTTTAGTCGTTTCAAGTGATGGTACAGTGAGCGGATTGTTTGTCGTTGGAGCTGACGCAGCGACTGCTGATGTCGTATCTGCAATAGATGCGGCTGGCTGGGTTACAAACCAGCAAGTAGCAGGCGAGGGCGCAGCTGGAGGACAAGTCGTTTTAACTCCAATTGAAACAACAGTAACCGGAGTTAAGAGACACATCCAGATCGACGACAACGCAAGCAACGCATATGAGCTTGGAACAGCACACACAGCTGGCGGAGTTCAGGACAAGATCGGACCAGCAGGCTATGCCTCTGGAGATGGTGTCGTTGATTTCCTGTACAGCTACAAGAACAAGGGTCCACTCTACTACAGTGGAGCTGACTATCAGTGGCACGAAGAGTTGAACGTAACACTTGGAAACCTAAACGCAAGCAGAGACGACTTGGAAAGCCAAGCACAGGATCTGTATGACGAGGTTGTAATGAAGATATCTGCAAACTCCTTGAAGTACAACCTGAAATTTGACAAGGCCTTTGCAAACGCAAACCTAAACACAATATTAAGAGGACAAAAAATCTGGTTTATGGGCAAGGAGTACACAGTAATAAGCGCAGAAACAACAAAGATAAAGCTTGGCGCAACTGATGCCGAAGTGTTGCTGACAACAAGCAACCCGAAAACAACAGTTGGCGGTGTTGATGTAACTCTTGGAGGTATCTTTGCTGTTGGAACTTCTGGAACCTACAAGGCAAAGATAACTGTTACCTCTGGAGGAACAACCGAGACAAAGTTCGTTACAAGTGGAGACACAGACACTGTTGCAGGAATCGAAATCTATGTGAAGAATGCAGTTGTCACAACCAGTGGAACAAATGAAGGAGAAGCACAGCTGGTTGTTGGAGCAGGCATTATAAAACTCACAGATGGAGATTACCTGAAGAGAGGAGATGGAACTGAGACAACTTGGCTCACAACCATAACCAATGGATCAGTTGGCGAGACAAGTTTGACAATAACAGCATCTGAGAGCCAGGCATACACGGCACTTGGCGGAACATACAATGCACTTCGCCCAGGTGGCGTAATAAAGGCTCCAAACGACCTGTTCACTGTGACATACAACGGGTTGACCAATGACAAGGGCACTGCACTTAAGACAAGAACAATAAACGTAAACCCAGAGCTCAGAATTGTCAAAGGAGTAACCACTGCAGACACAGTCCGCATAAAGTCAGTTGACGGAGATTTCCTCTACTACAACGGAAGCTATGTAACAAGCGACATGTGGGTAAACACCTCAACAGCAACTTTCTTTGTGAGGGACACAACAACAGAGCCAGTATCCTGGAAAGAGTCAAACACCACACCAACCATAAAAGTGGCCACAGGAAAGGACTACACACTGAACTGGACACGCACGGCTGTTGACAGCGCAAATGGATACCTAAGTATAGGCGGACCAGCATTGTCACAAACAGGAGCTGGTGCACCTGACAGCTTTGTCATAGTGTACAACGCAGCCACAGACAAGTTCGACACAGCCAATGCAAGCAGTTACTATGCCTACAATCAGCAATTCTTTACAGGGGATGCAACTGCAAGAGCTGATGCATGGTTCGGAAGAACATCCAACTTGACACCAGCAACAAGAGACTATTATACAGTATATGGAGCATATGTCTCAAGCGTAAGCCCACAATTGATAACAATTAAATTCCCAGAGGGGCAGGCATACGCTGAGTTGGTAGTTGGATCTCAGGCAACTGGAAAAGGAAAGGCAATAACAGTAACTCCAGGCCAGACTGCAACAATCGGCGGAACAGTTGTAAATGTAACAGGAGCAGTCAGTGGCGGAAAGGGAGTTAGTTTGCCAGCAGCCCTTGCAAAGCTAGACACTGAGGTAACATCTGGAGACAAATCTGGTTATACCTTAGTCCTAGTTGGAGGGCCAAAGGTTAACCGCTTGGTGAACGAGCTTCAGACCACAAACAAGCTTACAAAGACAATTGGTCCTGGCGCAGCAGTATCTGCAAAAGGAGCAGGAGTCATTGAGCTTGTTTCAGACGCGTGGGGAACAGGCAAGTATGCAGTTGTTGTCGCAGGAGCAGACAGAGTTGGAACAGCAAAGGCCTCAAAGGTCTTAGCCAGCTTTGATGCCAACAAGGCATTGCTCGACGGCAAGACAGTGTACGAAGTCTAAAACTCCAAAAAAAACAATTAACGATAAAAGAGGGGTCCAACGCAGGACCCTTCTTACTATTTTTTAAAATTTATAAACAACAGCTTCTGTCGCTAAATTGCTGTATGATAAGCTGGCACTCATAAGGGGGCATTCTCGCAAAGCTGGAAAACCCCGAGCTCGAAGCCCCCTACGTTTCTACTTTTATTTTTCCCTGAGGTGCCTTTTTCTAAAATTATTTAAACACGAGCCCAAAACAATAAAAGGTTAGAAATGGAATACAACAAAACAAATCTAATAATTATTATTGTGTTAATCGCATTTTTAGTAGTTGGGAGCTATTTTGTCATTAAAATTAGACGTGAGCAAAACCAGGACTTGTATAGCAATATATTTTCTTGCCACGAACAGAGGGTCCCTTTTAGAGTTAACATTTCTGCGTGCAACGGCATTCCAGTATCTCCTGATGAGGGAACTCTCACTAACACCCTCACAAGCCCATTTGTAAACGGAGTTGTCATCTTGGTAGATCCTGGTGAAACCGGCGGAACAGGAGTTTCTGCGTTTGAGATTTACAAGATTTATAATTCGCTGCAAAACTACACTGGAAAAAGAGTCGGCATAGCATACACAAAACCCTGGCCAAACCAGACAAACATTCCGGTCATGAGCATTGATAACGCCACTTTTCAAAATCCAATAATTTTGCTCAGGCGCAATCAATCAATAACTCAGATAAGAGTTGACGGCCCAGCGATATATGTCGATGCAATTTCACAACAGGATTTAGATTCAGCATCTTGCAAAATCTCCATACTCACCATTAAAAAAGTTCTTAACTGCTGATGACCCGCTTTGATATTCTCCTAAAAGGAAAGTTAACTCCAACAGAGCGAAAAAAATTGCGCACTTCTTTAGACATTCTTGGCGAAATTGCAATAGTTGAAATTCCTCGCGAACTCTCAAAAAGATCTAGTGTAATTGGAACAGCAATTCTAAAAGCAAACCCACAATTAAGAGCTGTTTTCAAAAAGGCCACTCCTGTGCGCGGAGAATTTAGAATTCGCGGTCTAAAGAGGATTGCAGGAAAAGGCGGGACTCTAATAACTTACAGGGAAAATACTTGCGCATTTAAGTTTGATATAGCAAAAGTTTTCTTTACCCCAAGAATGAGCTCTGAGCGTCTCAGGGTTGCAAGACAAATTAAAAATGGAGAAATTGTTGTTGATATGTTTGCAGGAGTCGGCCCGTTTGCAATCTTAATTGCAAAAACTCAGCCCCATGTTGGAATGATTCATGTTATTGACTCAAACCCAGAGGCAATAAAATACTTGCTTGAAAGCGCCTCAATGAATAAAATTTCCCATAAAATAAGCGCCTATATCGGAGATTCTCGTGCTGTAATTGAAGCTTACTTGATTGGCATCGCTGATCGAATTATAATGAATCTTCCTCTTACAGAGGAGCAGTTTTTTCCAAGCGCATTAAAAACTATCAAGAAAAGCGGCATTTTACATTTTTACACATTTGCAAAAACAGAAAAAGAAGTTCAGTCCAAAATAAGAAGATCTTTGCAAAAGCGAGCCATATTTAAAATTCTAAAAATCAGAAAAGTTCGCCAATACGCTCCGCGAATCTGGAATTTTGTTGCAGATATAAGAATAGAGAGAAAACTTAATAAATCTCGCCAGGCCGCGAGTAGGCCAGGCCACATTCGCTCGTGAAATAAGTGTAGCGACAATGCGAAACCTCCGGTTTCGCATGCATTCAGGAACTTCGTTCCTGAATGAGTGGCCTAAATTTCCGCTTTTATTTTTGCCAGCCTTGTAATGCGGGGAAAACTTAATAAATAGTGCATTTTTAGTTGTCTTATCTCTGAAGTGGGGAGTATGAAAAAATCTTTACTGTTATCACTTTTAATCGCAAGTTTGCTCATAGCTAACGCCGCCTCTGCAGGAACAGTTGTAACGATAACAAAGCTTGTAAATACGGAAGGAAATATAGGCCTTTATATAAGGAACGAATTTTACCCAAAAATGTTTACTGACTCGGCCTTAAGAAATGCTAGCACGCTAACTTTTCATCTCGATGGGGTGAGAGCACCTGTTGATGGGAGTAAAAGTGCTGAGTCAATTAGCCCAGGAGATGAGCGATTGGTTGTTCTTAGGAGCCCATGGCCAACATCAACATTCCAAAATTTAAGCATTGTTTACACAGATGGCTCCGGGACTTCCAATTATCCTGTAGAATCAATACTTGTTTTTGCAAAGCCAGCTCTTACGGTAAAGGAAGTGATCACCGAGCCACCCCACATATTTACTAATGCCTCTGTAACAATTAGGCTTAAGATGCTTGCTGCCGGTGATAAGGACGTTTCAAGTATAAATGTTAACGTCCTCAACCAACCAAAATATTTCCAGATAACGGATATGAGCAATCCTGCATTTCTGAAAGTTGGAGAAGAAAAGGAGTTTATCTTTAAATTTAAGCAATCAGGAGAGAAAATGCCAGAAACTATAATTTATTCAACCTCTTATTTTCCAGTTGAGCTCTCTTATAGCTATTATGGATATCCTGTAAAAACTGTCATAAATCAGACCTTTGTAGTTCTTAACAGGCTTACAACACAAGGACTTATTCCAAAGCTTGATTTTAAGCTTGATGTACCACCTGAGATTGAACGGGGAAACAGCACAAATCTAATGGTATATGCTTGGAACTCCATTTCTGGCTCAAACAAAATATGCGATGTGAATCTAACTCTAACCGCAGATGACGCAAGCATAGAAATTTCAGAAGGCACAACATTTCTTCCAGGGCCATATGAAGGTCGGGCTGACATTCCTGAGGATCCGGTCACAACTTTTTTAATAAAAACAAGCCCTTCAACCACCTCAAAACAGCACACACTCACAGCTGGCGCTTCTTACATAGATTGTGATTGGAAAATTCCAGATAAAAAAAGCAAATCAATTAATTTTGAAGTAAAATCATCTGATCAACAAGTAACTGGAACACCAGCTCCAAAAGTTGAGCCAGAAAAGCAGGTTGTAACAAAGGCTGTAACCCCTCCAAAGAAAATTGGAAGTCCTAAAACAGAAGAAAATTTCACTCTTGTTTTAATATTAGTTCTTGCAACAGTCGGGGTTATAGTTCTTTTTGGGGCAGTTTATTTCTTTGAATTAAGAAGTCGTTCTGTGTTCTAGTGCGGCACTTTTTTCAATCCCAATAAATAAGCGCCATAATTTGTTGCCAAATGTATTAGCGGAGTTATAACAAGAATTGTAATCACAAAATCGATACGCTGCGCCTCAATTATAGAAGCTAAAATTATCGCGCCGATTAAAAAATCTATCTGGTCCCATGGAAAAAATTTCTCACCAGCGTTATATCTCAATCTTCTTTTTACAAAACTTTTTATTAAATCCCCAAAAATCGCCCCAACTGATATGAAAAAAGCCAATTCCAATTTCCCCTGAATAGTTCCAATCGCTAATGTTCCAACTCCAATCCCAAAAATTAAACCGCTGAAAGTTTTCCCATCCCCAAAAATTCTTTTTCCATCTTTCCAGTTTTTTCCAAAGTCCAAAGGAAATCCGCCGCCGAAAGCAATTGGCATTCCGTTTGCGAAATAGGCCGGGAGATAGTAATAAATTGCATTTAAAATTAAAAATACAATCTCAGTTGCCATTATCTTGGAATCTCTATTTTGCTCAGTTCAGCGACATATTTTTCTATTCTCTTTGTTTCTTTTTCCAGCCTTTCCAAACTTTTTAGTAAATATTCCTTCTCTTTACCACCTTTTGTTTTCATTATTTCATCTTTATAACGCGAAAAATTTGCCTGTACATCTGCAAATCCTTTAGAAAGCTTAAGCATTATAGCAGTTTTCAATGCTTCCACCAAATCCCCAGAAAGCTCAAGATAAAGCCTTCTATCATTTGGTTTCTTTGATTTTTTAATCAATCCGATAACCTCCAATAAATCAGTACTCAGGGAAATCATGCTTATCGAATATCGCGTTTTTTTGGCTAAAACCTCCAAACAAAGTGGTTTTCCACTCAATAAAAGCGCTGCCAGAATTTTTCCATGCACTTCTGAATACCCAAGGCTCTGCGAAATGCTTGCAAAAGTGTCTATAATCTCTGATTCAATCTCGTGAATCGATTTTTCTGCCATTAAACTCCCTACCCTCTAAAGGAGCGCAAAGTATTTATATATCAAGGTTTTAGAACTTTTAAAAAGAATTAAAAGTTGTTGGTATGACTCCAGAATTACTGCTCGAGCAAAAGATAAAGGAAGTAAATGAAGTTCTTACTTACGAAAAGCTGAGTGAAATTGTCGGGCAAAAACTTTCTACTACTTATACTGCAGATCTACCTCACAAAACTCAGTCTCTCTGCCCAGAGTGCACTCGAATTTTAGATTCAATTGTTTATGCTGAAAACAACCGCGTTTACATTCTACGGAAATGCCCAGAGCATGGCGAAATTAAAGAGGTTTACTGGGAAGACCTGGAGATGTACAATAAAGCAAAGGGCTTTGGAACTAAACCAAAACAATTAGAGAATCCAAACATGCGTTTACTTCCGAATTTAGGAGCGAACTGCCCAACCGATTGTGGACTTTGCCGCCGCCATAAGTCCCATACTGCCCTAGGAAATATTGTTGTCACAAACCGCTGCGATTTAAGCTGCTGGTATTGCTTCTTCTATGCAAAAGAGGGCGAGCCAATCTACGAGCCCTCAATCCAGCTTTTGAAAAACATGCTTCTTGACTATAGAAACGAGCGCCCTGTTCCGACAAATGCAATTCAAATCACCGGAGGCGAACCTTCTATAAGAGATGACATAGTTGATATCGTACGCATGACAAAATCAATTGGATTTGACCATATTCAATTCAATACAAATGGAATAACAGTTGCTCACAAAGGCCCTGAATTTGCAAAAGCTCTCCGCGAGGCTGGAGCAAATGTTATTTACATGAGTTTTGATGGCGTTTCCCCGCGCACAAATCCAAAGAACCACTGGGAAGTTCCATATGCTCTTGATGCTTACCGCGCTGCAAAGCAGCATGTTGTTCTTGTCCCGACTGTAATTAGAAGTGTTAACGACCACGAAGTTGGGCAGATGATTAATTTTGGGCTAAATAATTTAGACGCTGTAAAAGCAGTTAACTTCCAGCCTGTTTCTCTTGTTGGAAGAATGCCGGCTAGAGTTCGCGAAAGACAGAGAATAACAATCCCTGGAACAATCCGTGCAATTGAAGAGCAAACGAACGGAGCAATCGCAAGAGAAGACTGGTTTACAGTTCCGTGTGTTTCTAGAATTACACACTTTATCGAGGCAATAACAAAGAAAGCCCAGTACGATTTGACAATTCATTTTGCCTGCGGAATGGGTTCATATGTTTATCTCGATAGAGAAAAAGAAAAGGTAATTCCAATTACACGATTTATAGATGTTGAAAGTTTGACTGAGTATTTGGACACATTAGCTGAGGAAATCCAAGCAGGAAAAATGACAAAGGCAGGCGCAGGCGCAAGATTACTTTTGAAACTTAAATCATTTACTGACAGCAAAAACACTCCAAAGGACTTCAAGTTTTCAAGATTACTCTGGAATATGCTCATAAAGCACGATTACTCTGCTGTCGGCGAATTGCAGACAAAAATGATGTTCATTGGAATGATGCACTTTATGGACAAGTACAACTATGATATTGAGCGCGTAGAAAGATGTGACATTCACTATGTAATGCCAGATGGCAGAATTTTGCCTTTCTGCACATTCAATGTTATTCCAGAAATGTATCGCGATAAGGTGCAATCTCAATACTCAATGAGTGTGAAGGAATGGGGCTCAAGACAAAACAAGGCTGATTTCAAGTACGAGGACGATAAGTATCACAGAGATATTAAAAAATTAACAGAGGGCGCGCCGTATCAGAAAGCTTACAAACAGCAAACGAATTATTTCCAGGCTTAATTTTACTAAGATGTCAGGCGAACTCACAAAAAGCACTGTAAACCCAACTCCAAAACTAAAGAAGGAGAAATGGGTTGATCCAGTTTATGCAGAGCTTCCTCTAAAAAAAGTGCGCAAACTAACTGCTAAAGTTACAAATCTAAAATCACCTCCATACGCAGCTCATGTTCAATACAATCTCTCAATTCAGGATCCGATTTTGCGCGTTCTTGTGGATTTTCGAGGACTTTTGGAAGTTATTTATGAGCCGCACTCAATAACAAAAGAGGAGATTAAGGATTTTATCGAGAATAAAATGAAGACTTATGATCTGCAAACAAAACACACAGTCAAAATAGAGAAGGACGAGGAAATGGATTATATAGAGATTCCAAAGAGCTCCTTTAATTTAACAGCGCGCGAGCTCTCAGATAAGGAAAAGGTTGGCGGAAGTTTTAACCATATGAGCACTGGGATGAAGGAGAGCTTGACTTAAAACATAAATATTTGTATATCCATAGCTTCTTTTGTGGTTACTTTCGAGATAATTTTTGATGATGAATCTGAAGGGAGGAGATATATAAAGGAAGTTCTTGAGGCCCTAAAAACAAGATTTTTAAAAGATATTGGTAAAACGCTTACTTATTTTACAGAAGAGGAGCGCGGTCGGTTTGTTATTTTTGTTAGTGCCCCAGATTTACCAATGATAGGTATAGCCATAAGCGCTCTGAAAGAAGAAGGTTATAAATATCGTGGATTTGCGCGCGTAAAAGAAACATAATTATAATTTATTTCAGAATTCTCGGCATAACAAATATCCAAAAATAAAGATAGGCATACCCCATTCCAACCCCAAAAATAAAAGCATGCCACAGGCCGAAATTTAGCATAACATATCCCAAAATTACCCCAATACTTGCGATAATCCCTGTTTCTGAAAAAGCCTTTTTGCTCGCAAATGGCAAAAGAAACTTAATTGGAACAAAAAGCAAAATTGCCCCAAGTACAAATGCGAATTTGGGCTCAATTCCAAGCTTTAGTGTTAATGCTGTCAATCCGCCGCTCAATATTGCCGCGGTGTTAAAGATTATACCCATTGTTTGCCATTCTAACGGCGCTGATGCTAAATAAAGTTTATCTATATAGTCTCAATATAGCAAATTATGGGCGTAGATTTGGGAGATTTAATCGAAAAACAAGAAATTGAGCTAGAGGACTTGCGCGGCAAAAAAATTGCAATCGATGCCCTGAACGCGATTTACCAGTTTCTTTCAATAATTAGGCAGCCAGATGGCACTCCTTTAATAGATTCCAACAAAAACATAACCTCGCATCTATCTGGCCTTTTTTATAGAACAACCCGTTTAATGGAAATCGGAATTATTCCTTGCTATGTTTTTGATGGTGAGCCGCCAAAATTAAAATCAGCTACTGTTGAGGAACGAAAAGAAATCCGCCGCGAAGCTGAAAAGAAATGGAAAGCAGCTCTAGAAGCTGGCGAGCTCGCAGAAGCAAGAAAATATGCGCAAGCCGCAAGCAGAGTAACAGAGTCAATGCTTGAGGAGAGTAAAAAACTCTTAAACGCTCTTGGGATTCCTGTTGTGCAAGCCCCTTCTGAAGGAGAAGCTCAGGCTGCATACATTTGTCAGCAAGGAGATGTTTATTCGGTAGGAAGCCAAGATTACGATGCGCTTTTATTCGGTGCGCCGCGATTGTTGAGAAACATAACTATTACGGGAAAAAGAAAAGTTCCGCGCAAAAATATCTATGTTGAGGTAAAGCCAGAGATGATCGAACTAGATTCAGCTATCAAGGAAATTGAGGTAACTCGAGAGCAACTGATTGAAATGGGAATTTTAATTGGAACAGATTTTAATGAAGGTGTAAAAGGAATCGGGCCGAAAAAAAGTCTTGCTCACATAAAGGAAAAATCCTTGAAAGAATGGATTAAAGAAGGAAAATTTGAATTTGAAGTGGATGTTGAAGTCTTAAAGAAAATTTTTCTTAAACCTGAAATAACTAAAAACTATTCTCTTAACTGGCAGCCCTATGATCAAGAAAAATTAATTGAAATTTTACACGAAAAGCATGACTTCTCGAAGGAAAGAATAGAAAACGCTCTTGAGAAATTAGAAAAATCGCGCGGTGCAAAAGACCAAAAAAGTTTGCAGGAATGGTTTAGATAATTATCTTTTCTTTTTCATTAAGTTCTCAATTTCTTTCAAATAATTTTTTGCTTCCTCATCGCTCACCTGCTGAAAATTTTCATAAAACTCGCCCACAGCTCCAAAAAATATTGGAGTTTTCAAACAAATAACCTCATCCGCCTCATCCTTTAACTTTTCAACTCCTTCAATCGGGCCGACAGGAATTGCAATTATTAATTTTTTTGGTTTTGTTTTTTTAACAATGCGCGCACAGAGAATCATTGTAGCTCCAGTAGCGATTCCATCATCCACAATAATCACAATTTTATTTTTCAAGTTCGGCGGCTTTATTTTTCCTCTAAATAATTCATATCGTTTTTCTACTTCTTCTGCAAGTTCCTCCCTTTTCTCCTCAATATAATCTTTCGGAACATCATGTGCAACATCTTGATTCAAAACTAATTCTCCTTCCAATCCAACTGCGCCCACAGCAAGCTCCTCATTATACGGATGCCCAAGTTTCTTCACAATTATAACATCCAGCGGCAATCTCAATTCTTTTGCAAGAGCATTTCCAATTTCCAATCCGCCGCGGGGAATTGCTAAAATTATCGCATCTTTTTTCCCTTTGTATTGCTGCAGCTCGCGCGCTAAAAAAACTCCTGCTTCTTTTCGATCTTTAAAAGTAACCATAATAATTTAATCAAGTTCTTTTATTATTAACTCTATGGTTAAGGAAACAATAATTGCACGTGGCCACCCAAATGTTCTCGGAATTCATAGAACAACTATTGAAATTACTAAAGAGTCTCATTTAACGCACAAAGGAGATTGCATAATTGGAGTAAATGCAGACAAAGCTTGTTCTGACCTCTCAGATGATTTGAAAAAAGAATTGAAGAAAGAAAAAAAGTTTGAAATAATTCTGCGCGCTGGCGATTCTGAAGAGAGAATTACAGGTTTTGGTTCTCCAAATTTGCTTTTATCACATAGAGACGACATAATTTTGCGAAAATCTTCTTACATTGATGCGCGCACTTTACTAATAAAATGTGATAAAGCATGTTCTGATTTAAATAGAGGATTTGTAAATAAACTAAAAGATCCGAACACAAAAATTGAAATGATTATTTCTTGCTAACAAATTCGGAATCGACATAAAATCTCCATAATTTATCTGTGGCTACTCTAATTCCAATTCGCGGAGCGCGATAGATTTTCCTAATTTCTTCCTCGCTATCCAATATGACAAAAGTTCCCTGCGTTAAATCTGTTCCATTTAATTTTTTATCAATCCCAAAAGCCTGAGTTAACTTTCCCGGTCCGCTTGTTAAATTTTTTAACTCCTCTGTTTTGCGGTTTCTTTGCATAATTTCAATTCCTTCTAAAGGCTCAACCGCGCGGATCAAAACAGCCTCTGCAATTCCCTCTGGCTGAGTAACTGCATTTAAGCAATGGTACATTCCATAAGTAAAATAAACATAAGCATGCCCTGCAGGCCCAAACATAACTTTGTTTCTTTCTGTCATACCTCGGGAAGCATGGCACGCTGGATCATTCCTCAAATATCCTTCTGTTTCAACAATTTTTCCGCTCAAAACTTTTCCATTCCTTTTATACCACAAAATTTTTCCTAAAAGCTCACGCGCAACTTTTAAAGTTGGCTGCAAATAAAAATTTCTTTTCAGAATTTTCATTTCTTAATCCCTTTCGTTAGCACTTCACACCCATCTTTTGTAACTAAAATATCATCCTCAATTCTAACCCCAAATTTTCCGCTCAAATAAATTCCGGGCTCAATGGTACAGATCATATTTTCTTTTAAAATCTCTTTGCTTTTTTCAGCAATTGCAGGCGCCTCATGAATTTCCAATCCAATCCCATGGCCCGTTGAATGAATAAATTTGTAACCTTTTTTCTTCAATTCGCCGCGCACAAAGTTATCAATCGCGTTTGCCTTAACTCCTGGTTTGACTTTTTCAATTGCTTTTTCCTGGACATTTAAAACTAAATCATAAATTTTTTCAAATTCAGTATCATTTTCTTTTAAAGAAAAAGTTCTTGTCACATCTGCATGATATCCTTTGTAAGCAGCCCCAGAATCGATAAGCAATGCCCCATTTCCATTGTTCAAAGTTGTTTTTGCATGCGGCAAAGCAGAATTGGAATCATAAGCAACAATAGGATCAAAAGCTAATTTCGCGTTGTTTTGCGCACAAATAAATCCAATATCTGCAGAAATTTGCGTTTCATTTTTTGAAAAATCCAAATT
Source organism: Candidatus Naiadarchaeum limnaeum (assembly GCA_014189685.1). Taxonomy (GTDB): domain Archaea; phylum Undinarchaeota; class Undinarchaeia; order Undinarchaeales; family Naiadarchaeaceae; genus Naiadarchaeum; species Naiadarchaeum limnaeum. The sequence goes on from DVAB01000033.1 coordinate 14,999, forward strand.
TTGATAAAATTTTGCAGTTATATTCGCAGCTTTTTTAATTAAAGCAATTTCTCCCTGAGTTTTTATTATTCTTAAATTTTTTATAGCGCTGCTAAAATCAGTCAACTTTAATTTAGCCTTTAATTTTTCAAAAGTATTTGCTGGCAAAAATTCCCCATTAATTCCAACTTTTTTCCCTCTTAAACTTTTTGTTATATTTTCAAGAGTCTTTTGTTTTGGCAATTCTTCTATTTGTTTTATCCAAGTTTCTTTTTCACAGCGCTCAATTTCAAATTGCGGCAAATATAATTTTTCGAAATCCTTCCCTATTATTGCATAGGAATGCTCAACCCATTCAATTCCTGTAAAATAGTAAAGTGTGTTATCAATATGCTCAGAGCTAAAATTAATCAAAAGTAAAGCATCCAGCTTTTTCTTTTCCAATTCTTTTCTCAGATTTTCAGTTTGTTCTTTTCCAATCATTCTCGCCAGGCCGCGAGTAGGCCGGACTACATTAGGGGCATGCTCGCTTCTTTAAAGTTTATGAGCTCGCAGCCCCTAAATAGGCCTCTCGTCTCCTTCTATTTTTAATAGCATTGAATTTTGATTTTTATATAAGTGCGGGGGACAGGATTTGAACCTGCGTACTCGCTAGGAGACAAGACCCTGAATCTTGCGCCTTTGACCAGACTCGGCCACCCCCGCGTAAGTATTATAAAAATTAACTAGGTATAATTATCTTATGGCCACAGACGTACTTGGAATTTGTTGCTCATGCTCAAATCCAGCAAAGCATACATGCAGTACTTGTGCTAAAATTTTTTGCGATGCTCACTTTAATAAAACAAAATTTCAGTGTGTTGAATGCGTACAAAAGCATTCCTAACTTTAAATCAGAGTCATCGCCTCTTGATTTACACTGCTAATCCCTTTCAGCGAATTTAATTTTTTTTCAATCTCTTCCAATCCAGTTGTTTGAACCCTATCATCCATAACAAAAGTCGCAAAAATCTGGTTCATCCCAAACATAAATGGCTTAATCTCAAAATTGTCAAAATGCGGAATTTTTTTTATTTGCTCTGCTATTGCATTTAAATTTGTTTTAGGACTTTCTGGCTTTAAGCTATAAATAAGAACTACTTTTCCCATCTAAGGTCCAACAAACCCGCATTCACAGGTATATTCCCTTGATAATTTTTTACATCTCCCGCAGCGGCCGATTTTATTTTTGCCGCAAGAAGGACAAATAAGCTCAACACTAGAGGTATCTGCCCTCAATTCTGTTCCGCAGGATGTACAATGCACTGTTTTCATAAAATTTTTAACAAACCACTTAAACTGACATGCTTATAAAACTTGTCTTTAAGTAAGCTTTTTAAATAACTTGCTTACAATATACCACTCCCGGGGAGTACAATGGCAATTGTAATATTGAATTTCAAAGCATACAAACAAGCAATTGGAGATGGAGCTCTAAAACTTGCGCAAATTGCAAAAGAAGTCTCACAGCAAACAGGAGTTCGAATTATAGTTGCCCCTCAACATACTGAAATCTCTAAAACATCTCTTATAATTGAAACAATAGCTCAAAACATAGATCCTATTGATCCGGGCAGAGGAACAGGCTATCTTTTAGCAGATTCGGTTCTTCAAAACGGCGGAATAGGATCGATATTGAATCATTCTGAGCACAAAATGGACTTCCGTGAGCTGGGAGTTGCAGTTACAAAAATGCGCGAGATTGGATTAAAAAGTTTTGTTTGTGCAAAGGATACTGAGGAAGCGCGACAAATCGCATTTCTAAATCCTGACTTTATTGCAGTTGAGCCTCCTGAATTAATTGGAACTGGAAAATCAGTCTCAACAACTCAGCCAGAGGTTGTAAAAAATTCTGTTAATGCAATTCAGCAAGTAAATAAAAAGGTTAAAATCCTTTGCGGCGCAGGAATTTCAAATGGACTCGATGCAAAAAAAGCAAAAGAACTTGGAACAGAAGGAGTTTTGCTGGCAAGTGCCTTTGTTCTTGCAAAAGATCCAAAAGCAGTTCTTTTGGAAATTGCAAATGGATTAAAATGACAACTAAGGAAATTTTAACAATAGATGATTTTAATTTAAAAAACAAAACAGTTCTTGTTCGAGTTGATTTAAACTGTCCAATTGAGCCCCAAACAGGGGAATTTCTTGATGACAGGCGCATAATTCAGCATGCAAAGACCGTAAAAGAGCTTTCAGATAAAGGCGCAAAAGTTGTTGTTCTTGCCCATCAAGGCCGCGCAGGAGAAGAATACGATTTCACAACTTTAGAAAAGCATGCTAAGAGGCTTGCAAAACACACTGGGAATGGAGTTGAATATATTCCAGATATTATTGGTCCCTCCGCAAAACAAAAAATAAAATCACTTAAGTCAGGAGATATCTTACTTTTGGAAAATGTTCGCTTTCTTGCAGAAGAAAATTTAAATCGCCCAGCAGATGCTCAGGCAACTACGCATTTTGTTAAAAATCTTGCTCCATTAGCAGATTATTTTGTTATGGACGCATTTGCTGCCGCACATAGGTCACAGCCTTCACTTGTTGGATTTACAGAAGTTTTGCCCTCATTGGCTGGCCGTATTTTGGAGCAGGAAATCGTAATGCTAAATAAAGCAATCCAATCGAAAAAGCGCCCTTCTGTTTTTATCTCAGGCGGAGCAAAGGTAAAAGATTCCCTAAAAGTTGTAGAGCAGTTCTTAAATAGGGGAGTTGTTGATGAGGTCTTGACATGTGGCTTAGTAGGAAATATTTTTCTTGTTGCAAAAGGGTATGAAGTACGAGGTTCAGAGTATATTGAAGAATATGATAAACTTGTGGAAAAAGCAGGAAAACTGCTAAAAAATTTTTCTGATAAAATTTTTCTCCCAGACGATGTTGCAATGGATAAGTACGGGCAGAGAATGGAAGTTTCTGTTGCTGAACTTCCTCAGCCATACAGGCTCGCGGATATTGGAACAAAAACAATTGAAAAATATAAATCCAATATTGAAAAAGCCCAAACGATTATTGCAAATGGTCCTGCAGGAATCTTTGAGGCAAAGGAATTTGAAAAAGGAACAAATGAATTAGTGCGCGCTATTTCAAATTCAAAAGCCTACTCTGTTGTTGGGGGAGGCCATATTGCAACTGCAGTAATTAATTTAAACCTTGATTCTAAAATATCACACGTGAGCACAGGGGGTGGAGCGTGCATTCTCTATCTCGCAGGCGAACCACTTCCAGCTATTGAGGCTTTAAAAAAAGCTGCGCAAAAATTTGGGAAAAAATGAGCATTCGGGTTGGGGTTAACGGATATGGGACAATAGGGAAACGCGTAGCTTATGCAATATCAAAACAGGATGATATGAAAGTTAGCGGAGTGATTAAACACACCCCTGATTTTGAAGCCAGATTTGCAGCTGAGAGGGGATTTGATGTTTATGTTACTGGGGAAGATCGCTTGAGTAAATTTGAAAAAGCAGGAATTAAAGTAAAAGGAACTAAAGAGGATCTTTTTGGAAAGGTTGATGTTGTTGTTGATGCAACCCCCGAGGGAATTGGAGAGGAGAATAAAAAGAACATTTACGAACCTCGTAAACTTTCAGCAATTTTTGAAGGCGGGGAAGAGCCTTATGTTGCAGATACAAGTTTTGTTGCTCAGGTAAATTATGTAGAGGCCCTAGGAAAAAAGTATGTTAGATGTGTTTCCTGCAACACAACAGGAATTGTTAGAATTTTAAATGCTCTTGATAACGGCTTTAAAGTAAAAAAAGCTCGAGTTTTTCTTGCAAGACGCGCGACAGATCCACACGAAATTAAAAAGGGCCCAATAAATGCAATTGTCCCTGATCCTGTTAGTATTCCAAGTCATCATGGGCCAGATGCTCAGACTGTTTTAAAAAATATGGACATAACAACGCTTGCAATAAAAGTTCCTACCACAATTATGCATTTACATGCAATTAATGTTGAAGTTGCAAAAAGCGCAACAGCAAAAGATGTTATTGATATATTAAATCAAACTCCTCGTATGATGCTTTTGCATTCCGGGGAAGGTATTCACTCAACTGCTGGAATAATTGAATACGCACGTGAATTAGGCAGATACCGATACGATTTATATGAGAATATAATTTGGGAAGATTCTATTTCTGCTAATAAAAATGAGATCTACCTATATCAGGCAATCCATCAAGAAGCAGATGTTGTTCCAGAAAATGTCGATGCAATAAGGGCAATGTTTCAATTAGAAAAAGATCCAATTAAGTCTATTAGAAAAACAGATAAAAGTTTAGGAATTAAAACCCCATCTTAGCCATCTAATTTTGCCAAATAAACAAAAGGCGCACCTTCTTTATATTTTGTAAAGGCTATGTAAAGATTCCCATTGTATTCCATAAGTGAAGGCTCATCCTCAGCATCATCGCTTTCTGTAAGCCTTCTTATCTTACCCCAAACCAAACCATCTGAAGATGTTCGCATATATAAATCGTCCTGCTCAATCCAAATTGCATAAACTTTTCCATTAAAAGAATATAAACTTCCTGAGCTCTTGAATTTATTCTCGCTTTCCCCTGTCAACTTTACTGCGGTGCTCCAAAATCCACCTGCGTATTTTTTAACATAGACATCATTTAGCTCACCATTTGGAATATAATTTTCATAAAGGACGAGAATATCCTTCCCATGCAAGGTCGCTTGTGGATTCTTATCGTCTGTTGTTGCGGCAATTCCTGTTAAAGTTATTCCATCAAACCAGAAATCCCCTCTCAACAATCTCGAGGAAGTAAACCCATAATCAGTTGGCTTTCCCTTTGTCCAAAAAAGGTATAAATCATTTTTATAGATTACAGCGCTGCTATTATAGTAGTAAAATAGCGACTCAAGTGCACCAACTTCTTTTTTCCCGCTCCAATCTTTTCCATTAAATATTTTGTAGTAAATAGTTGCTGCTTGACTTCTTGGAACTGTTTGTGTGTAGAAAATGTAGAGATTTCCTGAATAAGATATTGAGGCTGGCTGTATGTCATCTATATCGCTGTTTTCAATTAAAACATCACTCCCAAAACTTTTTCCATCAAAGCTCTTTACATAGATGTCCTCAGAGCTTCCTGTGAAACGTTCATAAGCTATCCAAAGTTTTCCATTATAAATCGCAATAGCTGGATTTTTTCCAGGAGTTGCCAGCTTTTCATCAATTATTGAATAAGTTTTTTCAGTTGAAGTAGGGGGAACGCTTATATTTACTGGCTCAGGCGGTAGCGTAGTAACATTCCCACCAATTGGGGTTTCTGTTTTGTTCTCTAACGGTCCCTGGGCTGAGATGCATCCACTGATTATAAGAACTGCCGCCAGCAAAACAATAATATAACTATTTTTCATGCTCTCAAATATCAAATGACCTAAATATAAACCTTCTTATAAGTACGAGTATCGTCCTGTTCGACGCTTATAGTGCATAATTTTTTTGTCTAGTTTTTCTTTATCCTCCTCCAGTTCTTTCAAAGCTTTTAAAATTCCTTTTCTATGTCCAACTCCAACCACTGCTACTATTTTATTATATTTCTGGCTTAGGTTGAAAAGATGATTCGCCATATAGGTATCACGCTCCTCAACTAGGACTTTGTACAAATTAGGAGAAATTTTCTTTAATTCATCTAAAACTTTTTCAACTACTCGTTCAAGTGGAACTTTTCTTAAATCAATTTTTTCATCTACATTGCTTTTTTTAAAAAGGCTAAAGAAAAGTTTCAGCTTTTCTATAAATGGAATGCTCCTCATCCTCTCGAGAGTAACAAGTATGTTTTGATCTATCAGCGCCAAATCTGCTCTTATTTCCCTTGCAATATTTACTGCGGTTAACATTTCCTCGCCTGGCATAACTCCTGTTTTTCTTCCAAGATATCTTTGAATAGACGAAAATATTTTTGCTACAAAAAAATTTCTAACTCCTATTTGAGAAATTGATCGAAAACCTATAGTCTGTTTTCTCAGCAAACCCTCCAATCTTCCTGGGTCTAGCTCAACTGCCACGCAATCAGGCTTTTCTTTTTTTATTGTACTCTCTATCTGCCTGATGCTCTCTGGGGAGATGTGCGAAGTCCCAATAATCTTTAGTTTTGCTTTCATCTAGTAAAGTTATTTAATAAGCTCTATAGATAAAAGAGTTGCCATGGAATACAAACAGGTTGTTGTTATTAGAAAAGATTTAAACTTGAGTATCGGGAAAATCGCAGATCAGGTAGCGCATGCTTCTTTAACCGCATATTCTAAAACAGGAAAAATAATAAAGGATAACTGGGAGCGCGAGGGGGCAAAAAAAGTTGTACTTGGTGTTAATTCTGAAACTGAATTAAAAAATTTGTATGAAAAGGCAAAGCGCCGCGGAATTACAGCTGTTCTGATAAAAGATGCCGGGCTGACTGAAATTCCTGCCGGTACAATAACTGCGCTTGCAATCGGGCCTGAAAAATCTGAACTTGTTGATAAGATAACTGGAAACCTGCCTTTGCTTTCTTAATCATGGATTTATCCAAAATAGGAATTACAGAATTTGCAACAAAAACTTCTGGAATAGGTGGCATTATAAAGAAAAATCCAGGGGATTTTATTGTTCAGGAAATTTCTTTGAACGGAGAAATTGCAGCTCTTGAGCCAAATCCAGAACCAATAGAAAACAATTCTGAGTACACAGAATTTACTTTAGTAAAAAATAATTGGAACCAAGCAATTCTGCTTAAAAAAATTTCAGATAGGTTAGGATTTTCAAAAAAGCGCCTCCATTTTGCAGGCACAAAGGATAAGTACGCAATAACAGCACAGAGAATTTCTGCTTGGAAAATTTCTCCGGAGCAGCTTTCAAAGGTTTCAATAAAGGATTGCAAATTGGGGGAGTTTGAAGGAAAAGACAGTCGCCTAGAACTAGGGGATTTGTGGGGAAACAGGTTTACAATTTTAATTAGGGAAATAACTGCTCCTAAACATAAACTTATTTCTAAGATTGAGGATTTTCTTAAAGAATTAAAAAAACTTGGCGGCCTTCCAAATTTCTTTGGAGAGCAAAGATTCGGAATTCGATTAAATAATCATATTATTGGGAAGAAATTAATTCAAAATGATATTGAAGGCGCGATAAAATCGTTTTTGGCTGGTACAATTGAAAATGAATTAGCAGAAGGAAAAGAAGCAAGAATCTTTTTATCGGAAAATTGGGGAAAATTTAAAGATGCGTTAAAAAAATATCCGGTTTACATGAGATTTGAGCGCGCACTTTTAAATCATTTAGTTCAATTCCCAAATGATTATGTTGGGGCATTTAAAAAACTGCACAAGAACACTTACAAACTTTTCACGCATGCCTTTCAGGCCGATGCTTTTAATCAAGAGCTTTCATCTAAAATAAAAAATGACGGGTCTCTTTCCGAAGGAGGAACTCTTGTCGGCTATAATACAGAACTGAATGATTTTCAGGAGGAATTTTTAAAAAAAGAGGGATTATCAAAGGAGCGGCTCAAGATCAATTCCTTTCCAGAAGCCTCAATAAGCGGCGGTCCGCGAAAATTTTTGGCAGAAATAAAAAACATCTCATATTCGCTTGAAAATAATAACTTAAAAATTTCTTTTGATTTAGAAAAAGGAGCCTATGCAACTGTTTTTTTGCACGAGCTTATGAAAGTATAAAGCTATATTAATAAGGCAGTCTTTATTATAAGACTTAACTTTTTAGCTAACATGAGTGAACATGAGGGAGAATCAAAAAGGGAGAAGGATGAGCCTTTTATAATCCTTGGCGGCTCAGCGAAAGAGGGGAAAGAAGAGAAAAAAGAGTCTCATAAAAAATCAGATAGCGAGGAATATGTAATAGACCTTTCCCTAACAAAAAAACTTTTTGAGGGAAAGCACAAAAAACTTTTCTGGAAAGTAGCAGTATATGTCCTTTTACTCATAATCCTTCTATTAGCAGCCCAATTGCGCCTTATCCCAATTGATACCTATCCAGAAGGGGCTCCACTCGCCTCAGCGGACCCATGGTGGCAGTACAGGCATGCTCGCGAGATTTACGAGCAGGGCTACCCTGGAACAGATATAAAAATTGTTGATGGGAAGCCTCTTTACTGGGATTACTTGCATGATGCCCCTACTGGGGGCCCTGCCCCAAAAGAATTTTACATTTATTTTGTTGGGTATTCCTATCGCTATATTGGGCAATATTTTTTCCCAACTTTACTTGAATATATAAAATTTACACCAATTCTTTTTGCAGTTCTTGCAACCCTATCGATGTTCTTGCTTGTACGGGAGTTGTTCGGAGCGAAGTCAGCACTTATGGCAGCATTCCTCTTTGGGATATCTGCTCCCTTTCTTCAGAGGACTGTTGTTGGCCATGCAGATACGGATGCAATAATAGGATTTTTCACTCTGTTTACACTTTTTCTTTTTTTCAGAGCATGGAAAAAGAAATCTTTTTTGTGGGCAGGAGCTGCCGGAATCTCTCTGGGTTTATTCGGATTCACATGGCCAGGCGGATACACAGCAACTGCGATAATATTGGTTTTAGGGGCTTTCATCTATTATGCACTAAGACTTTTGGAGACAACACTTTTCAGCGAAGGGCCGCTTTCTGAAATAAAATGGTATTATTTAACACTTATTTTTGTGACAGTTTTTGCAGAATTGATTTTATTTATGAAAGTAGGATTAACAAGAGTTCTTTTATATGGAGGCGCATTTCTGTTTATAATCTCTGCAATAATCCCATTAGTTATATTGCTAGTAAAAGGAAGAAGTAAATTTAGAGAGCTTTTAATAGAGGAGTGGCGAGGGTTTGCAGTGCTTGCAATATTTTTAGGAATTGGTCTGGTAATGGTGGCAATAATAATCAGTCCTCTTCATGCAAACCTTTTGCGCTCATTTGAAGGATTCTTGCAATTAAGATCAATTCAACGTGCTGCACTAGTTCCAGGAGGAGATGTAATTCGAAACGTGCTATTAACAGTTGCAGAATTTAATCCAACAGACCCAAGAATAATAACTTTCTCAACCCATATTGCAGTTTATATTCTTGCCGCGTTTTCTTTATTTGCTCTGCCAATCTGGCTTTACAAAAATATCAAAGGGGAAAAATCACACTTCGCAATGTACGTAGTTCCATTCATTTTATTGTGGGTGGGCTCAACATACTTTGCATCATTAAATGCAGTGCGCTTTATTGAAAACTTTTCAATGCCAATGGTTATACTTGCTTCTGTTCTCATTGGGACAGGAGATTATTTAAGCGTCTTTAATTTGAAGAAAAGCTGGCATACAATTTCTACAGTAGTTTTAGCAATTTTAGTTATTTTTGTGCTGGTTGGAGTTCCAAACATATCTCCTGTTAAAGGAGCAAACCAAATTGGTGCTCCCTATGTGCAAGGTGCAATTGGACTTGCTGAGCGCGCAGGAGGAGGAGAGGCACCAAACTGGCTTGACTTCTTTAAATGGGCGCGCGAAAACACGCCCAAAGGAACAATCTTTGCATCTTGGTGGGACCCGGGGCACGCATTTACAGCTTTAGCAGAAAGGCCAACAGTTGCAGATGGTTCGCAAAATCATAACCATGTCCATGATTTAGCATTGATGTTTACTCTGAACAATAGTGGCGATGTCGATCTCGCTTTAAAGTTGATGGAAAAGTATAACATATCTTACTTTTACACAAGTTCGGACTTGATTGGAAAATATGGTGCAATAAGTTTTCTTGGAACCGGGAAGGCGGAAAACTACGAGATGCTCGCTGTTGATAAAACCCAAGTAGCGCAATCAGGAGGCGGCGATTTATTAATTCCATATCCATTTGATATACAAACTGAAAGCGGAAAAGTGCCAACAGTCATCATACTTAATTTAAAGAATAATGGGACAGATGCAGATGTTGTGTGGAGAATTGCAGATTCTCCTGCAAGAAAAATTGCCCGCTTTTACTTCAACACCCCAGATGGAAAACTGCAATACAGGGAAAGCAATCTTACTAATGAGACAATAGACATGATGTTCTATGTTCTTCCTGGATATGGAAATGCGTATTTCTTGCAAAAACATATTGAAACAAATCTTCTCACAAGGCTACATATTTTTGAGGGGCGTGGATTGGAGGACTATTTTGAAAAAGTAAAGGACTTTGGAGGAGAAATAAAAGTTTTCAAAGTAAAATACGATAAGCTAAAATAATTACAAAAATGCGCGTAGCCGTTATAGGTCTCGGGAGTATGGGAGTGAATCATGCAAGAGTTTATTCTACTTTAAAAGCTGTTGAGCTTGTTGCTTGCTCCGATATTTCAAAATCTTCTGAGGAAAAGGCAAGGACTTTTGGTGCTAATTTCTATACTGATTACAAAAAAATGCTTTCAAAGGAAAAGCCGGAAATTGTAAGCATTTGTGTTCCAACAACACTACACAAAAAAGTTGCTGTTGATTGCCTTAGGCGTGGAATCAATACTTTAGTTGAAAAACCAATTGCCGATTCTGAAAAAAACGCAAGCTCAATAATTAACGTTGCTAAAAAAACAGGAGCAAAACTTATGGTCGGGCATCTAGAGCGCTTTAACCCTGTTATAACTGCGATTAAAAATTATATTTCTTCAAATGGGGGCAAAATTTTTTCAATAAATATCGAGCGGGTTGGCCCGATTCCCCCTAGAATAAAAGATGTCGGGGTTGTTCTTGATTTAGGAACGCATGATATTGATATATCAACTTTTTTAACGAAACAAAAAGTCAAACAAGTTTACTGTACAACAAATTCCTATACCAATCCTTCAAAACACGAGGATTCCGCTCACATAACGCTAGAGCTTTCAAATGGAATTTCTGTATCGATAACAACAAATTGGCTAACTCCATATAAGCAAAGAACAATACAAGTAATAACAGATAAAAGTGTTATACATGGAAATCTGCAAACTCAGGAACTTGTTGAATTCACAAAAAATGGAAATTCTTATACAAACAATAATCTACCTGTTGAAAAAACCGAACCACTTTCTCTTGAGATAAAAGAATTTGTAAATTCAATTAAGAAGAATAGTGTTCCTCCTATAACAGGAGAAGATGGTTCGTATGCCTTAAAAATCGCGCAGCTTTGCTTGAAAAGTGCAAAAGAAAAACGTGCGATTAAAGTATAGGTTGCCTCAATTTGCCGCAGGCAGATTGCGAATTTCACAAACTTTCAATGGAATCAGAAATACATCCAACTGCAAAAATCGGGAAAAATTGTGCAATAAGGAGCGGCGCAATTATATATCACAATGTTGTTCTGGGGGATAATGTTCGCACAGGCCATAGAGTTCTAATTCGAGAGAATACTAAAGTTGGAAATAATACATTGATCGGAACAAATGTTGTAATTGAGGGTGATTGTGTAATTGGAAATAATGTTAGCTTACAGTCAAATGTCTATATTCCCAAAAACTGTTTAATTGAGGATTTTGCTTTTCTTGGGCCAAATGTTGTTATTACGAATGATAAATATCCAATTAGAGAAAAGCTTTCTCACTCTCAATTAAAGGGCGCAATAATTAGAAAAGGCGCATCCATCGGAGCTAATTCCACAATTCTTCCTGGAGTTGAGATTGGTCAGGGCGCAATGATAGGCGCTGGCTCAGTAGTAACTAGAGACGTTTCTCCGTGGATAATTGTTGCAGGAAATCCTGCTAAAAAAATAAAAAAAGTTCCAAAAAAACTTCGAGTTTTAAACAAAATTTTATGAAAAAACCAAAACACTTTTCAATAATAATTCCTGCGCATAACGAAGAGCGTCGCATAAAGCGAACTTTGGAACGTTTTTACAAGTTTTTTTCTAAAAAATATAAGATAGAAATTATTGTCGTTTGTGATGGCAATAGTGATAAAACAGAGTCGATTGTTCAAGAGTTTGCGGCGAAAAGAAAAAATATAAAACTTTTAACTTTCCCGACTCGTCTAGGAAAGGGCGGCGGAATCTTAAAAGGAATAAAAGCTGCGCGTGGTGATATAATTGGATACGTTGATGCTGACTCTGCTACACGCCCCCAAGATTATAATAAAATTTTTCAAACGCTTATTACTAAAAATCTAGATGGGGCTGTTGCATCCCGCTATTTGAAGGAGTCAAAAATATTGATTGAGCAACCTCTTTATAGAATATTTCTCAGCCGCGGCTGGAATTTAATTGTCCACACCTTATTTCAAATCCCTTTTACAGACACTCAATGCGGAGCAAAAATTTTTACTGCTAAGGCGCTTGAATTTGTAGTTCCAAAAATGGAAACCTATGGCTTTGAATTTGATGTTGAACTTTTGTGGAGGATGCAGAGATCTGGATTCAGAATAAATGAGGTCCCTATAACATGGGAGCACAAAGAACAATCAAAATTTGTAGTTTCAGATATAATTGGGATGCTAATAAGGCTTATAAGAGTTAGGCTCTCCTAACCATAGGAAAACATATATAAACTTTTAATACACATTAAAAGTTCTATGAGCTCAGATATTGTTTTAGTCTACCCACGAACCGGATTTGATATAAAAACAGTCTCTTTAGAACTCCCGCTAGCTGTTTTGGCAGCTGCTACTTTTGTTGATAGAGATGGATACAAAGTAAAAATAATTGATCAAAGAATGGACCCTGATTGGGAAAAAACTCTGCGCTCAGAGCTTAAAAACGGAACTTTATTTGTAGGGCTATCTTCAATTACAGGAGATCAGATTCACTATTGCCTCGATGCAGCGAAAATAATTCGCGAAGTAAATCCTGATTTGCCAATTGTTTGGGGTGGAATACATCCAACGCTACTCCCAATTCAAACAGTAGAGAGCGAATATGTTGATCTTGTTGTAAAAGGTGAAGGAGAGCAGCCGCTTTTGGATATTGCAAATATCTTGAATAAAGGAGAAAACGGACAGAAATTAAAGGATATTCGCGGAGTAACAGCGAAAGTTGATGGAAAAATTTACAATAATCCTGAGGCCCCGAACTTAAATGTTGAAGAGCTTCCATTCCTACCTTACCATTTGCTTGATATGAAAGAATATATCAAAGCATTCGGCGGAGCGGTTTCATTCCTTGCAAGCAGGGGCTGCCCGTTCCAATGCACTTACTGCTGCAATCCATTTCTCTCCCAGAGGAGATGGAGAATGATGTCTCCAAAAAAGACATTGGAGGAACTTGAATTCATTCGCTCAAAGTGGCACTTTGACAAAGTTAAGTTTAATGACGAACACTTTTTTGTTGACAAGAACAGAGTTTACGGAATTGCCGAGGGAATAAACGATCAGTATAGCTGGGAAGCGCAAACACGATTGGACACAGTTGCGTACATTGATTATGAAAAACTGAGCAAAACCGGCCTGTATCAAATTCAACCAGGCCTTGAATCAGGAAACCCAAGAATTCTAAAACTGATTAAAAAAGAAGTGACACTTGAAAATATAATTCGTTATAATAAGATGCTCGCACACACAGGAATTGTTTGCACCTACAACTTTATGACCGGATTTCCAACAGAAACTATTGGCGAGATTAAAGAAACAATCCGCATGTCCTTAAAACTTTTGGATGATAATCCAAACTCTGAAATAGCTGCTTTCTATATTTTTACTCCATATCCAGGAACAGAGGCTTATGATTTGGCATTAGAAAATGGGTTTAGACCTCCAACAACTCTTGAAGGGTGGAGCAAATTCTCAAGGCAGCAGTTATTAACTCCGTGGATTCAGGATAAGAGAGAATTAATGGAAAATTTAGCAATAACTTCTAAATTTGTTGACCAGAGAAGAATCGCGCGTTTGTTTGCAAAAACCTGGATTCCAAAATTTGTTCCAAAGTTGCTTGGAAAATTATACAGGCATCGCTGGGATCGCGAGAACTTTAAAATGACTTGGGATATAAAGTTACTAGAGTGGGTGATTGAGAAGAGAGTAAATATATTCACAAATTGATTTCTGCATATCTTGCATTCTGAGCTTTCTATCGATAAAACCTGTCTTGATAAACCTTAAATATGCTCCCTCACATTTATGTTTTTCTCAATAAGAGCATGGGGACTGCATTAAAATGGCAGAAGCAATTATTACAAAAAAATGTATAGTTACCGGGGGGGCAGGTTTTATAGGATCTCATATAGTTGACCGTTTATTAAAAGATGGGCATACTGTTACAGTTCTTGATAACTTTTCCTCAGGTCGCAAAGAGAACTTAGCACATCACAAAGGAAACAAGAGATTAAAAGTTGTTAATGTTGATATTGCTGACTTTAATAAAATTAAAAAATACTTTAAAGGAATTGACTGGGTTTTTCATTTGGCTGCACTTGCAGATATCGTTCCCTCAATAAAAGAGCCATTAAAATATCACCACTCAAATGTTGCTGGGACTGTTTCTGTTCTTGAGGCCTCTCGTCTAAACAATATAAAACGATTTCTCTACGCAGGCTCGGCCTCCTACTATGGAATTCCAGACAATTACCCTACGCCTGAAACAGCTGAAATAAGAATAGAGTACCCCTATGCTCTTACAAAATATCTAGGGGAATTAGCTGTATTACACTGGGGCAAGGTTTATGGTCTGCCTGTTGTCTCGCTCAGAATGTTTAATGTCTATGGTCCAAGATCAAGAACAAGCGGAGCTTATGGGGCTGTTTTTGGTGTATTCTTAGCGCAAAAACTTGCAGAAAAGCCTTTTACTGTTATTGGAAATGGGGCGCAAACAAGAGATTTTACTTTTGTAACTGATTGTGTTGAGGCATTTATTTTAGCAGCAAAGTCTAATATTCAAAATGAGGTGTTCAATGTCAGCGTAGGAGAGGGCCACAGTGTTAATGAAATAATTGAGTTGCTTGGGGGTGGAGAGGTTGTTCACCTTCCAAAAAGGCCAGGGGAGCCAGACAAAACATTGTCTGATAGTTCTAAAATAAAGAGAATGCTTGGGTGGGCCCCTAAAGTTAAATTTGAGGACGGAGTTAAGATAATGTTGGCTAATATAAATTACTGGAAAAACGCCCCTGTTTGGGATGAAAACTCAATTTCAAAGGCAACAGCAGAGTGGTTCCAGTACTTAGGCAAGAAAAAATTATCCCAATAACAATGATGTGCGATGGACCTGAAAAGCAGAAATTTCCAAATATTGTTGCTGATTATAATCTTAGGCATATCCCTGCGGCTTTATGGCCTTGGCACCGCAAGCATAAAAGCTGATGAAGGAGGAACAATTTTCCTCTCAGAGCGGTCGATATATCAAATAATTACCTCTGCAGAAGATGTACAGCCCCCCTTTTTCTATGCCGTATTACATTTTTGGATAGCATTAGTTGGAAAAAGCGAATTTATGCTGCGGCTGCTCCCTGCAATTTTTTCCATTTTAACAATTCCCCTTGCCTATAAGCTCGGAAAAATTTTGTTTAATGAGGATGTTGGATTATTTTCTGCGTTTGTCTTTTCAGTTTCACAAGCAAATATAAGATTTGCTCAAAATTTGCGCAATTATTCTTTGGTAACCTTTTTTGTGCTGCTCTCAATTTACTTTTTCTATCAGTATTTAAGCAATCCGAACAAAAAATATCTTATTTTATTTGTAGTGAGCTCAGTGATTTCTGTTTATTCCCATTATTTTGCAGGTTTTGTTTTAGTCGCCCAAGTCTTATATCTGTTAATTTATTACAAAAAATATCGGGAATCTTTTGTTAAACTTTCTATTGCATTTATTGCTATTTTTGTCCTTCTATCCCCCTTAGCTACAATGTTTTTTTGGCAGGCATCAATAGAAACAAATCTTGAAAAGGCTATGTTTGAAAAAGATTCACTTACCGATATTTCTTTAACTGCTCTAAATCAAAATAATATATTCGTTCGCATTTCTTTATTTTTTTATCACTTCAGTGTTGGGTTCCTGGAATTCAATTTGCAAAGCCCGTTTTTTGTTGCAATACTTTTTTTGGCCATAATTGTCTATGCAACTTTCTTTTTCACTGCACTTAGGTCTCTTCTACAACAAAGCAAGGAAAAACTAATGCTTCTTTTACTAATCCTAATTGTCCCAACTGCCCTCCTCTCTGTTCTCTGGCTCTCAAAAATTATAGTTCCATTAGCATATACAAGATATCTTCTCTATATTTCTCCAATCTATTACACCATAATTGGAGTGGGTCTTTTCACTGGAATTAGTCAGCTCGAATCCTTAAAATCTAACTTATTAAAAAAATCTGTTTTAGTTATCTTTATAGTTCTTATTTTATCTTTTAATTCAGTCTCGCTTTTGGTTTATTATGATTCTGATCCTAAAAAAGAGGACTGGCGCTCTGCAGTTTCTCTAATTAATAGCAAATCAAATGGCAATGAGGTTATTGGTATTTACTCCGGAGCCTATACTTTTAATTTGAAAAGTTATTTGCTTAAAGATCTTGAAATTTATACTCTGCCTGAAAACTTTAATATTCGCGGTGCCACTTTATCAAAAATTCTTTATAGTTCCTTTAACCCAATTAACGAGTCTAACAGTTGCAATATTCTAAATCTTTTAGACGAGAGTAAAACTGGAATATGGTATGTGCACGCTGCTCCAACATCTCCTTCTGATAAAGATTTGATTAAAAAATGCCTAGATTCAAATTTAAAACTCGCCGATTCTTTTGAAAATTCATATACAAATTCACGTGGCACAGTAATTAAGGATCTTTTAGTTTATCACTATGTTGTTAAATAAATGTAAGTTTTTAATGGCAGTATATGATAGTATTTAAATACTTTATCATACTTAGTATGATAATATGCCCAAGGATAGAATTACCATTACTCTTGAGAAAGAGCTATTAAAAAAGCTTGATACTCTCGTTGATGGCCGGGATATTAGAAGCAGATCGCATGCAATAGAGCGAGCGCTTTTTAGCCATTTAGAAGAGGGTAAAGTAAAACAAGCTTTGATTTTAGCCGGAGGAGAAGGCACTCGATTGCGGCCATTTACTTATGAGATTCCCAAACCCCTTATTCCAATAAAAGGAAAACCAATGCTTGAGCATATTATAAACCACCTTTTAGCCTATGGGGTAAAGAATTTTATACTGTCTGTCGGTTATATGTCTGAAAAAATAATTTCGCACTTTGGCGATGGAAAAAAACTTGGGGTCCATATAGATTATGTAATTGAAAAAGAAAGGCTAGGAACAGCAGGCCCGCTAAGACTTGCAAAAGATCTTTTGGAAGAAGATTTTCTAATGTTAAACGGTGATATTCTTTCAAGGGTAAATATCACAGAATTTTTCGCGCATCATCAAAAAATGAATGGTCTCGGAACTATTGTTTTAGTTGCCGTTAATGATCCCTCAAAATATGGGACAGTCGATCTGTATGGAAACAAAATAATGAAATTTGTTGAAAAGCCAAAAAAAAGCAAAGTGGTTTCAAACCTAGTGAATGGTGGAATTTACCTTCTTAAATCCGATATAATTGACTATGTTCCAAAAAAAGGATTTTCAATGATTGAAAAGGATGTTTTTCCCAAATTAGCGCAAGAAGAGAAGCTCTATGGCTATATCTACACAGGGCCGTGGTATGATTTAGGCACTATAGAAAGTTATGGGCAGGCAATTAAAAATTGGAGCTGAAACGCTAAATGTTTATTTTAAGTAACTCTCAAGGATTTTTTTAGATTCAAGAATTTCCTTTATGCTCAAATTTCCACTTTCAAGGGTCATCGGAACTTTTCCAGCTTTCTTGCGCACAATTTTTTCTAAAAACCAGCTATCCTTTCTTATATTCTGATGCGTATCCGCATTTCCATCGTTCTCATGCAAATGTAAGCCAAGTATGTGGTCGTATAGTGTATTAATAAAAATCTCTTTATTAAACTTATACCACTTTGATGCAACGTTCAAATGCCCCACATCCAGGAGCACTCCAAATTCATTGAATTCATTCAGTTCACGAAACATTGTCTCAAATTCATCCGGTTTTTGCATTAACAAATAATCTCCAACAAACCCTGCTTGTGTTGAGCTTGAAGTGTTATTTTCAACAGCAAAATTTACTCCTTTTTCCTCAGCGTACGGAATTATTTCTCTTAAAGAGCTGATAAAAATTTCATAAGACCTCTCATATGGCAATGGAGTTCCGCTGAACTTAAACCCTTTATCAGGATCAAGTATAAACCCTGCGTGAATTGCATAAAATCTTGATCCAAGTGTTTCACAAAGGTCAAGCGCAGTTTTTGCATGATCAATGCTCTTCTCCCTTATATTTTCATTTGGCGAAGCCAAGTTTAAAATTAAGTTATCCTCTCTCGGCGGGAAATAATTGTGCACAACAAATTTAACTTTATTAGAATTCTGAAATTCACTTACTTTTTTCTCAATATTTGGAGTATATAGATGCGAAGATCCAAGCTCAATATTTTTTATTCCTGATTCCACATATTTCTCTAGCGTTTTAAACAAATCCCTGCCGCCTCTTAAACAAGAAGTCGAAATATAAACAAGTTCTTTCATTTTTCGTTTAGCTCAATGGCTTGCAATGCACTTACTTCCTTGCCCTTCTCAACTTTCTTTATTATTTTTGCAGGAACCCCAACAGCAACTACATTATCTGGAATGTCTTTTATAACAACACTTCCCGCTCCGATAATTGAGCCACCCCCAATTTTTACATTTTGGATTATCGTACTTCCAATTCCAATAAATGCTCCATTTCCTATCTTTACCTTGCCTGCAATATTCACTCCTGGCGCAATATGTACATGATTCCCTATCATGTCTTGATGTTCAAGAATTGAACCTGAGTTTATTATAGTATCATCTCCAACCTTTGCTTCAACAGAAATTATAGCCTCCCTGCAAATTACAACCCCCTCTCCAATTTCAGCGCTATCAGCAATGCTAGCAGTCGGATGGATTGCGTTAATAAGAGTAAAGCCATCCTTTTTTAATGTCTTAAAATATTTTTCACGGATAACATTATCCCCCACAGCAACAATCGCCCCATCAATTTTCATCTTCTTTGCCAATTCAGGAAGTTTATCTAGCGGGCCGATTATAGGAACTCCATCAATATTTTCTCCTCGATGCTTAATATTGTCCACGATTCCAACCACTCCAATATTTCTATCGTGTTTTAGTATATCGAGTACAACTCTTGCTTGTCCACCGGCCCCAACAATAATTGCTTTTATTTTTTTCATGCTTTGAAGTAGCTTAACTTAAGCTCCTGTCCGGTTTTTATATCTTTTGTTACTTTTTTTCCAACAACTTTTTTGTAATCAGATGACTTTAAACTGCTCTCGGGTCTCATAAAAGCTAACATCCCAATTTTTACTCTTGTGCCTTTTTTTATTTTTACTGCAGCATAAATCCCTCGGCGCATAACTCTTTTATTCCGTTTTTCAGCTTTTGTAAGAATCTTTTTTTCAGTTCCAAGGGCGCTTTCAACTGTTCTAATTTCCTCAACCATTTGTTTAAATTCATCTGGCTCGAGAGAAGCAAAATGGTCTGGCCCTTTCATTCTTCTGCTTAATGTAAAATGTTTTTCAATTACTTTCGCACCGAGCGCAACAGCTGCAAGCGGAGTTATTAACCCGGCTGAATTATCCGAATATCCAACAACGGTTCCGAAATTTCTCTTTAATGTTTGCATAACTCTTAGATTAGAATCTTTTATTTCAGGAGGATACTCAGAAATGCAGTGCATTAAAATAATTTTATTATTTCCGGCAGATCTTACGGTTCCAATTGCGTGTTTCACTTCCCCTAGAGTTGCCATTCCAGTGCTCATAATAACCGGCTTCTTTGTTTTTGTAATCCTTTCGATTAATGGAATGTTCACAATATCAGCTGATGCAACTTTGTAGGCAGGAACTCTTAGAGACTTGAGGAGTTCAACGCTTTCCAAATCATATGGAGTTGAAAAGAAAATTATTTTCTTTATCTTTGCATACTTTGCAAGCGCTCTCTGTTCCTTCTCGCTCAGTTCCAATCTCTTTAGCATCTGATATTGTGTCCCCTTTTTTCCAGTTGTCCTTTTTTGATAGCCAGCCTTTGGAGTTTTTTTGAGAACTAATTTATCTGCACGAAAACTCTGAAACTTAACGGCATCCGCGCCTGCTTTAGCAGCAGCATCTATTAACTTTTTTGCAAGCTTTAAGCTCCCATTGTGATTCACGCCTGCTTCAGCAACAATAAAGCAGGGCTCTCCATCTCCCACAAATCTTTTCCCGATTTTCAATTTCATCTCCTACCAAATAGTAAGTCCACCATCCACAACTAAATTGTGCCCTGTAACATAAGAAGATGCATCTGATGCCAAAAATAAAACCGCGCCACTTAATTCATTCTTGTTTGCCATTCTTCCAAGCGGAGTTTTTTCTGAATATTTCTTTACAAACTCATTTTCTTGATTATTAAATACACCTCCCGGAGAAATGCAATTCACACGAATATTTTTATCTGCCCAATAAGTAGCAAGATAAGTTGTTAATCCTATTAACCCTGCCTTGCTTGCCGAGTAAACAGCAGGGGTGTTTATTTTGGTTCCTTTGTAAATTCGTTGATCAGGAGCTTTTATTCCATAAACAGATGAAATATTAATTATTGAGCCAGAATTTTGTTTTGCCATTTGCTTTCCAACAGCCTGCGCGCACAGAAAAGCTCCTGTTAAATTAACACTCATCACTTTTTCCCAGTCCTCAAGTGGATAATCCTCAAACTTTGCATAGAAATTTTTTGATTTTCCTGCGGCATTATTTACAAGCACATCAACCTTTCCAAGCTTTTTCACAACCTCTGAAACCATTTTCGCAACTTCATTCCTGTTTGTTATATCTGCCTTAACTCCGATTGCCTTTGTTCCATACTTTTTTGCCAAGCTTTCAGCCTGCTTTTTACAATCGCTCTCATTCAGGTCAACAACTATAACATTCGCCCCATAATCAGAAAGCGTTTCGCAGAATTCTTTTCCAAGCAATCCAGTCCCACCTGTTACAAGCACAACTTTCTCTGCCAAATCAAACATTTTATCTTTCATTTTCTTCCCAATTTTTTCCTCATGAGGAAATCTGCTATTTTAAACTCATATTCGGTATCAATCATTAAAGACCTTTCTATTGGCATCAAAACCCCGCGCATTTTGTTTGTGAAATAAGTGCCCCTTTTCATTAATATATCTCTCCATGAAACAAAAACGCACGCATTCATCTGGTAAACCTTTGGTGCATCCTGCCTTCTCTTTACAACTTTTTTTGATTTCTTAGCTAAAGCTAAATATCCAGCTTTTGGCTCAAGCATATTGAAATAAGGATTGTGGTGCGATTCATAAACAGTAACAACAGAGTCTGTGTTTTTCTTCTTTAATGTACTTATACACTTTTCAATATCACTTACTTCCCTAAAGGGTGACGTAGGATCCATGTCAACAATTATGTCAAACTTTCTCCCCTCCCCATCCTCGATGAAATTTATTGCATGCTGAAGAGCAGGAATTTTTGATATATTGTCTGTTGCAAGTTCTTTTGGCCGCATAAACGGAACTTCTGCTCCATAATCATTTGCAACTTTTGCAATCTCAACATTATCAGTTGAAACTATAGTTCGATATACTTTTTTGCAAGCAAGCGATTGTTCAATAGTATATGCGATTAAAGGTTTTCCAGCGAGCAACTTAATATTTTTCTTTGGAACTCCTTTCGAGCCCCCTCGCGCGCAGATTATTGAAACTATTTTCATTTTAACTTTACAATCCTCCCTTTTTTTGCAGCAAGCACAATTTCTAAAACCTTTTTCCCATCCTCCAAAGTTATTGATGATTTCTCTTTTCCTCTTAACACATTTAAAAAGTGTTTCATTTCCTCTTCGTACGTTTTTTCCATATCGTTTTGAGGTGCTGTATAGCTATACCATCTATTTCTTGCTGAATCAAAGAAACAAACACATCTGTAATATAAATCCCAGAAGGCACTTCCTTTTGTTCCAAATATTTCGCAGTATCTCTGGGGAGTTCTCTGCAGGTAATCCAAGTGAATATTCCCAATTGTGCCATTTTTAAATTTTAAACTTATGTCTGCAACATCCTCTGTGTCAATCTGCAAGTTGCTAATTTTATCTGTGCGCGCAAAAACTTCTTTTGCTTCGCCCACAAGCCATCTAACATAATCAATCTCATGACTTAAATCCAAAATTACTCCGCCGCCCATTTTTTTCTTTGCACTATAACTTTTTCTATAATCCTGATTTGGCCTCCAGTCAGGCAAATATTGCCCGGCAACTGCATTTATGTATAAAACTTTCCCAATTTTTCCGCTTTTTATTATCTCTCTCAATTTCCTAAGCCCCCAGAGAAATCGCATATTGTATCCAACAAAAACCTTCAATCTTTTTTTCTTTACAATATTCTCCAGATTTTTAATTCCGCTCAGTTTGTGAGATATTGGTTTCTCAATAAACAAATGCGCGCCTGCCTTTGCAGCTTTTAGCGCTATCTGAACATGCATGCTTGTTGGATTTGTAACAAAAACAGCATTTGGCTTCTCCCTTAAAGCTGCTTTTAAATTTTTGTAAACTTTTACTTGATATTTTTTTTCAAACTTCCTATCTTTTCCTCTCACTCTGCAGGCTAAAATCTTTATTCCCTTAAATTTGCTCAAATTTCTAATATGCTTTTTTCCAATTGAGCCACAGCCCACAAACAAAATTTTCATTTTTTCCTTTTTATCTTTTCAAGTGTTTCCACAACTCTCTGAATGTCAGCTTTGCCCATGCTCAATGCTGATGGCAAAACAATACCTTTTCGTGCAACTTCCTCTGCTACTTTTAATTGTATTCTTTCTCTTGAATATTCAGGCTGAGTGTGAACCGGATAGAAAAACGGCCTTGTTTCCATATTCTCTTTTTTTAATTTTTGAATTAAGTCATCTCTATCTAATCCAAATTCGTCCTCAATTAAAACCCCAAACATCCAGTAAACACTTTTTGCCCAGCTTTTTTCAACTTGCAATGTAATTCCATCTACTTCAGAGAGCAATTTTTTGTAGAGCTCTGCATTTTTCCTTTTCATACCAATAAATTTCTTTATTTTTTTCATCTGCGCCAGCCCAAGCGCTGCTTGAAGATTAGTCATTCTGTAATTATACCCTAAATAGGGATGCCAGTACCATTTTTCAGCTGACATCCCGTGGCTTCGCAAAGTTTTTGCCTTCTCAACAAATTCATCATCATTTGTAGTTACCATTCCGCCCTCACCAGTTGTAATTATTTTATTTCCATAAAAGCTAAAACAATTATAATCCCCGATTCCACCAACTTTTTTCCCTTTGTACTCTGCCCCGTGCGCCTCTGCAGCATCCTCTATGACAATCAAATTTTTTCTTTTGGCAATTTCTAAAATCGGATCCATATCAGCCGGATGCCCATACAGATGGACAGGAATAATTGCTTTTGTTTTTTCTGTAATTGCAGATTCAATTTTTTCAGTATCAATATTCCACGTTTCACTTTCCGAATCAACAAAAACAGCTTTCGCACCGCAGTACTTTACAACATTCGCAGTTGCAATAAAAGTTAAACTCGGAACTATAACTTCATCTCCGGGTTTTATTCCAAGCGTAGCAAGAACTAGGTGCAATGCAGTTGTTCCATTTGATGTTGCAACCCCATATTTAGTATCTACAAATCTTGAAAAACTTTTTTCAAATTCAGTAATGTATTTCCCTTTTGATGAAACCCAGCCGCTTTTTACACAATCGCTAACGTAAGATAATTCTTCCTTCCCAAAAATTGGCTCAGCAATAGGTAAAAATTTTTTGGCCATTTTATTTTGGCTTCCAGAGCTTTTCCTCTGGTCCTATTTTTCTTTCCCAGATCCATTTCTTACCATTCTCGCTATACCATTGTATTGTTTTCTCAAGTCCTTTCATAAAATCAGTTTTTGGAGACCAGCCAGTTAGTTTTTTCATTTTTGAGTAATTGCACTGCAATCTCTGTACATCCAATGGCCTGAATCGTGTTTTCTCAGTTTCAATTTGAAGATTTTTCCTTCCCAATAATTCTCCAATTATTTCTGCAAGCTGTTGCACTGTATAATCTTTCCCGCTTCCCATGTTCACAACTTCTCCAATTGTATCCTTAGATTTCATAATTTCAATTGCGCCGCGCGCAGCATCATCAACATAGGTAAAATCTCTGCTTGCTTTTACATTTCCAAGTTTTAGCTTGTTTGAATTTGAAAGCTGTGTAATCAATTCAGGAATTATGTAGGGATGAGTTTCTCGCGGCCCATAAACATTAAACTGTCTTAAAATCGCAACAGGCACATTTTGTTCATGAAACATTGTAAAGGCAAGCCTGTCAGCTGCTAATTTGCTAACTGCATAAGTTGATGCTGGTAGAGTTGGATGCTTCTCATCCATTGGAACATATTGCGCAGTTCCATAGACCTCAGAAGAAGAGTAATGAACAACTTTTTTTATTCCACCTTCTTTGCATGCGAGCAAAACATCCAAAGTTCCTGTTGCGTTTACTTCAAAAAACATTTTTGGCCTGTCATAGCAATAGGGGATGTAAGGCTCGGCAGCCAAGTGAAAAACATATTCAATTACATTTGCTTGCAAAACATTTTTTAGTTCAGGGTCAAGTATATTCCCGCTAACAATTTTAATTTCATCTTTAATTTCCTCAAGATTTTCCATATCCCCGCTAAAAAAATTATCATAAACAGTCACATTTGCCTTTTCCCTTAATAATTCGCGGACTAAAGTTGACCCTATAAATCCTGCTCCGCCAGTTACAAGAACGTTTTTCCCCTGTAAATTCATGATAATCCCATCTGCCCTTAGAGTACTAATAATGAGAACAAGCCCTTTAAATAGCTTTTTTAATAGCAAAACCAAGTAGCTTGAAAAATCTTTTTGGCCCCAAAGTTCTGTATCTTTCTGCAATAAGTGAGGGCATTTGTTTCCACTGGCTCAATAGCCAATGCCTATGTATGCCCTTTTCAGCCTTGTTCCTATACTTAATTAAATCCTCATCACTTAATTCGCTCATATTAACCATTATATTTGCCCAAAAGTCTCCCATTGTTGACATTTTCTCAACATATGCTTCCTCATCTTTAATCCTGCCCTGCTGCATTAACATTGTATAAAGTCCAGTTCTCGGAGTTGGGGTTGTTAAGAAGAGATGATCGACTCTTAATTTATTTCGCTTGCAGAACTCAACCTGCTCTCTAATTGTTTCCTTATTCTCTCCCGGAGCCCCGACCATTAGAGAAACTATCGGAGTAATTCCTATTTTTCTTGTAAGTGCAAGAGATTTTTCAGCCTGCTCAATAGTTGCATCCTTTTGCATTGAATTTAACATTTTTTGGCTTCCAGATTCAATTCCATAATTTACATCAAGGCATCCTGCATCTTTCATTAACTGCATAAGCTCCTCGTTCATCACATTTACTCTTCCAGTGCAGCCCCATTTGATTTCAAGTTTTTCATCAAGAAGTCTTTGGCAAAACTCAATTGTTCTCTTTCTGTTTCCAACGAAAGTCTCATCATCAAATCTTATGTACTCAACTTTGTATTTGTCCATGAGATATTTTATGTGGTCAATCATATAGTCAGAGCTGAACCATCTTGTTCTTTCTCCAAATCCATCATGGCAGAAATTGCATCTAAAAGGGCAGCCTCTTGAAGCAAGCAAATTTGTGCTTCTTGAAAAATTATATCTTTTCAGTATATTATTTCTCAGATAAATTTCTTCCATTGGGAAAAGTTCCCACGCAGGCAGTGGAAGCTCATCCAGATTTTGAATCGGCTCTCGAGGTGCATTTGTAATTATTGCATCATCCTGTTTCCAAACAATTCCCTCAACATTTCCAAAATCTCCATTGTTCTGGACTGTTTCAACTAAATCAAGCATTGTCAATTCTCCCTCCCCAACTGCAACAATATCTGCGCCGTTTTTCAAATAAACAAGGGGGAGTGAAGTTGGTCCAGCGCCTCCATCTATGACAAGCTTATCAGGATACATCTGTTTCAATGTGTTTTGCAGCCACTTCATATAATTATAAGTTGTAATCATCCCAGAAATTCCAAACATATCAAAATCCTTTCCTTTATTGCGAAGAATAGCAACAACTTGCTCTTTTGTATATCTCCACGCATTAATATCTAGAATCTCAACCTCATGCCCCTCATTGTGCATTACAGCGGCTATCCATCCCAGTCCTATGGGGACATTATTTGGGGTATCATCCTCTCGCACTGGCGGATGAATAAACAAAACTTTCATTTTTATTCTACCATCTTATCTATTAATTTTGCAACATTTTTACAGGCTTTTTCTCCAACTTCCTTTATGTAATATTTATTGCCTCGTTTAATCCTTTCTGGTGAAGGATATCTCCTATCAATTACAATAGTATTTATTGCCTCTTTTAAATGTTTGGTATGCCTAACTATATAAGCCCCTGTTCCATTTGGGAAGTAAGAGTCTGGAAAATTTGCATTAATAGAAACGACTGGTTTTCCAAGGCTTAGCGCTTCTATCCCAGCGGTCGAATATACATTTATAATTAAATCAGAGGCAATTATCAGCTCCTGTATGTTTATGTCTTTTACAATTGTTATGTTTTCAAGTCCGAGTTTTCTTATAAATTCTCTGTGAAATCTATCTAATTCATCTGGGTGAAGCTTTATCACAAACTGCATCCTTGGAAATTCTTTTATTGTTTCATATAAAATTTCAAAGCTTTTGTAGTTTACGCTCTCAGTAAGTGCCTGGCTTGTAAATGTAATTACTGGTTTTTTGTTTGAAATATTCAATTTTGTGCAAATTCTTCTCCGGATTTTCTCAGCGCTTTCTGTTGGGATATCTTCTGCCTGCCCGGCAATTACTATTTGGTCATTTCTCACTTTTCTTTTTAATAGATTCTTTTTAGTCTGTGCGCCATACGCAGCAAACTTTGTGCATTTGCTTCCATCAAACAGGGCGTGGTCCCATATTGCCCCATGTTGTACGATTAATGTTTTTACACCTTTTTTGTTTCCAGCTGCAATTAGAATTCTCCCAAATCTTGATAGCTCATCTACAGTTACAACTAAATCTGGAAGCTCAGTTGCTATCATTTGGTTAAATAATTCAATATAGGTTACAAGAGTTGGATACCCTATGTAATGCATATACAAAAGCATCTCATCCAGCACTTTGCTAATGTCAATATTTTTGTAATAAAGTGCTTCTCTCAATTTTGGATTTCCAAAGACCTTTTCAAAATCCTTTCTAAAAATTGCTTTCTGGGCATATATACTTGCGAGTGCGCCTTCAGTTGCATAGTCCTGCAATCTTTTATACTTAATTCCCGCTCGCTCAAAGATTTCCCCACTTTCGTGAACTCCAACATAAACAACCTCGTATTTTTTCACTAATTTTTTTGCCCAAGGAATAACTTTTGTAGGGCTTATTAGGTCATGCGCAATTAAAATTTTCTTCTTTGTTTTTGTTGGAGCAGAAATATGCCTTGCTTTTAACTTTCTAAAGTATGGTGGAAAATTTAGAAACCCCAAATTCTCTATTGCAAATCTCTTTATTTTCCATGGAATATGAGAGAATTTCCCACTTCGGTCCTCTATTACAACTCCGTTGCTTTCTGCAGCAAGCATGAAGAGCTTTTGAGAAAAGTGCGCACTGTTTAAGATAATTGCTTGGTTGGGTCTGTATTTTTTGATTAATTCAATAAAAGCATCTAATGATCTAATCGCAGGAAGAACAAATGCCCTCCACAGATTTTTTTCATCCAAATAAGGAAGCAGGATTCCTCTGTACGTGCTCTGCGGATCAACTTGTTTCAGTACTTTTATCAAATTTCGCAAAAAATTGAACGTAATTTCTCCATATTTTATATTATACACGTCAGCAGTCACATCCCTTCTCGATATATGGGGGATTTTGTTTTGGTTGAAAAAAGTCTCGGTTCTCCTATCCAGCGCAACCGCATTTACATCAATTCCTTTTTTCTGTTTCTCAAGAATGAGATTTTTTACAGCCTGAAAGCGAAATTTCTTTAAAGTTAGCGATGCGAAATCATAAACCTTTTTAAACGGAATACTAAATTCCAATTTTTGCGAATCCAAAACTAGCATTGCACTTCTTTTTTTCATTGTTTGACTGCCAAAACTTTAAAACCATGAGTAAGCCATCTGAAAATTGGAATTTCAAGGAAATAATGAACGTATGGGCTCAATCCTAAATATCCAAATCCAGGAATTCCTCGAGTTCTACATGTGTATTCAATCTCAAATCCATTATCTAGAAATAATTCTTGAATTGCTCTTTTTGTGAATGGGCGCACATGCGTGTAATCATCCCAAGCTTTTGCACTCGGACTTGGAACCACTGCTAAAATCACTCCGCCTTTTTTCAAAACTCTATTGCATTCAGAAGCAAGTTTCCATGGCTCTACTAAATGCTCAAAAACATCCTTTGCAAAAATTGCATCAAAAAATCCACTCTTGAATGGAAGCCTTTTATTCAAATCTGCTTTTCTTGCCTTCTCATATTTTTTTGCATCTCGTATTGCTCCGCTATCAACATCCAATCCATAAACCCCAACTCCAGAAGGTTTGTATTTTCCAAACAATCCTTTTCCGCAGCCTAAATCAAGAACTCTTTCCACTCTGCCCAATTCCCCCCAGTAATTTCGAGCTTCTGTCTCACTCATAACTCTTTTCCAATAATAGCGTTTCTTTTCCATTATTCTGCCTTAAACCACTCAATAGTTTTCTTTAATCCCTCATCCAAATTTGTTTTTGCGCCCCAGCCCAGAATTTTTTTTGCTTTTTTTGTGTCAGGGCACCTTCTCTTGGCATCCCCAACTAAAGCAGGCTTATGAACAATTTTCGAATTTGACTTTGTAATTTTTAAAACTCTGTTTGCAAGCTCTTTTATTGTTGTCTCTTTCTGAATTCCAACATTTAGTGCTTGTCCAATTGCTTTTTCCTTTTCCTGCGCACGGATAGTTGCATCAACCGCATCTGAAACATAAGTGAATGAGCGGGTTTGCTTTCCATCCCCAAAAATTTCAATTGGTTTTCCTTCCAACGCTTTTTTTATAAAAATTGAAACTACTTGCCCATATTCTGTCCCTATCAATTTCGGTCCATAGATGTTAAAATATCTCAGAACAGTTACAGGTAGTCCATATTTTTCATGAAAAGCTAAGCATAAAACATCTCCTAGATATTTGCTTGTTGAATATGAGTGTCTGAGTGTTTTTGTTGGATTGTCAAAAATAGAAAAAGCATCCTCTGGAGTTGGAATTTTTTCCGGAAGGCCATAAACCTCTGGAGAGCTTGCAAAAGTAATTCTTCTAACATCTGTATCTGCGCAGGCTTTTAAAACATTTAAAGTTCCAGCCACATTTACATCTGTTATCAAAATTGGCTCTTCGTAGAAGTATTTTGTTCCATTAATAGCCGCTAAATGATGAACAATATCACAATCTTGTACTACTTTTTCAACTTCTGCCCCATTTCTGATATCCCCTTTAATTAGTGTAAAATCCTTTCTGCCTATTAAATGCTCAACATTCTCTTGCTTTCCTCTGAAAAAATTATCAAAGCAGACAACTTCATGTCCTTTCTTAAGCAAAGCCTCGCATAAATGACTACCTATAAATCCTGCACCTCCTGTTACTAATACGCGTTTCATTTTCTTTCAAAATACTCCTTTGGTCTCCCTATCCCTTCAAAATCAAATCCCAAATCCAAGGCAAAATTTGGATTTATCATATGCCTTCCATCAATTATGCAAGGAGTGCGCATTAATTCTTTTATTCTCTTTAATTTTAGTTCCCTAAACTCTGAGTGGTCAGTAGCAATTACCAAGCAATCCGCATTTTTGCAAGCCTCTTCTAAATTTTCAACCTTCTTTGTTTTAAAAAGTTTCTCAACATCCTCCGGAAATGCAAATCTATCATACAAAACTATTTGCGCGCCTTCTCTATTCAACAAATCGTAAATTACTTTTGCAGGGGTTTCGCGCAAATCATTTGTGTCGCGCTTGAATGTCAATCCAAGTATTGCAATTTTTGAATTTCTTATTTCTCTCTTATTTCTTTTCAAAACGCTTCTCACAAGATTGAAAATTTTCTCAGGCATTTCATTATTAACTTTTCGTGCAACTCTAATCAATGGCAAACTTTCTCCTGCTTTTTCAGAAACATGGGCTAAAATTAAAGGATCTTTTGTCAAACAGCTTCCCCCAACTCCAGCCCCTGGAATTAAAATCTTGTTTCTTTCATAATCTTTGTTTGCAGCTTGAATTGCTTCGATAACATCCAACCCCAGGACATTTGCAGCCTTCGCGAATTCATTTGCTAAAGCAATATTTGTATCCCGGTATGTGTTGTCCATTAGCTTAATAAGTTCTGCAATTCTTGGGCTCGAGACTTTTACAATTGTTCCGCCCAAAGATTTAAACAATTTTTCAACTTCCTTTGCAGTTTTTTGATCAGAAGCTCCTATTACTTTTGTCAAAGTTTTTAATTCTCTCATTGCCTGCCCTTCAATTGTCCTTTCAGGAACAAAAGCAATTCCAAAATCAGCTCCTAATTTAAGCCCAGATGCTTTTTCCAAAAGCGGCGCAACAAATTCCTCTGTTGTCAAAGGCGGAACAGTGCTTTTCAAAATTACTACTTGCCCTTTTCGCAAATTTTCTCCAATTGTTTTTGCAGCTGATTCAACCTGATCCAAAATCGGATATCCATTTGAATCTGTCGGAGTTCCAACTGTTATAATTACAAATTTGTATTTTTGCATTTCAGAAGCCAATTGTGTTGCTCTGAAATTCCCGTTTTTCAAAACTTTTCTTAGCGTTTCTTCCAATCCAGGCTCAAAAACATGCGATTGTCCCTTATTTACTCTATCAACAATTTCTCTTCTCAAATCATATCCAACAACTTCTGCCCCAGAATTAGCTAGGCTCACAGCTAATGGCAATCCTATGAATCCCAATCCAACTACACAAACTTTTTCCTTACTTTTTGCCTTTTTTGCCACTTTCCTCACTCCCTGGTGGGGGTATTATTCCCTTCCTCTGCAATATAATCTTATTGGCTTCCAAATAGCTCTCCAGAGTTCCAATATCAATCCAGTGCGGCGGATTTGCAACATAGCCATATAATTTTCCTTTTTCGGCAAGTTTTGAGAAAACCGCTTGCTCAACTCTAACTTTCCCATCCGGAATCATATCTATTACTTCTGGCTCCAAAATATAGTAGCCAGCGTTCGCATAATTTGATGGCGCGCTTTCAATGCTCGGCTTCTCAACGAACTTTGAGATTAATCCATTCTTATCGATTTTTGCAATTCCAAACCTGCTTGTTTCCTTTTTTTTAACTTTAAATAAAACAATTGTTCCAAGGCCGCCCTTTTTTCTATGGAATTCAAGAGCTTTTTGCAAATTTATTTCTGTAATATTATCTCCATTGCACCCAATAAAAGTTTCATTGATATTAGCTGCTGCTGCAAGAGCTTTTAAATCTCCTCCTGTTTCCAAACATTCTGTGTGAACAGTTTTAATAAGAAACTTGTAATGATTGTGCTCAAAATAATTCTTTATATTGTCCTCCAAATGGCTCACTCCAACATAAACCTCCTCAAGTTCTTGGACTTTTTCCAGGTTTTTTATAACATAATCTATAGTCGGAACACCTCCAACTGGCAAAAGTGATTTTGGTATCGCGTATGTGAGCGGCCTTAAACGAGTTCCCTCCCCGGCTGCAAGTATTAGTGCTCTCATTTTTTCCCCTCATATTTTGTTAACAAATTGTTAACAACCTCAATAAGCGCTTTTTCCCTTTTCTCCAATGTAAACTGCATTGCCTGCTTTCTTGCTTTTTTTCCAAGTTTAGATTTAATTGCCATTCTTATTTTTTCAGCAACTTCCTGTGGGTTTCCAAGTTTATGGACATAAAAGCCTGTGTTTAAAACAACTTCTGGAATTGCTCCGCGCGCAGAAACAACAGGAACGCATTCCTGGCACATAGCCTCTGCCATTGCTCTACCAAACCCCTCATGATAAGAAACTTGCACATACACTTTTGCCTTTGAAAGCTCCTGAACTATTTTTTCTGTGTTATAGCCTAAATTTTTGAGATGAACATTCGGAGTCGCAATATTTTTCAAATACTCTGATGTAGCTTTATCCGGAGCATCCCCAATTAGAACAAACTTTACATCTGGCAGATATTTCGCAGCCCGAACAAAAACTTCAAGGCCCTTTCTTGTTAAATTGCTTTTTGTCATAACTCCGACTGTAACTGCTGTGTTCCCCTTTTTTTTCTTATACTTTTTCAGCGCAACTGGATTTACTCCAAGATGGATTGTCCTAACTTTATCGCTATCCAGATCAAAATTCTTTAACATCTGCGCTTCAGAATCCTCTGAAAATGGCAAAACAGCATCTGCCCACTGCAATGCGAATATTGGAAAAATTCTTTTTATTGGATGCGCTGCCAATCCGTATCCAATTTCTGGAACTTTTACAACATCATAACCTCCAACAACCAAAACAGTTGGCTTTCCAAAAAGTTTTGCGAACATTGTTGTAAAAAACGCATAAGAAGTTGCAAACCAAACAAGGCATAAATCAGCTTTCCTAATTTTTTCAATCAACTTCCCAAGCTTTGCAACCATTTGCGCGCCGCTTTTTATAATTAAAATATCAACATCAAAATATTTTTTCAAAATTTTGGAATCATCTAATATCATATCGTCCAAATTTTGTGCTACTAATAAAATTTTCTTTTTCATTTTCTTACACTCTTTCTAATTTTTTCCTTAACTCCTGCACCGAGTTTTGAATAGAGAGACGCCATTAGCCTTAATCTCTTGCTTGAGTAAATTCTCTGATAGCCTTGCAACTGCCCTCCCCACCCCAATTTGAATTGTTTTATTCCCTCAATTGAGGCTCCTAACATATCATATTTTCCAATTCCTTTTTCGTAGCCCCATTTAATTATTTCCCACTGAATTAGATTATTTGGATATAGGCTTGCAAATTCTTTCTCTTTTCTTGAGCCGCCTGTCCAATAATAAAGAACTCCGTTCGAATAAGGAAAAGCTGCCCCTCCTATGACCTCCCCTCTATAAGAAGCTAAAAGTAATTTTAACTTTCCACTTTCTCTCAAATTTCTTATTGCATCCAAATAAAATTTCTCAGGCAGCGGAGCATAGTGTGATTTTTCGTAGGTTTGTTTTAGCAAGCTGTAATATTGCTTAATTGCTTTTTCAGAGTAATCCTCTTTAATACTAACTCCTTCTTTCTCAGCCTTTCTTGTATCATATCGGTGTCCCTTTCTAACTCTTTTCAAATGCTCCTCAGAATTTTTCGCGTCCAAATTTGCTATTATTGTATCCTTATTTTCAATTTCAAAATCTTTGCCAGCGATTTTTAGTGCCGGAGGCTGTATGACAAAGAAATTTTTCATATTTTTTTTCAATTCTTTTAGCATCCCGCTTAAATTGCTTCCCAAAACTCCGAGATAAGCAGTCTCTGTTCCAAAAATTGGGGAAAAATAAATTTTCATTAGCGAAACTTTTTTTACAAAAAGCGGGCAAACCCCAACTAAATCTGAGTTTTCATAAAACATTGCAACTTCACATTTATTTCCAAGATTTTCAAGCGCAGAGAGCCACTCATAAGTGTGGAATGGAGTTGCAGAGCTAAAGTTATCTACAAAACTTGTATATTCGTTTTTTACTTCTCCCAAATTTCGAACTTCAACTCTCACGATAGCCTCTTAGCAATTTGCCCGCAGGAAATTTTCTCACATTTTTTATCACTTTTGGCAAGTTCAAGCAACCATAAATAAAATTCCCTCTGCCTTTGAAATTCAGGGGCAAGATGTCTTAAATGGAAAAGCACATGCAAAATTTTTCCATCCCTTTTTGCTTTTGCAATTAAATTTGTTGTATGTTTTTTTGCTTGTTCGAGTGTAAAGTTTTTGTAAAAAGGACTAAACAAATATGTGTCCATTATGTGTATTGGGATCTCAATTAAACCATTATCCATGAAATAGGGTTGTTTTAATTCTTCGCTGTATTCTGTTGAATCATAAAAATATCCTGCTCTTTCAATTAAATCTACAGTTTGCGGTGCCCATTTCAAGTAGTGTATTCTGATCCCTTCTGGTTTTTTTTCTAAAATTTCGCTCATTAAGTCACGTTCCTCTTCTATCCCAACAATATTTTGATACTCTTGTCCATGTATCCCAATTTCAAAATCCTTTAATTTGCTAATTGCGTTTTTTACCTCTTTTAAATTATAGTCAACTCCTCTGCCTTTTTTTACGCAGAAGAAAAAAGTTGCAGGAATTTTGTATTTTCTATTTATGCTTGCCAACAGCTCTGTCTGATTCCAACTATCATTTTTTTCATTGAATGAATTCCCAATTATATCGAAGAAACTGTTCAAGCCTCTCTGCCTATATAAAAGTTCAGCAAAAGAAACTCCCCAAAACTTAACCAAATTGAAGTTAAAATAGTGTTTTAAATGGTCAACATCGTGACTAATACATAGTCTCCACTTTCCGCGAGGTAATATTCTTTTAGCTGCCATACTCCCTTTTGCAGAGCATATACTTACTCTAAAACCTTATATATGCTTTTTAATATTATAACAAACTCTCTCAATCAATGAAAATTAGCATAATCGGAACTGGGTATGTTGGCCTAGTAACTGGAGTTGTTCTAGCTGGAAAAGGGCATGAGGTTATCTGCGTTGATGTTGATAAAGAAAAAATTGACAGGATAAATCAAGCAGTTCCCCCAATTCACGAGGATGGACTGCCAGAAATGCTGAAAGCAGTTGTAAATAACAAAAAACTGCGCGCAACAACTGATCTAAAAGAAGCGATTCAAAATTCTGAGATCTGCTTTATCTGTGTTGGAACCCCTTCCAAGCCTGATGGCTCTATAGATCTTACACAGTTGGAAAATGCAGTTAAACAAGTTGGTACTGCCCTTAAAGAAAAGAAAGGATTTTTGTCTATTGTTGTTAAGAGCACAGTTGTTCCTGGAACAACTGAAAATGTTGTTCTGCCCGCAATTATTCACGCCTCTGGGAAAAAAGCTCCGGAGCATTTTAGCCTTTGTTATAATCCCGAGTTCTTAAGAGAGGGAAAAGCAATGCAGGATACGCTCAAACCTGACAAACTTGTGATAGGTCACACGGATACAATTTGTTCGAATAATTTAAAGCAGGTAGTAACTCCTATTTGTCCTGTAATTGAGACTAATTATAAGACTGCAGAACTCATTAAGTACGCTAATAATGCTTTTCTTGCAACAAAAATTTCTTTTGCAAATGAAATCGGGAATTTGTGCAAACAGCTTGGGATCGATGCTTACACAGTTTCAAGAGCAATTGGTTTTGATCCAAGAATAGGAAATCAGTTTTTAGGCGCAGGTTTAGGATTTGGCGGAAGCTGTTTGCCAAAAGATACTGCTGCTTTAACCTCAGCTTATAAAAAACATGGACTTGAACCAAAATTGTTGAAAGCTGTTACAGAAATTAACGACAATCAAACAGAGCGTTTTGTTCATCTAGCTGAAAAGAAAGTTGGGCATTTAAGCGGAAAGCAAATAGCAGTTTTAGGAACAGCGTTTAAGGCAGGAACTGATGACACTCGAGAAAGTCCTTCAATAAAAGTTATTGGACTTTTATTAACAAAGGGTGCAAAAGTTCGAGTTTTTGACCCAAAAGCTCTTGAGAATACAAAAAGAGAGCTTGGAAATAAAGTTGAGTATGTAAATTCGATTGCGGATTGCTTAAAAGATGCTGATCTTTGTTTAATCTGCACAGACTGGCCTGAATTTAAATTTATAGATTTTGCAGGAATGAAAAATAAAGTTGTTATAGATGGAAGGCATATAGTTGAAAAGAAAGATGGCATAACTTATGAAGGGTTATCCTGGTAAAGCGATGATAGACTTTAACAAAATGTTAGAGGCTCACATAGCGCGTGAGCACAAGCCAAAAGGAATTGGAAAGTATTATCCTTCTGAAATAGGCAATTGCTTGCGAAAAGTTTGGTATTCTTACAAATTCCCGCAGGAGGTTTCCCCAGAGCTTTTAAAAATTTTTGAGGCCGGGAACATAATGCACGGGTTTGTTGTGGAAGTTCTGAAATCTGAGAAAAATAAAGAAGTGAAACTCCTGAAAACCGAGTTTCCTTTCAAGCACAAAATGGAAGACTTCGAAATTTCAGGCAGAATAGACAACCTCGTCCTTGTCAATGCCTCAGGAAAAGAAGTTCTAGTTGAGGTAAAGAGCACAGGTGATTTAGGCTTTGTTATGAATGACCCAAAGCCTGAAAATGTTATGCAACTCCAATTGTACATGCACCTTCTTAGCATTCACGATGGAGTGCTTTTGTATGTTGACAAGCGCAATTTGCAGTCGCAGGTTTTTACAGTTCCATACGATAAAAAATTCTCAGAAGAAATTCTCGAGCGCTTTAAAAAATTGCACGAGCATTTGAAGAAAGAAAAACTTCCCGATCCTGAAGCCAGAATTATGCGCGAAGACATGGGCTGGATGTGCAAGCGCTGTGAGTATAGAGAGCGATGCTACCAGGCAACTCCGGCTAACATACTTCCATAATTCTTAAAATTTGTTGGCTCGCAAGCCCCTAAATAGGCCTACATTATAATAAAAAAAATAAAAGGCTGCTCCAAGTTCCTTTCTCAGAGCAGTTGTTTAAATCCACAGCTAAAGCTATAGCAAATAAGAATAGAATAACTAAATAAAAATTTAGCTAACTACTAACTTATGCTCCGCCGAATTGTGGTTTCTTTGCTGAATAGCAGTCCCTGCAATATACAGGGCGACCTTCAGTTGGTTTAAATGGGACCTGGCTTGGCTTTCCGCACTCTGAACAAGTTACGTCAAACATTTGTCGTGGTCCGCGGAATCCGCCACCACCGCCAAATCCTCTTCCACCGTATGCCATATTTTTCTATACTCCTATCTTAGTCTAGTATAATATCCTAAAACTCGCATCCTAAAAGGAGAACGAACTTATGATATTATCTGACTATTTTAGTGTACAATTTAGTATTTAAATCTATCTTACAGCCGCCGCCGTTTACTAGCTGTATAATCAGCTGGCGCTTATGAGGCCACATTCGTTGTATTGTAATTGAAGCGACAATGCGAAACCAAAGGTTTCGCATGCATTCAGGAACTTCGTTCCTGAATGAGTGGCCTAAATTTCTACTTTTATTTTTGCCTGAGGTGCCATTAATTAATCGCCCCATATAGAAATCCAATTCCATATGCCAAATGCTCAATCCAATAAGCAAAAAACGCTGCTAAAACAAATCTAACAGAATTTGCCCTTCTTATTGAGCTGCTCAAAACCATGCCTCCATAGATAATTAAAAATAGGGCGAGCAAAAACTGTGCAAGATTACTTTTCAATGCTGCCAAAATCAAAGCAATTAAAACTGTTGTAAAAATTGTCGGCCCGAAATAAAAAATTCTTGATGTATCTGGGTGTTTTCTAATCATTTTCGCGCGCGCCCAGCCATATCTAAACATCTGCGCAAAAAATCCCGAAAAGGTTGAACGTTTGTAATACCAAACAAAAGTTTTTGGAGTGTAGAGAAATTTGTAGCCGGCTTTTCTAATGCGTATATTTAATTCAGCGTCCTGCCCAACTTTAAATTTTGGGTCATTCAAGCCAACTTCGCGCAAAACTTTTTTTCTGAATGCGCAAAAACTGAGCGAATCAACAAACATTTCTTTTGTGGGCTGTATTTGTGAAGTTCCAAAGCCGCCTAAGTAAGAGCTCATAACAGTTCCAAAAACTTTTGACAAAAAAGTAGTAATCATTAATTTCCTTAAATTCTATATGTTTATATTTTATTTCTAACATGAAATTTGTAAA
>DVAB01000034.1 GCA_014189685.1 Candidatus Naiadarchaeum limnaeum
AAGCTTTATAACGAAAAGATAAAAAAAGCGCATGAAAATGCAGATATCCATATTCATGATTTAGGTAGCCTTTCTGTATATTGTGTTGGCTGGGATCTTGGAGAGCTGTTATTAACTGGGTTTAAAGGGGTTCCAGGAAAAATTGCCTCATCCCCGGCAAAGCATTTTAGAAGTGCTCTCGGCCAGCTTGTAAATTTCTTTTATACTCTTCAGGGGGAAAGTGCAGGAGCCCAGGCATTCTCCAGCTTTGACACTTATTTAGCCCCGTTCATAAGCTATGATGCACTAAGTTACAAAGATGTAAAACAAGCTATGCAGGAATTTGTGTTCAATCTGAATATTCCAACACGGGTGGGATTCCAAACTCCCTTCACAAATATTACTATGGATTTAAAGATTCCAAGAATGATGGCTGATGAAAATGTTGTTGTCGGAGGAAAATTAATGGCAAAGAGGTATGCAGACTTCCAAAGAGAGATGGATATGTTAAACAAAGCGTTTGCAGAAGTTATGATTGAAGGCGATGCCGCTCATCGGGTTTTTTCATTTCCAATCCCAACATTTAATATAACTAAGGATTTTGACTGGGATAATCCAATACACGAAGGTATTTGGGAGATGACAGCCAAATATGGTGTTCCTTATTTTAGCAATTTTGTTAATTCAGATATGAAGCCAGAGGATGCCAGGAGTATGTGTTGTCGGCTTCGTATAGACAACCGTGAACTAAGAAAAAAAGGCGGCAGTTTGTTTGCGTCAAACCCGCTAACCGGCTCAATAGGGGTAGTAACTATAAACATGGCAAGGCTTGGCTATATATCAAAAAATGAAACCGAATTTTTTGAGAGATTAAGCAGTTTAATGGACATTGCAAAAGATAGCTTGGAAGCAAAAAGGAAAATATTAGAAACATACACAGAGGCGGGGCTCTACCCATATTCAAGTTTTTATTTGAGAGATATCAAGAGAGAATATGGGGCATATTGGAAGAATCATTTTTCAACAATTGGCTTAAATGGAATGAATGAAGCACTTATAAATTTATTTAATATAGGTATTTCTACAAAAGAAGGATCGCTGTTCGCAAAAAAAACCCTTGAATTTATGCGCGGAAAACTTTCCGATTATCAAGAAGAAACAGGCAGCATCTATAATCTTGAAGCAACGCCCGCAGAGGGCTGTGCTTATAGATTTGCCAAGAAAGACAAACAAATTTACCCAAACATTATTGTTGCTAATGAACAGGCATATAGAGAAAAAAATGCCGCACCATTTTATACTAATTCAACACATCTCCCAGTCAATTTTACAACAGACATATTTGAAGCACTAACTTTACAGAATGAATTACAATCACTCTATACCGGTGGAACTGTTTTACACGGCTTTCTCGGAGAAAGGCTATCTGCACATGGAGCAAAAATGCTAGTTAAAAAGGTTATGGAAAGATTTAACATACCTTATTTTACACTAACACCAACATTTTCAATCTGCCCGCGACATGGATATTTAAATGGAGAACATGAATTTTGCTATAAATGTGATACAGAAATTGGTTACACTGGAAAAGAAACAAGCGGGAGAATCTTAAGAATAAACGTTAATAGCTAATAAAAAAGGGGGTGGTAAAAATGGAAAGAACAAAATGCGAGGTTTACTCACGGCCGGTTGGTTATTTAAGGCCGGTACAGCAGTGGAACTTAGGCAAAAAAGAGGAGTTTGCAGCAAGAGAGGAGTTTGTTGTTTGTCCAGAGAAAAATTAATAAGATTATATGCTAATAAAAGGACTTTACAGGTTATCTTTGATTGATTTTCCTAATAAGATAGCCTGTATACTATTTTTAAGCGGATGCAATTTCAGGTGCCCTTATTGTTATAATAAGGCCCTTGTTTTAAACGAAGATATAAAAGGGTATTCACAGGAAGAAATCTTTGATTTTTTAAAAAGTAGAATTGGTTTGCTGGATGGTGTGGTTATTTCTGGTGGTGAGCCAACCTTGAATAGAGAGCTTCCAGAATTTATTTCTAGGATTAAAGACCTTGGTTTTCTTGTGAAGCTTGACACAAACGGCTCAAATCCGGAAATGCTGAAACAATTGACAGAAAAAAAGCTTGTTAATTACATCGCAATGGACTTGAAAGCCCCGCTTGAAAATTATCAAAGTGTCTGCAAAACAAATATAGATATTGCTAAAATAAAGGAAAGCCTCAAAATTATAGCGGATTCAGGCATAGAACACGAGCTTCGCGCAACTGTTCTGCCGGCATTGCATACTACAGAGGATATAATTGAAATGGCAAAGACAGCATGTTCATTTGGTATAAAAAAATTCTACCTTCAGCAGTTTTCCCCCAAAAAATCACTGCTTGATGCAGATTTCGAAGATGCCAAACCCTTTAGCCAGCAAGAACTGGAAGGAATAAGAACAGAATGTTTGAGGTATGTAGACACTGAAATACGCGGGAAAGAAAAATAATCCAATTTATAAATCAATAAGTAAAATATTAAACCTATATGTCTACTATATATGGCATTTAATGAAGTTCCGAAAACCTGCGTCCGCAGAGTTGAGTTCTCGCTAATTACTAAAACGGGAAGGGGGCATAGTCCTGCGGAAATTTTGCCTTTTTCTGCGGAAAAAGTAGTTTATAATGAAGGGCGGAAG
>DVAB01000035.1 GCA_014189685.1 Candidatus Naiadarchaeum limnaeum
AGAAGAAAAAGAAATATCGGCTGAAAAAGTTGAAGAAGAAACTCTAGTGAAGCTTGCGAAATTTTTGCATGAGCACCCAAAGACAAGAGAAACTTTACAGACAATTCTCACTGAGCACGAGGATGAAATTAGGAAAAAACTCGGCCGCGGACTTCCAGATATTGTTGAGGAAGTCCATCAGCTTTATGAAGGATCGAAGCACGCCATTAAAACTCAAGAAGCCACAGCATTTTTTGAGGCAGCTGATTTAATGCTTCTAAAAGGAAAGGAATTGATTGAAACGCAAAAAGATGAGAAAGAGGAAACAGCACAATTAAAGCGCGAACTTAGTTTTACAAGAAGAACAATAAACAGAATAAAGGAAGCAATAGAAGCTGGAGAGATTACTTTAGAAAAAGAAAAAACCGAGGAGTATCACTTTTTAGAAATTTTAGCAATTTATGTTAGGCAGGCAATAGTAGAAAGTGAGCGCGAGATAAATCAGCTTGAGGCAACTCCTCGAAAGGGCGATCCTGATTATGAAACAAGCCTAAAAACTCATAAGGAGTTAAGAAAAGAATTGGCTAAGTTTGAGGATATTTTAAAGCGATTAATAGATGAAATTGTTTACGAGGCGCATCTGCTTTCTGAGGACACAGCATTAGTGAGTAAGATGAAGAGAGTTAACAGGCAAGTTTATGGAAAGGAATATAAACAGCAGATGAAGCAGGAAATCCGCGCTGAGAGCAGATTTAAGATTGAATAATCTTTAAATAAGCTTCTAATCACTGGATAAATATGGCTGAAGAAGAAAAGAAAGAGGAAGAGAGCGCAGAAGTAAGCTCTAAAGACTTGATGGTAATCCCAATGAAGTATATTGGGCCAATGATTATTGGTTCTATTATTTTAGGGAGCCTTGGAAAAATTTTTCTCCCAGGTGTACTTGCAAATTTTGGCCCAGCTATAATAGAGCCATTCACCTCAATCTTGTGGGCATATGGTGCGATAATTGTGTTGCTGGTAATGACTGGCGATAAAAAATCAGGAAGACAAATAATTGCCAGTGTAACGCCGCTTTTAGTTTTTGCATTAGTTCTTCCAACAATTCTTGGATTTTCTTACGATGGAGTAATTGCACCAGTAGTGTTTATGGCTCTCGCTCCTTTCATTGGAAATTTTTTAAGAGGAGGAATAAAAGCTGCAGGCGCGCCTGCTGGAGCGCGCGTAGAAACTTGGAGAAAGGAGTGGCTTGAGGAAGACGAGGAAGCAAGGCCTGCTCTGCGAGAAGGCGATATTGCAGCAGTTAGAGATGCTGCTCGTGTTTTAGTTCAGGAGACAACTTAAATGGCAATAGATCCAGATGTGCAACATGCATATGAGGAATTGAAAAACGATGCAAATGTATTAGGAAAAAAAGTTTTTGCTTTAGCTGAAAAAGTAAAAAACACTTCTGATCATAAATTTGCAAGAGCTAGAGAAGATATCAGAGAACAAATATATGGATTGAGAAGGAAGGTCCAACAAGTTAAGGGAATAATAAAGGGTGAGATGGGAAAAATTGCAAAAACCCAGCCAATAGTTCAGGCATTTGTTTCTGCAATCACAACAAAAGAAAGCGCAATTGCAAGATTGCAACAAGAGGAGATAAACTTAATCAGGGCAGGAGCAGCTGCTGCTCAGATAGAAGAGGTTTCAAATAAGCTGATGACCCTTAGACATGCTCTAACA
Organism: Candidatus Naiadarchaeum limnaeum; assembly: GCA_014189685.1. Classification (GTDB taxonomy): domain Archaea; phylum Undinarchaeota; class Undinarchaeia; order Undinarchaeales; family Naiadarchaeaceae; genus Naiadarchaeum; species Naiadarchaeum limnaeum. Next base: position 1,708 of record DVAB01000035.1, read on the forward strand.
CAGGAAGAATTAGAAAAAGAGCGATTGATACAAAAATACTCAGAGGGAGAAAAATCAAACGATGATATCAAAGAGCTCGCTGGGTGGAGCAAAAAGTTAGATCACATAGACGATGCTCTTTCAAAGATTTCCAGCAACTTGGGAATTTAATTGAAAAACTATTTATAACCGCGTGAGAATTTTTATGGCACTATGATGCGAAAAGACTTGAAGTACTTCCCTTTCAATCCGAAAGCTTCGCTTTCGGATGCATTGCGAATCTTCGATTCGCAATGTCGCATATGTGAAATTCGGAAGTGCTTCAAAATGAATTTCACATGATCCCAGATTTATTTTTGTTAGGAGGATTGGATTTGATAACTGGTCTGTTTTTACTGAGCATGCGCGCGCCGATTTACAAGCTTTTGGTTTACACAGTAACTCCTGATTTTGTTCTTTTGCTTGCAATTGCAATAATTGTAAAGGGAGTTTATTCAATTGTTTATGGTTTATTCTTCGGCTAAAATGACAATACAAATTCCGTTTCTTGCACTTGCTCTTGGAGTTTTTCTAATAGTTTCAGTTTTATTTCTCACAAGGAGTAAAATTGCAGCAATAATTTTTTCAGTTGTTGATTTAGTTGCTGGCCTGACTTTAGTTGGGAGCAAAGAAATTGCGGCCTCAATTTTTGTCTACCATGTTCCGGAGATTGTTGTTCTCTATATCGGAGCGGCAATGACTTTAAAAGGGGTTTATTATTTGGTTTTGAGTCTTCGTTAGCATTAAGCTTCAAGCTACCAGCCACAATATTTATATACCCCTTATCACCACTTAAGAGTAGTGACATAAAGTAGGGAGGAAAGAGAAATGCCACATACATTATTGGCTCAAATCGCTCAGTTCGTAGGGCACGGAATTCCATTGTTCTTATTGACATTTGGAATTATGTACTTAGTGCTGGGATTTGTGATTAAGCCAATGGGATACGGAGCGCTTGTAATTCCAATTGCAGTTCTGGCAGTCGCAGCTGCTCTTGCATGGTTTGTTGTGAGCGGTGCTACATTTGGTGGATTCGTTTGGATTGCACCGGATGTGCTAGCCGTAGTTGGAGTTGGAATAGTGCTTCTAGTATTAGGTAGAGTCTTCGCGGGCTAAGGAAACTTTTTAAAGAGCTCTGAACTAGGAGAGAAATATGCCAATATTCCTCGACCCGCAAGGGATTTTGCTATTTGATATACCGCTGTTTTTATTCCTTTTTGGATTGCTATTTTTGATAGTGCGATTAGTATTCAGACAATACGACCCTATTTTAGGAACAGGGATTGCAGCTTTTGCAGGCGGTGCTGCTTTTATAATTGTTAGAAGTCAGTTTGAGATACAGAGATGGCTTTGGTTTAATCAGAGCATATTCTGGGGCCTCGTTGTTTTAGTTTTTATTGGAATTGTGGTATACTGGATGCTAAGAGTTTAGTAAAATATATTTACCTAACAAATAACATATTTAGTATGAAAGTACTGCGGATAGTAAGGGACTTTTATAATCGCGTTTTAAGGAATGAAAAAATTAGGGAAAAATTTCCTTTTATTGTAAAGTATGATCCTGCTTTTAGAAGAATTTATGCAAAATTAAGCGCTTCAGAACTTGATTTAGATGGCGCTTTTAATGAAATAAGAGTTACTCTTGGACCAGAGGTTTTTAAAAATTATGAGCTTTTGCGGTTGCTAAAAACCCTGAAAGAGGAAAACCAAAACGAGGTAAAGCGCTGGGCTGATATTATTGCGCAAAAATTGCCCACTGAAGAAAAGAAGTTTGGTAGGAGCATATTGGAAATTTTAGGGGGCAGTAGTAGGAGTGATAGATTCAAGGTAGCATTCGAGATGGTTGAGACAAAATTGAGGTCACGCAGAGGCCAGGTAGATCCGCAAATTGTAAAAATGTTCAAGGACGTTCAAAAAGATGCCGCAGGAATTGAGGCATCATCCAGTGGGCTGATTTTAGGAGGAGCCCTTCTATTGTTTATGGGGATTATATTTCTTATTTCTGGAACTGATATAACTCTTGTTAAAATGCCAAGAGTGGGTGGCACTCCAATCATTGAGTTTTCATTAGGAATTATTCTGTTGTCCGTAGGAGCTGCTGTCATAAGACATGCTTTTTTCAAGCGCCAAATTGAAGAAGAAGTTGAGAGGGCTGAGAGACGTGGATACAGAAGAGCAACGAGGAAGAAAAAACGATAATATTTTTTAATTAACTATTTCGGAGGAGGCTTTAAATCGCGCACTTCTTTTATCAAAGCAGGCAATGCACTGCTCATTATCTGATTCATTGAATTAATAGTAGCTTTAATTTCATCAAGATCTTTTTGATTTTTAGTTGGCAGTTCAGAAATTTCATCTTCGAGGTCAGCATATTTTTCATTTAATTTTTCAAAAGTAGTATACATTTTTTCAATCTCATGCTCCATCTTTCTCAATTCATCTAGCTCATCATTTAAATTTTTAAGTTTTTCCCCGAATTCTTTTCGGACTTCATCCGCAACTTCGCGTGCTATTTTTTCAACATCTTCTGTTGTATAAACGCCACCTTCCATGGGTGGCGCCTCTGGGGCTCCTGCCTGTGGTAAAAATTCTGGATACTCTCCCGGCGGTACTTCAGCTTCCGCGAATGGCCCCCCTTCTTGCGGGTATTCGTATTGAGGTGCTTCTGGTGAAGGCTCAGTTTCAATGCCCTCAGGCGGCTCTTCATATCCTTCCTCAGGAGGATATCCAACTTGCTCTCTTATCCCCTGCTCCTCCGCGGGATAAGTTTCCATAGGGGGAAGTTCTTCCTCTGGTTTTTTCTTTTTTCCAAACAAGCTTACCATTTCTTCATCTCCTTCATAGGGAGAAATGGGAGAGGGTTATGCTTTCGAACCATCTTATTTCTCCATCTTTGTTAGTACATCATCTAAAATACTTTTTGCTTCATCCGCACTCATTTCAGGCTTGAAAACATTAATAGATTCATGAAATTTTTTTATCTGATCAACATCTGCTGCTTTTGGGGCCTGTGCAAATTTATCCCGCAGGGATTCAACCCTTTTGTCTAAATCATGAATTTCATCAGAAATATTATCAGCTCTATCTCGAATCTCTTTTTTTAAATCAAGAAAATTTTTGTTTATCAATTGCATTCTTTCCTGCAAATTAAAAAAATTTTGCTCATTTAATTTTACTTTGGTCTCCAAACTAGTAAGTCTCCAGAGCAAATCCTGCATAATTGCTTGCGGGGATTGTTCCATGCTTTGCAATTATTCCAATTGCATTAATAAGCCTTTTTATCATTTGCTTGAAGCTGGAAGCTTGATGCTCGATGTCCAGCGTCTAGCTTCTAGCCTCAGGCATCCAGCCTTAAAGTATTTAACTTACATTTAATTAAGCAAAATTCGGAGTAAAAATGGTTGAAGCTTGTGGTTATGAGGTTTTGAGAGAGGGGGATTCCACTGTTATTAGATTTAATTGGCTTGGTTGCCCCTACGCACCTAGCCTAGAGGACGACCCTGAAACAATGGCGCGAGTTGTTGATGCAATAACGCAAGTAAAAGATGTCAACAGAATCATAATTGCAGAGGCATACGAATATGAGTACGATGAAGCGCAGACAAATCTTCTGGCAGAAATTGCTCAAGTTTTGGAAATTTTGATAAAAGAAGAAAACATTTTAGCAAACCCAAGTTTAACAGGCGCTGAATGCTCGCAGTATTTTCCAGAGCACTTTAAATTTGTTGAGGATCTTTTAGTAAATAAAATCAGAAAAGATCCAATTGAGGGATATTTTACACTCTTAGATGAATTAAGCGATTTTGAAGGAAAAGTTGCTGCGCTGCAATTTCCAAAAATGAAGGAGTGCTATGTCAGATTTATAAAGGAAGTTTTGTTCACAATAAAAAAATATCTTGAGCAAACTCAGATAATAAAAAAAATTATTCCAATTCTTCCACGTTTGCGACCAGGAGATAGATTAGTTTACGGAGAAATTTTTTCTCCAACAATAAGGCCAAATTTTACTTTAACAAGATATATGTTAAAGCCTCCGCCGGATTCTGAATTATTAGATAGCTATACATTGCTAGGTGATATTGAAGTTGAGATTTACAGAATAAAAGATCAAACTGAAAATTACTATCATGTTGTTCCACCAGAGTTCAAGCTTCCAGAGGAGGCTTATATGGCCCTGGGAATGGCGCGCAGGATTATGCTTGGATACAAACCAACAACAACTGCTTTTCCAGATCAAAC
>DVAB01000036.1 GCA_014189685.1 Candidatus Naiadarchaeum limnaeum
ACATGCGTTCAAAGCTGTTAAAGCTGCGGTTAGTTCATTTTTATTTCCATTTAAATTAACAAGCACATCCTCACCCAGCTGCCTCGAATAAATACTTTGTTGGTCAAAGCTATTTACAATAACTAAAACTTTATCAAAAATCGGTTTTAATTTATAATAAGTAATTTGCAAAATGCTTTCCCCATATATCTGCAAGAGATTTTTGTCATTCTGCAGGCTAGTGAAATCGCTGTCTGCGATTAAAACAGCTATTTTTAGTTTTTTTTGTGGTTGCAGTGTTCCCACCTTTGTTTAAAGCAGCTTCCACGTATTATAAGCTCTTTGCAAAGCAGTGATATTCCCAACAAAAGCAAACCCAATCATAACCCATTCGAGAAAAGTGAAGCTGTAAATTTCTACAATTCCTATGCGTAGCAAAAAATAATGCACAAGCGGAGCAAGAACTAAAATCAAAAGCCTAGTTGCCCTTCCAAGATATCCTGAATAATCTCGCTTTCCAATTAAGGCATGGGCCTGCGTTCCCATATAACTTAGTAAAATTACCCCTATTATTGCAAAAAATCCTAAAATGTCATCAACCCACGGGCTGAACATCAGACCTCCTACAATAAAAATATCTGCATATCGATCTAAAACATGGTCTAAAAAATCTCCGCGCTTACTTGCTAATTTGCTAACTCTTGCTAGTGCGCCATCCATTGCATCAAAAAAACCACTAATTCCAACAAGTAAACTTGCTAATAAAAGAAAACTTTCTTTTCCTGTGTAAAATGTGTAGCCAGTTAAAATTGCGAAAACTAAAGCAAGCCAAGTAAATACATCTGGATTAACCCCTTTCAATCGCATGGCTATGCGCTTTAGAATCCTGTCTGTAATTGGCCTATAAGAGTCCAAAACCATAAAAGGTTTAAATACTCCTGTCTTAAAAACTTTTGGTTATGAGATTAACAATAAACAAAGAAGGATATCCCTATATTTTCCTAGCATTATTAGCAGCAGCTCTTTCATCCTCTTTTGACTCCCATTTTGCAACTTACGCTTTTCTTTTCTTAATTGGCTTTTTTTCAATTTTTTTCCGTGACCCGCAGAGAAAAATTCCTTTAGCAAAAAATATTATTGTTTCTCCCGCAGACGGCAGAGTAAAAAGTATTAAAGATTATGGTGCTTTCAAGGCTGTCCATATTTTTATCGGGCCGCTTGATGTTCATATAAACCGCTCTCCAATAAGCGGAGTCATTCAAAATATCACTCCGAAAAAAGGGAAACATAAAATTGCGTTTAGGAAAGCTGCGGAATTAAATGCCGAAAATTATATAACTATCAAATCAGGAAAAAGAAAAATTACGGTTGTCCAAATTGTCGGATTCATGGCGCGCCGCATAAAGTGCTGGGTTAATGTCCTCGAGCGTGTTAAAATAGGCCAGCCAATAGGAATGATTCTTTTTGGAAGTGGAACAAAATTAATTCTTCCTTCAAATGCAAAAATTTTAGTTCAAAAAAAGCAAAGAGTTAAAGCAGGAGAGACAATTGTTGCCAAGTTCTAATTTCTCATGAAATTTACTTCTTTGATTCCAAACGGCCTCTCAACATTAAATTTAATATTCGGCTTTCTTTCAATCTTAAGCTCTATTAATGGAAATTTTACAAACGCAGCACTCTTTATTTTGTTCGCGATTTTAGCAGATGCTTTTGATGGGAAAATCGCCCGCAAAGTGCATGCAGTTTCTGATATCGGGAAAGAATTTGATTCTCTTGCAGATTTGGTAAGTTTTGGAGTTGCAGGCTCGCTTTTAATTTATTTGTACGCATTAAAAGGAATGGAATTTGGAATTTTTGTCCCAATTCTTGCACTGGTTTGCACAGCTTTAAGATTGGCGCGCTTTAATATTGATTCAAGTACTGAATATTTTGTTGGGTTGCCATCTCCGGCTTATGGATTTTTTGCAGCTGCTTTTATTCTCTCAGAAGTTCAGCTTGAAACAAATATAGTTGCTTTAATAGCTGTAGTAATAAGTTTAGCAATGGTTTCTAATATAAAATATCCAACGTTTAAGATTGCGAGTAGAAAATTTTGGACAATAATAGGAATTCTATTAATAATTTTGATCGCTCTAATCTTTTTTGAGGTTAAATTTGTGTTGTTGCCCTTTATTATCTATGGTTTATTTGGCCCGATAATATTTCTTTGGATGAACAAACGCTTCTAAAATAATTTTTAACATAAGATTTAATAAGCGGTGGTTATGAGTAGGAGCTATGGGTACGTTGTTTGGAACCTCTGGCATTCGAGGTATTTTTGGAAAAGAACTAAATTTAGATTTAGCCCTAAAAATCGGAAAAGCAATTGGAACTTATTTAAATAAGGGAGAAGTTGTTATTGCGCATGACCCCAGAACAAGTTCGCTTGCGATTGAAAATTGTATTATTTCTGGGCTAGAAAGCGCAGGAATTTCTGTTGTGCGCACAGGAATGATTCCAACTCCAACTTTAGCCTTTGCAGCGCGAAAATTAAATTCAGTTGGAATAATGATAACAGCTTCTCATAATCCGGCCGAGTATAATGGCGTAAAAATTTGGAATTCTGATGGAAGCGCTTTTACTTCAGAACAGGAAGATGAAATTGAAAAAATAATTTTTTCTGGAGAATTCAAGAAAGTTCCATGGAATCTGATAGCAAAATCGCGCTCAGGGGATTTTTCAGAGGATTATATTCAATTTGTTACAGGAACTGTTGCAATTCCAAATAGGTTCAAAATTGCTTTGGATTGTGGAAATGGAGCTTGCTCAATAATTTCTCCTTTAGTTTTAGAAGAATTCGCAGAAAACTTAAAAACAATTTTCACAGAAACAAATGGAATTTTTCCGCGCGGGCTTGAGCCTTCAAAAGAAAATTTGATTAAACTTTCACAATTAGTGCGTAAAGAAAAAGCTGATTTAGGATTTGCGCATGATGGAGACGGGGATAGATTAGCTTTAATTGATGAAAAAGGAAATTTTGTTTCACGGGATGATTTGCTTGCTCTGTTAATGAAAAATGAATTAGAAGGGACATCTGGAGCAAAAATCGTTGTCCCAATTGATACTTCAAAATTAATAGAAGATGTTGCTGCTGACTACAGTGCCCATGTTATCTATAGCAAAGTTGGAGATGTTTCTGTTGCTCAAAAATTAAAAGAGCATAGCGGAACTTTTGGAGGCGAGCCTTCCGGATGTTTTATTTTCCCAAAAGCGCATATGTGCCCGGATGGAATTCTTTCTGCACTGAAAATTTTAGAATTTCTTTCAACCGAGGGAAGAAAAGTTTCAGAATTGGTTGCAGAGCTCCCAAAATATCACACAATTAGGGAAGTAATTAAGGTGCGCTCTGAAAGCGAGAAATCAAAAACTTATTCTAAACTTTCTAAAAAATTAAAAGGATTGCGGCCGCAAAAAGTTTCTTCTATAGATGGAACAAGAGCAGATTTTTCCGATGGTTGGATTCTTGTTCGGCCTTCAGGAACAGAGCCAAAGGTAAGAATTACAGTTGAATCCCGTGATTTAATGCGCGCAAAAGAATTGCTTAAAAAAATAATTTAAACTGCATTCAAAATATCCTTTACTATTGGGGAGAAAAGCAAATAGAGCAATGCAAATACACCAATTAATATTGCAAACGCTATTAAACTGTACTGCATGTGCGTTGGCACACCCAAAGATTTTTCAGCGTCCATTAAGCGCAGACAAAATACTATTTAGTTTATAAACCTTTTCTCCCATATAATTAGCTGCTATGGTATTGGACAAATTAGGAAAAAGTTTGCGCGAAGCGCTGCGCAAAATAGCGCGAGCAGGATACATTGATAGTGAAACTTTAGATACAATTTTAAAAGAAATCCAGCGCGCGCTTTTGATGGCTGATGTAAGAGTTGATTTAGTTTTTAAATTGACTGAAACAATTAAGAATCGAGCGAGCAACGAAAAGCCGCCTTCTGGATTGAGTGCGCGAGAACATATTTTGAATATTGTTTATGGGGAATTAACAAAACTTTTAGGAGGAAGCGAGGCTTCGCTGAAAGAAAATGCAAAAAAGATAATGCTCGTTGGTTTGTTTGGAAGCGGAAAGACAACAACCTGTGCAAAGCTTGCAAAATTTTTGCAAAAGAAGGGATTAAAAGTTTGTTTGATTGGAACTGATATCTGGAGGCCGGCTGCTTTTGAACAATTAAAACAATTGGGTGCAGAGATAAATGTTCCTGTTTTTGGGAATCCTGAATTAAAGGACCCTGCAAGAATATTGAAAGAAGCACTTACAAAAACGCAGAGCTTTGATATTGTAATAGTTGATTCTGCTGGCAGAGATGCATTAGATAAAGACTTATCAAAAGAATTGAAAGCCATCGCTGATCTGTTCAGGCCTGATGAAAACCTTCTTGTTTTGTCATCAGATATTGGGCAAAAAGCCTCTGATGAAGCCCATGGCTTTAATACTATAGTTCCTCTGAATGGGGTTATTTTAACAAAAATGGATTCAAGTGCAAAAGGAGGCGGTGCTTTGAGCGCATGTGCAGCTCTTGGAATCCCAATAAAATTTGTTGGTTTAGGGGAAAAAGTAGATGCATTCGAAACTTTCAATGGAACGAAATTTGTTTCAAAACTTTTGGGAATGGGCGACTTGGAAAGTTTAGTAAAGAAAACAGAGGAAATTTTTGCAGGAGCCTCAAAAGACCAAATGGAAGCGGTTATGAAAGGTGACTTTAATCTTAAAGATTTCCGCGCGCAAATAGATTCAATGAGAAAAATGGGGCCGCTTAAGAAAATTTTCGAAATGCTCCCGATGGGCTCTCTTGGAGTTGAGATCCCAGAGGAGCAATTCAATCTTTCAGAGGAAAAGGTAAACAAATTTATATATGTAATGGACTCTATGACCCCGCAAGAAATGGAAAATCCAGATGTAATAAATGCTTCCAGACTGCAGAGAATTGCAAAAGGCTCTGGAACAGCTCCTGAGGAGGTTAAAGCACTTTTAAATCACTACAACATGACAAAAAAAATGATAAAGCGCTTTGGAAAAATGGGGAGAAATAAAAAAACGATGGAGCAGCTTTCAAAAAGATTTAAGGGGTTTCCAGGATTCAAAGGATTTTAAGTGAGAAATATGCGCAAGATTTTTGTCTATTTGGTTTTAATAGCTCTTTTCGCACTTATAGCATTTTATTTTTTGCTTCCGAAAGCGCCCTCTCCGCAGGAGGGTGATATTGTATGGCTAACACTTGTTGGAAAATTGGAGAATGGGACTATTGTTGATAATAGAACAAATTTTTTTGTATTGAATTCTACTGAGCTTCTGCCAGGAATATTCCAAGAAGTTTTAACTATGCACGAAAATGAAATGAGGGAAGTAATCTTGCCCTCAGAAAGAGCATTTGGAAAATACAATTTCGATCTTTTGCAATCAGTTGACCGCATAAGTTCAGTAGATAGATATCAAAACTTTTCAAAAGAGGAATTTGCAACTCTAACAAAAGAAAAGCCCGAGGTGTATAAGTTATACATTCTTAAGGACATAGCATGGCATGTTAATATAACAAATATGACTCGCACAACAATTTTTATTGAGCACAAACCTGTTCTTCAGTCTCTCTACTTCGATCCCTTATCAACTCAGTGGGCGGTTCGAGTAAGAGGAATTGATCCAGATAAAATAATCTATACATATGAACCAAAAGTTGGTGCTCCAACTGTGTTTGGGGGAAAGCCAGGCGTGGTTAAGGAAATGGACGGTTTTAGAATAATTGTTGATTTAAACCATCCACTTGCTGGGAAAACTATTACTTACAATATAAAGCTCTGGAATTTTACATCGGCTTAGTTTCTGGAGTTTCGCCCAAGAATTTTTCTGTAACCTCGATTCGTCTCAGCTTTCCAATTTTTGTTGTTCTCACCAACCCTCTATTTTCAAGAGAAACAATCCATCTAAACAGCGTTGTTGGCGGCATTCCTGTATGATGAAAGATGCGTGCCATTGTTGACTTTCCGCCGTGCAAGATTAAAACTTCCATGACTTCTTTTTCCCTATAATGGAGAGCAGAAAGAATTGATGCCATATGCGCATTAACCGAAAGTGGCTGCGCTGCATAGGAGTTTGCCAATGTTGGGAATGCAGGCTGCGGAGCAGGAATTTTTACTTCAACTTGTTTAACTTCTTCATCTTTCACAACTTTTGTTTTTAGCTCATCAGGGACAATCTTTTCATAAACTATTTTTGGCCTTACAATTATCCTTGGGCGGATAACAACTGGCCTTTCAATTTTAACTTTTGGAGCAGGTGTTGTTTGCACTTGTATATCATTTAAAATTCTTTGTATGAAATCTGGTTTATATTTTTCAACAGAGCCTGAAATTTTCGGCATTCTAAATGATTTTATTTTTTCTAAAAAATTAAATTTCGGCTTTTCAATGGTTGGAGTGCTTATTTTTGGAAGTTTAAGTTTCCCTGTATGCAATGTGTATCCAACTAATCCTGCAAATAAAATTGCTCCGAATGCTGCGATTACATACGGATTCTTAGCTTGATTTAATATTGCAAAGCCTGTTGATGCTTGCTTCTGTGTTGTTGTTTCTGGAACAGTTGTAACAGAAGCTATCTCAGTTTCAGCAGGAATTAAGTCTGTTGGAGCAGGAAGTGTAGCAGTTTGAACTTTCTCTTTCGCCCCTATTGCAAAGAACGAAAAGCTTTGCGCTGGGGCAGAATAGTGATACTTATCCTCTACTGAACCAACCTTTCTTGTATTCAATTTTTTCCATTCTCCGTCCTCATAGTGCAAAAGAACAATATCCATTCCAGCTGCATTTTTTCCTAGCCAGGATGAGTTTGCCAAGAATTCAATTTCAGCATTCTGAATAGAATCGCTCTTGAAATTTATTGGATCAACGCTTATGTATGTAAATACTGCGCCAGCATCAGAAACCGTGCCCGGTTTTGTGAAGTATCTTGTAACTCTTATCGCGCCGTTTGAAATTTTTTCTTTTGCAGAAACTGAAGTTGTGAAAATATAGTGCTTGTCCCAAAGCTGGAAAACTGCTTTTTTTAAATCTCCTGGGTCCACATTACCAATTATTACAGTTTCCTGCGGCAAGAGAATTCCTCCTCCCCCTCCGCCGCCTCCCCCTCCGCCCCCAGTTTCTCCAGGCGGTGGTGGAGGTGGAGCAACATTTGTTTGGGCAGTATCATTTGTCCAGCTTCCAATATTTGTAACATTATCCACTGGCCGCACTTGAATTTCATAAATTGTGCTCGGGCTTAAACCAGAGATTGTTGTCAAATTAGTTGGAGCAGTAACATTTTCCCTGAAAGTTCCATTCAGCCAAACCTCTGTATGATTGAAATCAGAATCAGAAGGATTTGTCCATGCCCAAGTTATTGAAGAGGAAGTTGTTGTAGTTTCGTTTAAATTTGTTATATTTGAAGGTGGGGTATAAGTAGTTTCAAAAGACCCAAGGGTTGCAACAGCAGGAGTGCCATACATTGTAAATTCAGTATCTGTGCTCTCAACGACTAAATCAACATACTTCAATTGGGCTGTTGGCCACCAATAGTGCGATATTCCCACTAACGAAGTTTGGGGCGTGGTAAAGTCAAAATTTGTTACAAATTGGTTTCCGTCAATTGAAGCATTGAACTTATCCGTGTTTGCGTTGTGCCTCAGAGTCACGCCGTACCATATGTCCGCATTGTACGCTCCATATGTTATAGTCGAACCATTTCCCGTTGTTATTATATTTCCCACATCATCAAATTGTACTCCCCCGCCGCTATCCCAAGTGCTGCCTCGCTGTGTTATATATTTGTGTGTGCCAGTCGCTTGGCTTGAGCGATAAACCAATCCAGAAATCAAAAGCCCAGAGCTGCTTACATTTGGTATGTATGGCTCATTGCCAACTTCTGGCTGCGCTGCAATAAAGAGCAGAGAAGTATTTCCTGTAAAAACAACACCTGTTTCATTCTGCTCAAAATTCTGCGTCCAGTCAGAAGTCCTATCATCATAGTCATCTGCATAAGTGAAAATTGTTGAGTTTGTATAGTTGGCATTTGGGTTTTTGCAATAAATTGAGTAAGAATAGTCGCTGTTAGTGGTGTTTAAGCGGATTATTATTCGGTCTCCGACTATTAGCCATTGGAACGGAACTTGCGTTGCATTGTCCTTTACAACCCTCAAGTCCTTTTTATCAGCAAAAGAGCAGGAAACATTGCTAACCTTAATAGGTATAGGCTCGTTCGTATGCGTTCCATTATTGTGTGTAATATTTATCGTATAAGAATTCTGCCAATTACTATCCCACCATGCGCTAACTGAAAAAATGTTTAGCAAAAAGATTACAAGAATTATTGCTAGTACAATTTTTAGCCCCTTTGGAGCCATCTTCCCCTCAACCCTCTCCCTATTGGCCTAAAAGTAGGCTGAACTCTATTTAAATATTTCCATTTTTCTTAAAAAGCTTCCTGAAAAGTAAATTCTGGCAAAAAAGGCAATTGGTACCTTTTTAATAGCTACACCTACTGGTATAAGCTAAATCAGTTGCCCACCCATTAGCAGTTCCATTGCAGGCAAAAGTCCTTGCCTCGATTTCATATGTTTGCAGGACAAGCCCTGAGAAGTTATAGGATGTGGATGTTGTATTTACCTTAAATGTGTTGTTCACAGAAACCTCAACTTTGCAGAAATCAACATGGGTTGGATTTGTCCAATTCCAAAGAATCCAATTGTCTCCAGTCACAGTTTCTCGCAGGTCTGTAACAGGGCCTAAATTATCGCCTGCACCACCCCCGCCACCCTCACCACTTACATTTATGAAAACCCATCTGAATTTGCCGACAAATGTATTGCCCCCCATATCATTTGCAAAAACCCTGAAGGTATAGTTTGTATCATTTGAAAGTCCTGTCTGGTTTCTGTACCAGTTTGTGTTAGTTAGTCCCTGAGTCATGGAATAATTAGTCAATTCGTTCCATTCAAGAGTTGATGAGCTTCCAGCAGCGCTCAGGGTTACATTAATAAAAGCCCACAACTGGTTTACTGTTTCATTATTTGGAGTTGGAGTTACATAGGTTATTGTTAGATTTCCTTGTGAAACGCTACTAGCTTCTGTAACAAAGTTATTGTTCTCAAGAACTTCAGCATATCTTCCTGCCCCATCAACTACTGCATATAAGCGTCCAGTTCCTGTTTGAGTAGGGGTCCAGTTTAGAGTGTAGAGTTTTGAGGCTCTGAAGGCATCATTAATGTCTATTACTTGCGAATCAATGTATTTGCTTGAAACTTGGCCATTGTTAAGTATTGTAACCTGTCCAGTTGTGCCATTTGCCACCAATATATCAATATCTCCATCCATGTCAAAATCTGCAAAATCAAAGTCCTGGGCATTGGAAGAGCCAATGAATGTAGAGCCCCAGTTTGAAATATTTGATGGATTTGTGTTGTTCAATAATCTTGGGTTTGCAATATCAGTTAACATGTCCAAATCCCCATCAGAATCAAAGTCAGCGATTATTGAGCCTAAATTGACATGCTGTGAGCCTCCATAGCCATAGCCTGTTACTGAGGATGGCCAAGTGGTTAAGTTCAGAGTGTACCTTGGATTATGAAGCGCAGTTACATTTGATACAAATTCAGCATCAAACACAACTATTTCATAATCCCCATCACCTTCAAAGTCACCAACTTCAACATCATCAGCCACTCCAACGCTCACTCTTGAATAGCTTGGCCAACTTGATATTGTTGTTCCTATATTTTCCATAATGCTTACATTCTGTGTTGCTGCAACAACAATATCATTATCTCCATCATTATCAAAATCAGCAATCGCATGCCTTCCGCAGGCACTAGAGGCGTTATACCAGTCCCATTTACTAAAGTTAATGTTTCCATTGTTATCGAACACTGAAATTATACACGCAACTGGCTGTGCAATAACAATCTCAGCATCTCCATCACCATCCATATCAGCAAACCTTATTTTAGGGCGGTCATCATCCAGAGTTCTGTTATAAGTTGCCCACTGCGAGATGTTTAAGTTATTTCCAGGATTTTCAAAAAGTATGAGCTCCGTGGACAAATGGCCTACAATATCATTATCCCCATCATTATCAAAATCAGCTGCGGTTAAGCTATATATAGTGTTTGCACTGTTGCTCAATGTTCTATTAAAAGCTGTCCATGTGCTTATGTTTATGTTATTTCCTGGGTTTCTCCATGTTGTGATCATTGTGTCCCCAGAGAAGATTCCTGTTTTTCCACTTGTTACAACATCGCTGTCATTGTCTCCATCCAAATCAACTGGAATTGCTGCATTGGTTATGTATCCGGCAGCAGCGCGATTCTGTGTATATTGTCCTATATCAGGCCCTCCAGGTGTTACATTATAAAGTGTAGTGTTGACAGCCCAGTTTCCGCTCAGAGTTGTGACATTTGCTGCAACGTAATCTGTTTGCAAGCTTACAACAAAGACTGTTGAGTTCGCTGCCAATCTTAAAATTCCGCCTGAACTTATAAAATCACTTATGTTTTGAGTTGTGTTCAAAATAGCCACTACTTCAATATCTACAGGATCAGGACAAGCCTGATATATTCTGCTCCAAGTGTTTGAGCTAAAGTTGTAGAGTGAGACTTGTATGTTGTCTACATCAATAGAGCATGCAGTATATTCTCCGAATCCCTCCCAAACAACTCTTATACTCTTTATTGCAGATTTTGAAGCAGATAGCGTTACATTAAAATCAAAAACATGGCCAGTATCATTAGCAGTTGTATTTGCATTTACTTTTGCGCGCAAATTATCTGAAAAAGATACATTTGCATAGCTATTGTTTGTTGCGTTCGGCCCTGTCCCAAATTCAAATGTGCCGCCTGCCTCATAAGTGTAATTTGCCTTATGAGTTGTGCTTGGCGTTGATATTCCGCTATAGGTATATGTGTTTAAAGTAGCGTTGCCAGTTCTTATTATATCTACAGAAACATTTATTGTGTTCTGCTGGTTTGTTGTTATGCTTGAGTTTGTGAGGTTCATTGCAACTATATCTGGCGGATTTAATGCTCTGAAATTGGAAGTTACATTGATGGCAACATAATCGGTATAAGTTGTTCTTGTATCCCCAACTGCGGCATCCATAGAAGTGTTTACTCCAATTCTAAGAAAATTATTAGAACTTACAAAATTGCTAATATTCTGCTTTGTGTCAAGCACTCCAGTGAGTGTTACATCTCCAGAAAGAGGGCATGCTCCAGCAAATTTATGCCAAGAATTTGAGCTAAAGTTGTAGAAGTACGCGTTTAGTGCCTCTGACCCTCCAGGAAGATTTGAACAATCAGCTCCTGTTGCGCCTTCCCACACAACTCTTATGCTACTAATTCCTGATTTTGGCTCTTCTAGTTTAAAATCAAAAATATGCCCTGATTCATTATTGAGAGGCTCCTCGTTGGAAGTTGTTGCTGTTGCTTTTACATTGTCAGAAGCAGTAACATTTGTATAATTGTTTGCTGATGCTTGTGGCCCTGTTCCAAACTCAAAAGTCCCAACACCTCTTACAGAATAGTTTGCTTTGTGAGTTGTGCTCACATTTTTTATGTCTGTGTAATTATAAGTTCGCATGTATGCAAAAGTATGCGGCATTATTAAAAATAAAGAAATTAGAATAACTGCGCCTACAAAGAGAATTTTTTCTCTATTATTGAGCATGCTAGAAAGTAAGAATGTAGGATATTTAACAATTTCTAACTAACTTTAGAACAGCACAAAACTTGTTATAAATCCAACTACCCCAAAAATCGCATAAGCTTCTAGGAGTAGCTTTCCAAACTTTCCTATATCTCTAAGTATGCGCCTATCTTTGTATACTGCATAAATAATTTCAGCTGCTGCTAGTGCAACTAAAATGTAAAAGGCTACCCAAGCAGCAGTAAGATTTCCTACGCCAGCGCTTGCAGTTTCGCTTGCAATTCCAAGAGTTCCATAGCGCGCAGCAATTCTTCCACTTATCTCAGCGCCTGTTATTATTCCGCCTTCGCTTGCGATTGCAACTCCGGCAGCGCGGCCAAAAAGCTTTGAAACATAGCAGATTCCAAGCTCCCTGAAAAAGACAGTAACCCTTTGAAAGCTCATTTCTCTGAAAAACACAATCGCACGCTGTTTAAAAAGAAGCCAATGGGTAAACATCCCAATACCAGCGACCACTCCAGTTATGTCTATCAGCTGAAGCGCATCCATAATTCATATTAGTTCCACAGGGTTTATAAGTTTTAAACTTTTAACTATATGCCATGCTACTAATCTATGTTCCCTGCAAAAATGAGGATGAGGCAAAAAAGATAGGCAGCATTCTTGTTGAAGAAAGGCTTGTCTGCTGCGCAAATATAATTCCGAAAATGGATTCCCTCTATATTGAAAATGAAAAAGTTAAAGAGACAGGCGAAGCTCTTTTGCTGATGAAAACCATTGCTAATTATGAAATAGTAAGGAAAAGAGTAGAAGAATTGCATTCCTATGAAGTGCCTGCAATTGCAGCCTTTGATTTGGCAGAAATAAACCACTCCTATAATGAGTGGGCAATCTCGGTTCAGAAAAAGAAAGGGGTCTACCCGTAGAGTTTTTTGTATTTCTCCTTATCCATGCTCTCTAGCTTTTTTGAAAGAGAATAAACAAGGGCTGCTTTTATGTCCTTTTCCTTTGAACCCTTTAAATTCTCCTTCATATAAAGAAATGTGTCATAAATAGATTCAACAACATCGCGCTCCATTCCCTCTAATTCAAGAATCCATTCCTCCAAATCTAAATCAGATTCAACGTATTCCATTTCTCCTAGAACACCTGGCAAAATTGTCGGCGCCCAAATGTGCGCATCTGTGTATCCGTTAGCTTTCAAAGCCTCAACAGTGTTCTTTAGGCAAAATTCGCCAAACTCGTGCTCATTTTTCTTTAATTTCTGCAAGATATTTTTAATATGTTTAGGAATTTTTTTCTCTTTGAACATTTTCAAATTGCCTCTCAGATTTTTTATTTGAAAATCAAGCGACGTTAGTCGCGCTGATTAGCATCACAATAAAAATGTTGTAAATATGATATAAATAGATTTGTATCGTCTAAAACGAGAATTTTTATAGAAATTTCCTCATATAAGCACCTTCATAATCATATCCTAGTTTCTTATAGTACTCTTTTGCCCCAATTCCACTCAAAACTAGCAATTTTTTATATCCATTTTCTTTAGAAATCTCCTCTGCGCGGCTCAAAAGCTTTTTTCCAAAACCGCGATGCTGGAAAGCATTTTCGTTTGCCGTTTGTCCAATTGGAACTTCTGGCCCATAAACGTGCAGCTCTCTTACAAGCGCAGTTTCAGAATCAATCTCAGGCCTGAAAAATTTCTCTGATGGAAATCTCAATCTTAAATATCCAATTAAAATTTCGCGCTCAAAATCCTCTGCGCTTATGAAAATTTCTTTTCCTCCACTCGCTTCATATACCTCTTCTCTGATTTCAATGTTCTCTGGTAGAACTTTTTCTTTTCTAAATCTATGCCCAACTTCCCTGCATCTAATACATTTACACTCAATTCCGAGTTCCTTTAATTTTTCCTTCACTAACTCACGCAAATCAGTTCTTAAAACTCCTGCTTCAATCTCTGTTGATGGAATATCGCGATTAACACGCATAACTCTTACATATTTTGGAAAATGTTCTTTTGCGCGCGCAATTGTCTCTGCTGCTTGCTCGCTTGTTAAAGGTTTATACTCGCCGCGCTTCCATTGATGATAGAGCGCAGTTCCTTTAATAACCAGAGTTGGATAACTTTTTAACATATCTGGGCTAAGATCCGGATTTTCAAAAATCTCTCTAAAACTTTTCAAATCTTTTTCAAAATCACTTCCAGGAAGGCCGGGCATCATATGATAATTAACTTTCAATCCAGAATCTTTCAAAAGTTGCGTGGCTTCAATTGTATCTTTTAAAGTATGTCCTCTGTTTGTTGCTTTTAAAATATCATCATAAATTGTTTGCGCTCCAATCTCTACTCTTGTTGCGCCCAGTTCAAGCATTTTATTTATATGCGCTTGCTTGCAGTAATCAGGTTTTGTCTCAATTGTAATTCCAACTGGCCGAACTTTTGAGGTTTCAGCTGCTTTTTTTACCTCTTCCCAAGTTTTTAATTCATAACCCAGCATTGCTTCTAAGCATTTTTTTATAAAATTCTCCTGATACTCAATTGGCGCAGAAGTAAAAGTAGCTCCCTGTACAATTAATTCTGCTTTATCAAGCGGATGCCCAATTCTTCTTAACTGTTGCAATCTGTTTGTAACTGTTTTATATGGATCATAATAATTCATTTTTGAGCGCCGCGTGGACGGCTCTTTTCCTGTGTATGATTGCGGAGCATTTTCACCCTTTGGGCAAAAAGTACAGACTCCATGCGGACATCTCAATTCAGGAGAGGTCATAACAGCAATTACAGAAACTCCTGAGATTGAGCGAGTGGGCTTTCTAGAAAAAATCTTTTTCAAAAATTCCAATTCCGAATCTTTTGCCTGCTCCAAAATTTGCGCATTTTTTACAACAGTTTGCAAGCCATATTTTTTGCTTACTTTAATTTTCAATACCTCAAAATCATGCTTTTTAAAATTTTCTGAGTTTTCCAAACTGTTTTCAATAATTTCTCTGCAGGCCTGTTCTATCATGTCTGTAAAATGCTCTTATCACTTTTAGTTGGATTATAGCCCAGGCTTCCTATGTCCTCAACAAGTTTTGTTTTGAACATATTTACCTTATCTGAAATTTCCATTGCACGCTGTGTTGGAATTAATCCTGATGCCCAAAAAACTTTTCCATGCATTGGCTTTAAAATTGAAAAATATTTGTAGTAATTGCCTATTTCAATCTCTCTTTTTTCAGTATCAAACTCGCTTGCTGAACCTGTTGTTTTAATTTTATCAAGCAAAATTTCAAGCCTTTCCTTCTCCTCATATAAAGCCATTGAAACAGGGCCATAATCATTTTCCAATATTTGCGCATTAACAACATCCGAGAGCAAATGGGTTTCAAACATTTCCAGTAGAACAGGAATCACATGGCCATCAAAAACTCCGCCGCACTCAAAGTGCATACTATCGGAGTTCTGCACCTCATAGTAATAAAGGGTGTTTTCCTTGAAATCCATGTATTTCTGATTATCAAAAAGTTATTTATAGTATTCGCCTAAAACAAATTTTATTGCATGGAAGTTAAAAATACAAACCTTGGCTCATGAAAAAGCACAGAAAGAAAAGGGCAGCGCAATACCAAAAGACTAGTGGGAAAATTGGTAAAATGATAACAAAACTTAAAAAGGAACTGGAGAAAAATCAGGTAGTTTTGGTTATTCTGTCCCAGGAAGATTATGCCCATTCTGCCAAATTGGTTGGCAAACTCGTTGAGGGAAAGGGCTGCTATCTCACCACTAACAAAAATTCCCTTGCTATTATTGGGGAATTAACCCGGGCGAAAATCAATGCTGACAACTTCCTCTTTTTGGATTGTGTTTCAAAGGAAGCTGAGTTAACTGATGGGATGGAAGGAAGCGTATTTTTGAAGTCCCCAAAAGATTTAGACGAAATTTTTTCAGCAGTTTCTATTGCGCTTAAAAAAGACTTTGAGCTGTTTGTTTTGGATTCGCTGAACTCCCTCCTAATGCACAATCTTGATAGGCCGGCAGATGTTGTGGAATTTGCATCAAGGCTTGCAAACAGGGTGAGAAATGAGCGCACTAAACTAATATTTATTGCAGAGGACATGCCATCTCAGCAACAATTTATAGATGATATAGAAATCTTTGTGGACAAGGTCATTAAGCTTTCCAAGAGTAAAAAATAAGTTTTTGCTTTATCTCTCTTCCCATTCTTCAAGCTTCTCCTCAACTTCTTTAAGCTCTTTTTTCCTTGAAATCTTTTTCTTAATACCTTTTGCGTATTTTGCAATTGCGAAAATAACAAATGCAGCAAATCCTATCACAGCCGCATAGAGAAGAACACTGCTGGGGGATATTTTTGCTTTGCTCAAAAGAATTACTGCTTCCTCAATATGCTTTTTCGCCACTAAAACCAAACCCGAGGCTTTTTCAAGTTTTCCAGGGGTTAAAGCAGTCTTTGCCTCTGCAAGATTGCGATTCACGATTCTTAAATGAGTGAGAACTCTGCTTACATCAAAACCCTGTATTTGTTTTTGGAGCGCAACATTCCATATTTCATTTGCAACAAACTGTGCATTTGCTATCTCTCTTTCCAATCTCTTTATCTCCCTCTTCTCAAAAGATTTCTCAAGATTTTCATCTATGTGCAAGCCTATATCATAGTCTTTTGTAATGCGGTTTGAGGTTATTTCTAGTAATAATTTATCCATCCCTACTATGGCATCATCCGGCACATAGAGGGACATTGCAAATATTGCTATCTCATTTTTCTTCAAACCTGGAATAATTAATGGAGTTATGTTTATACTATATGGAGCCCCACTCACAGATAGGGAAATATCTTTTTGCTCGTTCACTCCATTGTTTATTGTAGTTATTATGTATAAATCTGAGCTTCCCTGCGGAATATAAATTTCTGCCGGATAACTGAGTATTCTCAAAGTTCTATAGGAGGTAAAAGAGATATCTGTGTTGTCACCGCTTATTGAGTTTACAACTATTTTTACATCAGCTCTATCATCATTATCAAAATCCACATATCCTGGCTTTCCAACTTCTAAGAGAAGATTTACTGGAGTCGAGCTTATTGTTATGTTAACTCTGTTTATCGATACATCATTAATAATCACTAGGTGCTCCTCAAAATCTATTTTTGCACCCTTGGCTACCAATGCAACACCTTCCGCTGTTCTCTCTACTGGCCCTATAATTCTCATTAAAAGAGAATCCCCTTCATGCGGTGTTTTTCTGTGTTCGTCCTTTTTTTCAAAATCAATATCTATGTCCTTCCTCTTTTTACCGCCCTCTCCCTCGCCTCCTCCACCG
>DVAB01000037.1 GCA_014189685.1 Candidatus Naiadarchaeum limnaeum
TCTTTTCTAGAAGAACAGCATTTACACTTCCCTCTTGCCCAGGCCGGTTTGTAACTCTTGCTAACCCCAATTTTGTTTCTATTACTGCACCCTTTGTTATTGTATTTCTTCGCACAAAGTGCGGGTTTGCAGGGTTTTCTTTCACTTGAACAATTTCAGATTTTTGGAATTTTTTCTGTGAGGGAATAAAAACATTTGCTTCTTTCACTCTAATCGCGCGCAGTTTTAAAGTTCCGCCCATTCCTTTTACAACTTTTACTTTTTTTTCTCCAGGCCGGATTTCAATCATCTCTGAGCCGAGCTCAAAAAGTCTTTTGTGCCTTAAAGGCTTGTAAACTCCGCCTGTTTTTTTTCGCTTTGAGCGGCCGTGTGAGACTGACATAGCATCGAATAATCAGAAAAGTTGCTTATATACTTTGTCAAATTTACCAAAAAAACTATTTAAATAACGTGCAACACGTCTAAAATATAATGATGGAAGTTAAGAGATTGCCAGCAGAGACTTTATATGCTATTTTAGGAGTTGTTATAATAGGCGGAATTATAGCAGGAGTTTTCTTTTTATCTTCTCAAAACATGTTTCAAAGCCCAACTGGTGCAGTAGTGTTTGCTTGTACAACTCCTTATGCGCAAATTGATAGTAAATGCTGTTTAGATGAAAATAATAACAAAATTTGTGATAGTGAAGAAAGCAGGCAAGATAGCCGACAATTATTAAGTCTTCTTAGGGGCACAACACAAAATAAATCGAAGTCAGAGACAACGGACTCATTAAAAACTGAGCCCGAGAAAGAAACAGTAATTAGTACTATTGATACCGCTCCGCCTGTTTTGACTTTTGTTAGCCCTACTCCAAGTAATCAGACGGTTTTAGCACAAGACTGGGTTTATGTAAATATTAGTTCCAACGAGGACTTAAGTTCTGCAGAGCTTGAGTGGAATTTGACAAATTTTACAATGTTAGAAGGAGAAACTGCTAAAGAGTGGTATATCAACAAAACAGGGCTTGCGAATAGAAACTATACTTATTATGTTTATGGAGACGATCAAGAAGGAAACATTGGAAAAACTGAACAACGGTTAGTGATAATTGATACAACATCAAGCATAGTTGTGAGCAACTTAAGCGATACTTTAAATGGCTCGAACTGGATTTTGTGGAACTGGACAAATCCGACAGGAATTACTATTGGCCATATTCAAATTTGGATTAATGGAACTTTTTATGCAAATGTTACAACTAATTATTATAATGCACCCAGCTTAACTTCGAATACAGGATATGAGATTCAGACAAAGGCAGTTGATAGTTCTGGGAATAAAGGAGCGTGGGTGAATGATACTGCTTGGACAAAAATTGCTCCTGTGCAGCCAAACACACTTCCAAAAATTTTTCTACTGGCGCCCATATACAACTCTTCAACAATAGATTTCACTCCAATGCACCAATTTTACTTTATTGACCCAGAAAATAGAACAATTCCATCTTGCACACTTTACTATAATTCAACTTTAAAGGGAACGAAAACAAATCTCACAAATAATACATGGACACTGCTCGAGGCATCGCAAACCCAAAGCGGGATTTATGAATGGAATATAGTCTGCTCTGATGGGGCTGCAAATAATGTCTCTGAATCGAGGAGAATTCTAATTAATGTAACAAGCTGATTACTGAAAAACATTTAAATATCACAACACATATTCGGATTGGGAGATGGCGCGAAGCAGGATAAATAAATCAACTTCGCTTATTTCCTTGCTACGCTCAAAAATGGCAAAAAAAAGCAAATACGAGGGCACAAACATCTATGGAGTTTTAGGAGTTATTGTTGTAGTTGCAATTGTGGCTTTTGTTTTCTTTACAAGAACACCTTCTCAAGCTCCAACAGGGGCTATTACTGCAGTAGATGAAACAACCCAAGAAGAAATTGAGGTGCAAGAGGCAACAACAGAAGCTCCAACTCCGGTTCAAACAACAACTGCCCCGACAACAGCAGCTACAACTACTCAACCCGCAACAACTAAACCAGATATCAGAACTTTTGAGGAGCAGCAAAAATATGGGAGCTGGTGTGTCCGCACAAAGTATAATGAGCTTACCGATCCGGTATTAGATAGTGACAGATTGTTCTGGATGGCCGCAGATCACTATGTTACAAACAAATACACTTTAGAGATTGAGAAAACTTTAGCAGGGAGCAATTTAGTTATGGCAACAGGTTTTTGGGTACCAATTTCTGAATTTGAATATCAATCCTATGAGATAAAAAATCTCAATATTGAAGGCCGCGTTAAAGGAAAAGATAGGGAATATAACATTCTAGGGAAATATTTGAAATCAGGAATAAAAATCGGAAGCGCACAGGAAGGCTGGGAGAGAAATGATGATCTCTATTTACTATGGAATCTCAACGATGCAAAAGTTGGGGATGTTTTGCAATACAAAATTGATTATGATATTGGTTCAACGCATTACACAGTTTGCAAAGAAGAAAATTTAACGGTCTCTGCTGACAGGCCAATGATGGAATTAAAAATTCTTAACCAAAATCCATTCAAAGGAGGGCCGCAGTGGTATAATACAGAATTTACACTTAGCGGAACAGACAACTCAGCTCCAAGCAGAAACATATTCAAGCAATCAGTTCCTGAGATTGGGGAAATAGGACCTTATGCACTTATTGTATACAAGAAAGATTTCATCAAAAAATATGAGCCATATCTCTCTTATGAGGTTAAAGTTGAAGAAATCCCAGGAGCATGCTCAGATTCAAAAAATTGTAAATACAAACTTTCATTTAGCACCGGAAGCAATCCAACAGAAACATGGGAGAATTTATGCAAAGGCGAAGCCTATTTAGTTTTCGGTGTTTATAGCTTTGAAACAGAGGAGGCTTCTGAGGTATTCTATAAATTAGACCCGAATTCAGACATTGCAGCATTCTGCACTGCAGGATAAAAAACTATTTATAATCTGAATTCTCATTCTTCTGCAATGACTAACACACGACCATTTGATTCTTTAAACGAGAGCATCGGAAGCACTGTAATTTTAAGATTAAAAGACGGCCAGGAAGTGCGCGGAACTTTGAAAGCATTTGATGTTCACATGAACATCGTTCTTGAGGATGCTGAGGAAGTTACTGATAGCAATACAAAACGCTATGGAACTGTAATTGTGCGCGGGGATAACATAATTTTTGTTTCTCCTGCGGGCAAAAGCAAGTAAAAATAATTTATGTTTTATAATAACTATCTCTCTTTTGCAATCGCTCCCTTTTCCAATTTTTTATACCCAAACCATATGAGGACAATTAACGCGACGGCTAGCAGCAATATTCGAATGTATCTCTCTGCAGAAAAGAATGCCCAAGCAAATGAGTAAACCATAATAAGTACTCCGCCTCCAAGAATTCCTGAACCTATGCCTTCGTATTTCTTCATAAAAATCCCAAGTGCAATCAGAAGAATGCCGATCACACCATTCGAAATAGACAAAAAGTTGCCGACGTTACCCATATACTCCCTATAAGGCTGATCATAATTTTGTTTGAACATTTCTGTGCTGATTAGATAAGTAGAATAAAGTACCAAGGCGGCTAGTATAATAGCAATTCCAATCGAAAGCGCAGTCTTCATTAAAGCCATATTTAATTGATTGCAAAAATTCGTTTAAATACTTTTGGCACAGAAATCGAATTTGCTAAGATTTAAATACAAATTAATTCATTAACCCAGAGCTATGAGCAAGGGAACCCCTAGTTTTGGAAAGCACACAAAGCGCACGCATGTAAGATGCAGGAGATGCGGCTATAGGAGTTTTCAGATCCACAAAAAAATTTGCGCACATTGCGGATTCGGGAGAAGCGCAAAATTGAGAAAATATAACTGGCAGACTGAGGGGCGCTGATTTTTTCAATTAAAATACTTTAAATATATTGCAGAACATAATGTGTTTGTGGACCAGAATTCGATTAGGCAAATTTTCGAAAGACATAAAATAGATACGGGATTTTTAGGCTGGCATTCGCAGTTTATGGAAAGTTATTCTAAACGCCTTGGGCACGACCCTTATAATTACAGTGCCTATGCTTTGAACGCGCTGCCAGAATTATTCAAAATTGCACGCTCAGAAGATCAGCTGAAGAATTGCTACTCACTAGTAGAAGATTACATAGCAAGATTTGGTGAGCCTTATGGCTATGTTGGAAAAATCCTTCCTACTTTAATACAAAAAACAACCACTGAGGAGCAACTGAGATTATGGGATACTGAGTTCAAAAATCTTGTACAGGATTTTCAAGAGCGCGTTGGCAATGTTCAAACCTATGTTGAGAAATCTCTCCCTAGAGTGGTAAGAGCTGCAAGATTTCTTTGGCAGTTGCAGATGGTTAGAATGATTGCGAGTAATCGCTTTTCATCTCATAACTTTTATGAAGAGGTTGAAGAAAGCATTCCAGCTATACTAAATAAGATAAATAGTGATGAATTGCTGAAGAGATTGGGGCAAGGTGTCGCGCCTTTTATAATTGATTACTCCGCAATATCTAACCCAAGAGAATTTGTTGAAAAAGCACTCACAAAATTACTGAAAAATTTAAAGACAGAAGAAGAATTGGATTTAGCTTTTGGTTTTATAAGCGATTATAAGGAGCACATGAAACCAGATGATTATCACTATACTGCTTATGTTTTGAATGCTTTGCCAGATTTATTCAGAAGTATTTTAATAGTTAAACAGTTGAGAGTTGCCAGAGAGCTTGTTTTAGATTACATGCAGCACTTTGGAGAGCCCTATGATTATGTTTCAAAATTGCTTCCAACAATATTGAAAAAAGCGAAAACTGAAGAGGAAGTAAGGGCTTATGATGCGAAAGTAAAGCAGCATTTAAAATCCAGCGGCAGTTCTGGTGTGCGCGATTTAGTTAGCCTTGTTGAAAGGGCAAAAACGCTCAAGGAGTTATAACTATTGTGGCACTCGCTATGCGATTCTGAAAAAATTAGCGGGCCCAAGGGGATTTTCGAGCTCTGCGAGAAAATGCTCGCGAGAGCATTTGAACCCCCGACCTACTGGTTAAGAGCCAGTCGCTCTACCAGCCTGAGCTATGGGCCCACGACTCTAATTTTAAAGCAACTTTTATTTATAACCTAGCACGAAGAAGAATGGATGGCAACACCAAACAAGAAACCAGCACTTCATGTTATAGCTCCTGAGGATGGGCTGGATTCTATATTAGAAGCTCTTGGGCGAGTGCAAAATGCACTAAAAAAAGACCACCTTCTGATACAACTAAGGAAGCTAAGCGAAAAAAGGTTTATTGAAGATATAGTTATTACAAAGCCTCTTGTCGGCAGCGGAGCTTTTTACTTGCATGATTTCCTTGAAAGGCACAAACAAGAGATAACGATACTTATTCCGCACACCTTTGAGTTTGTAATCTATGTTGAAGGTACAGACAAAAAAGTTGAAGAAGCTTATAAGGCAATAAAGGACAGGCTTGAGGAATTTAGAGGTGCGAGGGTTGAAGAAGTAAAAATACAAGTTGAATAAGTTTATTTAGTGGCTTATTTTATTACTCCCTGCAATGACAGGCTTTGCCCAAATATTGTTTTTAATCGGAATAACAATCGGCGGCGGCTATTTAGGAATGTGGCTGCGCCGCTTTGAGATGAGCGGATTTGAATTGTGGTTTCCGATTGGATTACTTGTGAGCTATGCGATAAATCCTTTGATTGGATTTATAGTCGCGTTTTCAATTTTAGTCATAACCTGGGCGCTGTTTC
This sequence comes from Candidatus Naiadarchaeum limnaeum, assembly GCA_014189685.1. Taxonomy (GTDB): domain Archaea; phylum Undinarchaeota; class Undinarchaeia; order Undinarchaeales; family Naiadarchaeaceae; genus Naiadarchaeum; species Naiadarchaeum limnaeum. The sequence continues at coordinate 5,788 of DVAB01000037.1, forward strand.
CTTATGGGTTGCACCATCTTGCAATAACCGCGGCAAGTTTCGGAATTATGTTTTATATTGCAAAACTTTATTTTCCAGTTACAGCAGAAACTTTTTTTATGCAGGCGATGTATGTTGCAATAATTTTCCAGATTGCTTCAAACATATTTTATGTTTTGACAAAATATCCCTGGATAAGAATTTTTAAATTTATAATTCTAAATCTTGCCCTGAGCTATTTGATTTTTTCAAGATTCGGGTGGCAGTTAGTTCAGTGGTTGAAGTGAGGAATTCTGAAATATAGACATTATAGAGTAATTATATATAATTCGCGCGAGCTATTATAAATTAAAAACAAAGAGGCACAGTTCGCATCAAAAGCGAATGAAAAATTAAAAATGCCGCAGAACGCGGAAAAAACAGAGGGTTTCATTGATTATCTTTATCACAGTAGAAAGATTTTGAAAGAAAGCTCGCTCGCACTTTTTATAACAATTATCACTTCTGTGCTCGCAGGAATTTTTCTTGGGGGCTTTAGAGAAACACTTTTACTTGTTCCAGGATTGATCATTTTAATTCCTGGAACAATTTCAATGCGCGGCACAATTCTTGGCGCGATGGGCTCTCGCTTGGGAAGTGCATTTCATCTTGGACTTCTAAAAAAATTTAAATTATCAGATAAACTTGTTCTTGCAAATACTTTTTCAACATTTTTGCTCAGCTTGTATCTGTCAGTAATACTTGCTGTCTATGCAGAAATTCTTGCGCAGCTATTGGGAATAAATAGCATAAGTTTCTTTTCGCTACTAACGATTTCTTTTTTCGGAAGCATGCTCTCAATGGGAATTTTAATCTTTCTAACTTTTGCTGTGGCTTTCCAGGCATATTCAAAAGGCTGGGATATTGATAACATTCATGCGCCACTTGTTGCAAGTTTTGGGGATTTGGTTACAGTTCCATCAATGTTCGTGGCTGCAATGCTTCTCCCTGTTTTCGAGCCATACACGCTTTATATTTCAATTGCGATCCTTTTTGTTGTTGGAATAACACTTGGGCATTTTCTCAAAACAGAGACTATGTATGAAAAAATTATCAAACAAAGTATAATTGTCCTTTCTTTTGGGGCGATTTTAAGTACAAGCGCGGGAATAATTCTTCAGCATTATATTGAGGCTCTTGTTGCAATTCCCAGCATACTTGTTCTGCTTCCTGCTTTTATTGGAGAAGGTGGAAATATTGGAAGTATTTTTGCATCCCGCATTGCAACCCACTTGCATTTGGGGCTTGTTAAGCCAAAATTTGAGATAAAAGGCGAAGCTGAAAAGGAAATTTCACACACATATTTATTTGCAATTATTGTGTTTCCGATTATAGCAGTAACAACATACTACCTCTCAAAATTCGCTGGAATTATGTCTCTCCACCCAATAACATTAATTTTAATAAGCCTTGCAGGCGGAGCAATTTTAACTACGCTTGTAACATTTTTAGCATTTGGCTCTTCGATAATTTCATTTAAACACGGAATAGACCCTGATAATGTTTTAATTCCAATAGTTGCAAGCAGCGCGGATATTTTGGGGGTTGTGTGTTTGTTTGTTGTTCTATTTGTTTTGGGGATTTTGTAAGAAAAGCGTAAATATTTTAAAGGTAACACAAATAGAAGCAGAAGTGAGGCCTATTTAGGGGCTGCGAGCTCACAAATTTTACAGAAGCGAGCATGCCCCTAATGTAGTCCATCAGGACAGTCCGGACTGAACAGCGTTCGGAAAAAATTTCAAAAGAGTAACATACGGACGCCGACGTAGCTCAGTGGTAGAGCGCTAGACTCATACGAACTTTTAGAAAAAGTTCGATCAAAAAGAGACTATATTGGGAGTATGCTCGCATTCGCTCGCAACTCCCAAATAGGCTGGCTCGCACGCTCACGCGTGCTCGCGAGATCGTAACTTTATAAAAACTCGGTATGAGTGTTGAGCCCTTGGGCAATGATAGTCTGAGAAATCTAGAGGTCGCGTGTTCGATCCACGCCGTCGGCATTTATAATTTAATGGAAGAAGTTCAAAAGAATAAAATTATTTTAGTCAGTGTATTCATAGTTTTAATAGTTGTTACAGTAATTCTAAGCATTCTACGTGCAAAATTCTTAGCATAAAAATATTAAAAGGTGTAAGTTAAATTAATAGCTCTATGCCTCTGTAGCTCAGTGGTAGAGCGTCTGTTTTGTAAACAGAAGGTCGGGAGTTCAATCCTCCCCGGGGGCTTTCTTAATGGCAAGTCATAAAGAGATAGCGGATTTAGCAAAATTAGTACAGGATGTATTACCGCAATCCGATAAGAAAAAAAGAATTATTATAATATTGCTGAAAACAGGCAAATTTCTAACAAAAGAAAACTTGACTGGGTTAAATAAATTAGTTTTAGAAATTAAAGAAAGACTTTCTGAATTAGGAGAGCTTAAAAAAATAGAGGCTAAGCGAAAGCAAATTTTAGCCAGGATGTATGATTTAGATCCCATACAAGTCCAGGGAAAAGAAGGGAACGAGATGAAAGCGCAGATAGATGATATAAGAGGCAGGTTGACTAGCCTGAGTTCAAAGTTAAAAAATACAACCGAAGAAAAAACCCTTCAAGAATTTTTTGAAAAATTTACTAATATTTGTGTAAACGCTGAGGAGGAAGAGACTAAAAAAATTGAAAAGGGCAGGAAGTTAGAAGCTGAGTTAAATGAGCTTTTTGGAAAAAGTGATGATTTGCGCGGAAAACTAGCTCGTTTAAACGAGGAATTGAAAAAAGGTGAGAAAGTTGGGGGAGAACTTGCAAAGATTAGAGAGGAGCTAAATACATTATATCAAAGAAGACGCGAAATTGTAGATGAATTAAAAAGATTGGGCTGGGGTTAGAAGATTAATATATTACGCAGACTATTTCTTAATAACCCCCTGTAGCTCAATGGCAGAGCGAGCGGCTGTAGTTCGTTTACGTGCATAAACTGCACGCGCTGAAACCGCTAGGTTGTCGGTTCAACTCCGGCCGGGGGGATTATTTAAATTTTACAACATTTTTTATCATCCTGAAAATCAACAAAAGCGTCTGCGCCTGCTAAAACACAGATAATTAAAAGCTCGGGCCGCTGCTCAACAAGCCATGCAACTGCAGTATAAGAGAAGATTAAAACAGAAAGGGGCATGTGTTCAAAATAAGGATGCCAGAGAGAATCCTTTTTCTTATAAACAAGCCACGCATCATAGATATCTTTTGCAAATCCAAAAAACACAAGACTGAAAAGAATTATTGAAAGATAAAGTTGATTATTTGAAAAGAAATAGAGTATCGCAAAGAAAATAGCTCCGTGAATGCCAAACCAAATTATGTAGCGTTTTGTGAGAGTTAGTTCCATGATTACCTTTAAGGAGTAATTCTTTATATTTTTTCGCAAAGCAAACAGCAAAACGCGGCGCTGCATCTCGTTTTCAAAACCAAAAGCTTTAAATACTAAATCTGCGCTTTAATTGTAAAGTCTGACGGCCACAGCGGGCTGGAAACACCTGTTCCCATTCCGAACACAGAAGTTAAGCAGCCCAGCGATCTTGTAAGTACTGCGCACTGCGTGGGAACACAAGGACGTTGTCAGGCACTTTATAATCATAAATCATTCCGTGGAGCTCCAAAAGTATGCGTACATTTTTCACTACAGGTTAAGATTTTAGACAAAAGCACTGTATGATTAGACACATCTATACACGAGCTTCTCGACGGAGAAAACTTTAAACCACAGGGCAAACAAATGAACTTATCGTCCGCACTTCGCAACAAAATTTCAAGCGAGTGCATGGACGATAAAAAAATGCCCTGGTGGTGTAGTGGTCTAGCATATGGCCCTGTCACGGCCATGACCTGGGTTCGAATCCCAGCTAGGGCGCCATTTAATTTAAATGGTAAATGGGCATATGGGCCCATAGCTCAGGCTGGGAGAGCGACTGGCTTTTAACCAGTAGGTCGGGGGTTCAAATCCCCTTGGGCCCGCTCATTTCATATCGGCATGAAAGGTGCAGTCATAAATTGCAAGGGAATTAACAAACCGATATTAAATGATGAAATCAGAAATCCGCATTTCATATTAAAATGGCAGAAAAGAAAGAAGAAATTTTATTGATTGAGCACGAATTTATTCCAAAACACGAGTTGATAACCGAAGAGGAAGTAGCAAAGCTTTTAGAGGAGTATCCAATCAGAAAAGACCAATTGCCAAAAATTTTTAGGAACGACCCTGCGATAAGACATTTGAGTGCAAAGCGAGGGGATGTTATCCGCATAATTAGAAAAAGTCCAACAGCCGGAAGGGCTGTTTATTATAGGATAGTTGTTTAAAAAAATGGAAACCAAAGAATTGATAAAAGCATTTGTTGAGAAAAACGGCTTAATCGGTCATCAGAGTGCTTCTTATAATGAATTTATTGAGAGCGGACTGCAGCACGTTGTGGATGAGATGCAGGTTATCACTCCTGAGATTGAGGGATTTGAGATACATCTTGGGAATATTAAAGTTGGAAAGCCGTCTGTAAAAGAAGCCAATGGGCAAGTGCGCACAATTATGCCAAATGAAGCGCGCTTGCGAGACTTGAATTATGCTGCTCCGATTTTTCTTGAGATGACTCCGATTAGAAATGATACTGAAATGGAAAAAATCAGGCCGAAAATTGGAGAAATACCTGTTATGCTTAAATCAAATATCTGCAATTTAACTGAACTAATAAAAGGGAAAACTCCGGAAGAGACCCAGAAAGAATTAATCAAAGCAGGGGAAGACCCTGATGACCCAGGGGGGTACTTTATTGTAAACGGGACAGAACGAGTTTTAGTTTTAGTTGAGGATCTTGCAGCGAATAAAATGAACATGGAAAAAATTACGATTGGAACTTACACAGATTCTATCCGAGTTTTCAGCGAGAGCGGATGGGTTCGCAGAAGAAACTCAATTGATAGAAAAAAGGATGGAAGCTTAGTGATAGATATGCCGCCATTTTCAAAACCAGTCCCATTTATAGTTGGAATGCGCGCTCTTGGCATGGAGCGAGATGCTGATATTGTTAAGACAGTCTCAGAGGATCCACGAGTCACAACAGAATTATATGTAAGCTTTGAAGAGGCAACAGAGGCAGAGAGTCCAGATGACTCCCTTGATTATTTGGGAAAGAGGGTTGCATTTGGGCAAACAAGATCTGACCGCATAGATAGAGCAAAGAGAGTCCTTGATTCATTTTTATTGCCTCATATGGGAACCTCTGCAGAGGATAGGCGAAAGAAGGCTTACTATCTCGCAAAAATGGCAGAGCGCACTATCAAGCTGCATTTGGGGATGATGGATATCGATGATAAGGATCACTATGCGAATAAACGCTTGAGATTGGCAGGAGGTTTGCTCGAGGATTTATTCAGAGTTGCATTCCGCGCACTAATAAATAACACAATTTATTCTCTTGAAAAAGCATACAAGAGAAACAGAAAAATCTCTGTGCTCACCGCAATTCGCTCAAACTTCTTAACTGAAAGAATCCAGCATGCGATCGCAACAGGAGCCTGGGTTGGGAACCGGCAAGGAGTCTCTCAGCATTTAGATCGCATGAATTATCTTGCTGCGCTCTCACACAGAAGAAGGGTTCGCTCATTATTGAGCACGACACAGCCACATTTTGAAGCGCGCGATTTACATGCAACACATTGGGGAAGATTATGCCCGAATGAGACTCCTGAAGGCTCGAATATTGGACTTGTGAAGAATCTTGCAATAACTGCAAAGATTACTAACGAAGCAGATGATGCTCTGATTGAGGATACTCTCAGGAAAAAAGGAATTACGATTCAGGATAAGAAAGGCAAATGAGAATCAAAGAAAAAATTGTGCAAACAGGGACGAAGTATGAAACAAAGAGAACGGATGTTTACTTAAACGGTCGCTTAATCGGAAGCACTGAAACCCCAGGTATTGTGATAGAAGAATTGAAAAAAATGCGGCTTGAGGGAATTATTTCTCCAGAGGTTAGCATTTCTTACAATAAGGAGTACGCGCAAATTGATATCTGGAGCGATGAGGGAAGAATTGTCCGGCCATTAATTAGAGTTGAGAATGGAAATCCCCTCTTAACAGACGAACATATTGCGAAACTAAAAAACAAGGAGCTAAGCTGGGACAATTTAGTCTCAAGGGGTATCATAGAATATCTGGATGCTGCTGAGGAGGAGAACGCGTATGTTGCCCTGAAAGAGGGGGATTTATCACAGGAGCATACACACCTTGAATTAGATGCTTCAATTATCTTTGGTATTTGTGCAGGATTAATTCCTTATTTGAATCATAACATGTCCACCCGTGTAACACTGGGCGCGAACATGTCAAAGCAGGGCTGCGGATTGTACGTTTCGAATTATGGACTAAGAACTGACACACAAAGGCACTTATTGCATTACCCACAAAAACCAATTGCAAGGACTTATGCAAGCGATTTGATTGATTTTGATAATCGCCCGAGCGGGCAAAATTTTGTTGTTGCAATTATTTCTAGAGGCGGATATAACATGCAGGATGCGATTATTCTTAATAAAGCTGCGATTGAGCGCGGATTGGGAAGAAGCACATTTTTCAGATCATACAAAGCTGAGGAGCGAAAATATCCCGGAGGGCAGCTTGATACAATAGAAACCCCGGAAAAGGATGTCAGGGGATATCTTAGCGAGCACTCTTACCGATATTTGGATGAGGATGGAGTCATAAGTTCAGAGTGCCAGGTTGGAGAGGATGATGTTTTAATTGGAAAAACCTCTCCGCCCAGATTCCTGGAGGTTATGGAAGAGTTTGGAATGACTGTAAAGAACAGGAGAGAGAGCTCTGTTATCATTCGCGTTGGGGAGGGAGGAGTTGTTGACAAAGTTTTGATCTCTGAAACTCTAGATGGAGATAAGTTAGTCAAGGTAAAAGTTCGCGATCAAAGAATTCCTGAATTAGGGGATAAATTCGCAAGCAGGCATGGGCAGAAAGGGGTTATAGGAATAATAGTCCCGCAGGAGGATGCTCCATTTACAGCACAGGGAATAACTCCTGATTTAATAATAAATCCGCATGCTATTCCGAGCAGAATGACTGTTGGGCAATTACTTGAAACAGTTGGAGGAAAACTCGGGGCGCTTGAGGGAAGATTTATTGATGGAAGTCCATTCTCATCCGAACCTGAGGAAAAAATAAGGACAGCGCTTGAGCAATATGGATTTAAGAGTTCTGGAAAGGAAGTTATTTACGATGGTGTAACAGGAGAAAAATTAGGGGCTGAGATTTTTATTGGAGTTGTTTACTACCAAAAATTAAAGCACATGGTTGTGGACAAAATAAGAGCCCGTTCAAGAGGGCCAGTTCAAATTTTAACAAGGCAGCCAACAGCAGGAAAATCAAGGGAAGGCGGACTTAGATTGGGAGAAATGGAAAAGGATTGCTTAGTAGGACACGGAGCTGCGCTATTGCTCAAAGAAAGATTATTGGATGAATCTGATAGAACAGTTGTTCCAGTGTGCAATGCATGCGGGCTTGTTGCTGTTTATGATAAATTCAGGGATTACAGCTACTGCTCTGTGGATGGGGAAAATGTGGACATAACTTTTGTTGAGATGAGCTATGCTTTCAAATTATTCCTGGATGAGCTAAAGAGTATGGGAATATACCCAAAACTAATAATCGGGGAGAAATGAGATGCTTCGGAATAAAATTCCTCGCATTTCCTCTCTGTATGGGATGTGAAAAAAATGCCAGAATTCATAAACAAAAGAATTGACAGAATAAAGTTTGGAATTTTATCTCCAAAAGTAACCAAGAAAATGTCAGTTGTAAAGATAATTACTCCTGATACTCATGATACTGACGGCTATCCAATAAAAGGCGGATTGATGGACCCAAGAATGGGAGTTATCGACCCAGGATTGAGATGCAGAACTTGCAAGGGAAAAATGGGAGATTGTCCAGGGCATTTCGGATTCATAGAATTAGCGCGCCCTGTTATACATGTTGGATACTCAAAAATGGTATACAATATTTTACGCTCAATCTGTAAGGCTTGCTCTCGCGTTTTGATGCCACAGAAAAGAATCGATGAGTATAAGGAAAGATTGAAAAATATTCTAGGCGGAGAAATTGAGTTTGAAAATATTGTAAAGGATGCAATTAAAGAGGCGCGCAAGGCAAAGGCCTGCCCGAACTGCAAGACAAAAGTCGAGAAGATAAAGTTTGAGAAGCCAACAACTTTCACAGAGGACAATCAGAGAATTATGCCAACAGAAATCCGTGAGCGAATGGAAAAGATTCCGGACGATGATATAATTATTTTTGGACTAAACCCAGAGGATTCAAGACCTGAATGGATGGTTTTAACACTTCTTCCTGTTCCGCCTGTAACTGTGCGCCCAAGCATTACATTGGAAACAGGAGAGCGCTCAGAGGATGATTTAACACACAAGCTTGTTGATATAATCAGATTAAATCAGAGATTGCGGGAAAACATAGAAGCTGGAGCACCTCATTTAATTATAGAGGACCAGTGGGAGCTTGTTCAATACCATGTTACAACTTATCTCGATAATGAGGTAACAGGAGTCCCAACTGCAAGGCACAGATCTGGAAGACCATTAAAAACTTTGAAACAAAGATTGAAGGGGAAGGAAGGAAGATTTAGGCATTCGCTTGCAGGAAAGCGAGTAGACTTTTCAGCTAGAACTGTTATAAGTCCTGATCCAAATATTAGCATAGACGAGGTTGGGGTTCCAGTAGATATTGCAAAAGAACTTACTGTTCCTGAAAGAGTTACAACTTTAAATTTAGAAAAACTAAAAGAACTGGTAATGCGCGGAGATGATTATCCTGGGGCAAATTATGTTATAAGGCTAGATGGAAAGCGCATAAAAATCACTGAGGAAATTAAAAAAGAGCGCGCAGATGAGCTCACAGCTGGATTTATAGTTGAGCGACATTTAACCGAAGGAGATATTGTTTTGTTTAACAGGCAACCTTCACTGCACAGAATGAGCATAATGGCCCACAGGGTGAAAGTTTTGCCAGGCCGCACATTTAGATTAAATCTTTGTGTTTGCACTCCCTATAACGCTGATTTTGATGGTGATGAGATGAATTTGCATGTTCCTCAAACAGAGGAAGCAAGAACAGAGGCTAGATTGTTAATGCAAGTTCAAACCCAAATTCGTTCTCCCAGATTTGCTGGCCCTATAATTGGAGCAATTCACGACCATGTCACAGGGTTGTATTATTTAACCTCAGGAGAGGTTACAGAGAAAGAGGCTGCAACATTGCTTGCAAGAACAACTTATAGAGGACACATGCCCCGAGGTTCAGCGGGTAAGATAGATGGAAAGAAAATCTTTTCACTTTTTGTTCCAAAAGAAGTCTCTTCTAAATTCAAGGGAAAGGATAGGCAGGATGTTGTCATTAGAAAGGGAGAGCTCATAAAGGGTGCGATCGATGATCGTGCGATTGGAGCAATGTCCGGCAGATTACTGGAGGAAATTTTAAGAAAAACAGGGCCCTCTGGAGTAAAAGAATTTTTGGACAATGTCACAAAACTTGGAATTGCTTATTTAGATATGAAAGGATTCACAACTGGATTAGATGATGAGGATTTGCCACAGAAAGCGCGGGAGGAGTTAGGAGATACACTGAAAAAAGCAGGGAAAAAAGTTGATGAATTAATCAAAGAGTATAGAGAAGGAACACTAAAGCCCTCAAAAGGAAAGAGCGTTGAGGATACTTTAGAGGAGTTAATTATGCTTGAATTAAATGATGCAAGAACAAAGGCAGGAGAAATTGCAGAAAAGCATTTGACTGAGACTGAAAATAATTACGCACTTTTAATGGCAAAAATAGGAGCTCGTGGATCAATGCTAAACATAACCCAAATGAGTGCTTGTATTGGGCAGCAGGCAGTAAGAGGAAAAAGAATTATGAGGGGATATGGAGAGAGAACGCTGCCACACTTTCCGGAAGGGGATTTGGGAGCGCGCTCAAGAGGGTTTGTAGCCTCAAGTTACAAGAGTGGAATGGATCCAATTGAATTTTTCTTCCATGCAATGGGAGGTCGCGAATCTTTAACAGATACAGCAATGAGAACTCCAAAATCAGGATACATGCAGAGAAGATTGATAAACGCGATGCAGGATTTAATTGTTGATTATAATGAGACTGTGCGTGACGGAAGAGGAGTTGTTATTCAGTTTAAGTATGGAGAAGATGGTATTGATCCTTCACGCTCGCACCGCGGTACCATACCTATTAAGAGAATTATAAGGGATGTTCAGAGAGGTAGGGAATGAGCGAAATAACTGAACTGCTTGAAAAGAAAGGGGCGAATATGCCATACAGCATAGTGCGCAGGCTTGAAAGATATTTGAAAGAGGGCTTAATAAAGAAAAAATATCTTGAGGAGATTGTTGATCAAGTGATTAAGGCTTATGATATGGCAAAGGTTGAGCCAGGAGAGGGAGTTGGGGTAATTGCAGCACAATCAATTGGGGAGCCAGGAACACAGATGATGATGAGAACAAAGCACTACGCAGGAACTGCAATGGATGTCACAAGAGGACTGCCTCGTTTAATTGAGATTTTTGATGCGCGCAGAACTCCAAAGACGCCGATGATGACTATTTACTCAGATAAAGAGCACAATAATCTTGAAAAAGCAGAGAAACTCGCCCATGCAATTAAAGAAACTAAAATAAAAGATGTTGCTGCCAATATTAAAATAAACTTTATGAAATACGAAGTGATAATTGAACTAGATAAGCAAGAACTTTCAAAGAGGGGGCTAACACATTCAAAAATGATTGATGTTGTGCATGAAAAGTTCCAGGGCCGCGCAAGTATTCGGGAGGACAAAGTTATTTTCAAAGCCCCGAAGAAAACAGCAGCTTCACTTCAAAAGCTAAAGGAAGAGGTCCAGCACACCCCTCTTGCCGGAGTAAAGGGAGTTTCATATGTTGTAGTACAAAAGGAGGGCAGAGATTATGTTCTCTACACAAAAGGAACTAATTTAAGAGATGTTCTTGAGTTCAAAGGAATTGATGGAAAGAGAACAAGATCAAACGATATAAGGGAGATTGAAAAACTTTTTGGAGTAGAAGCAGCGCGCAATGCTCTTGTTCATGAAACTTTGGATACATTAAAAGAAGCTGGATTAAAAGTCGACCCAAGGCATGTTACACTGGTTTCTGACACTATGTGTGTTGATGGCGAAGTGAAAGCAATCGGAAGGCACGGAGTTTCAGGGGACAAGGCTTCTGTCCTTGCGCGCGCAAGCTTTGAGGAAACAGTAAAGCATTTGTTAAAGGCAGCCGCATATGGAGAGGAAGACCGATTAAAAGGAGTTGTTGAGAATATTATTGTTGGCCAAGTTATTGCACTTGGGACCGGAATTCCAGAATTAATTGTCAAAGGCTTTCCTGCCCTAAAAAATAAAGAGAGCAAAGAGAAATGACAACAAAATCTTTGACCATTGAAGTTGAAATTAGAAAAGCAATAAAAGCAAAAAAAATCTTATTTGGAAAAAAGCAGACGGAAAAAGCATTAAAGGTTGGAAAAGCAAAACTTGTAATTCTTTCTAGGGATTGTTTTTACAGAGATAGTGTTGAAAATTATGCAAAGCTCGCAAATGCAGAAATTGTAAATTTTGATGGCGGCCCATACAAACTTGGAGCTGTTTGCGAAAGACAGCATGCAATAAACGCACTTGTACTTCTAAAGTGATAATACTCATGGCAGAAAGAAAATTTGACACAGAATCACTGCGCTATATAGCAGCGCTTGAAAACACAACAGGAGCAGAGGTAAAAGACTGCATTGTAAACGATAATACTATTTTTTATGTTGTGCGCGAGGGGCATCTTGGAACTGCAATTGGAAAGGGCGGCTTAAATGTCAAGCGCTTATCAACAAAGCTTGGAAAAAAATTACATCTTGTTGAATTGCATAATGACCCGGTTCAGTTTACAAAAAATTTGCTAGCAGGCGTAACTGTAGAAAACATAACTTTAAAAGAGGATGTAAAAGAGGATGGGCGAAAGAGATGGATTATAATTGAGGCGGATAACAAAAATCGTGGCACAATTCTTGGAAAGGGCGGGAAAAATATTGAAATGATTAAAGCACTACTAAAAAGGCATCACGAAATAGAAGATGTTATTGTGCGCTAAAAGTGAAAAACAAAGCTTCAGAAAAAATCGCAGGCGGAAAACTTGTAAGAGTGGAAGTTGATTTTTCAGATAAAGTAGATTTTATTAAAATTACAGGCGATTTTTTTATGCACCCTGAAACGGTTATTGATGATATAGAAAAATCTTTACTGAGTATGAGCGCTTCCTCAAATGAAAACGAAATAAAAGATCGTATTGACCGAGTTTTAAATCAAAATAATGTTACTTTGTATGGAGTGACAAGCGCGGACATTGCGCGAGTTGCAAAAACTGCTTTGAGCGGGGGCCAGCAATGAATTGGAGAGTAATTCCTCTGCACGTTACAGATGCTTACACAGCAATGGGAATAGATGAGGCTGTTGCTGAAAGTGTTAGCAAAGGAAGAGCGCCTCCAACAATTAGATTTTGGAGATGGAAGCCTTCTGCGGTTTCAATTGGATATTTCCAAAGCATGAATGATGAGATTGATTTGAATAAATGCAAAGAATTAAGAGTTGATGCTGTGCGCAGAATTACAGGAGGCGGCGCTGTTTATCATGATTACGAAGGCGAAATAACTTATTCTGTTATTGCTTCTGAAGAAAATTTGCCAAAGGGAATAACTGAGAGCTATGTAGAAATTTGCGGCTGGATTGTAAAGGGGCTTTCGCATTTGGGAATCCAATCAGAGTTCAAGCCTGTTAATGATATAATTGCAAACGGCAAAAAAATTTCTGGAAACGCGCAGACAAGAAGATTTGGGGTTGTTCTCCAGCATGGAACAATTTTGTATGACTTAGATGTGCGCAAAATGTTCTCTGTTTTAAAAGTTGGGGCTGATAAAATTTCAGATAAAATGATTCAGGCTGTTGAGGAGCGGGTTACGAGAGTAAAAAATTTCGGAGTTTATTCAAGAGACGATACTTACCGCGCTTTATTGAAAGGATTCACAGAGGGAAAAAAGTTTGATATGGGAGCGCTGACAGAAAGAGAAATTGCGCGCGCAAAAGAATTGGCTGAGACAAAATATTCAACAGAACAGTGGAATTTTATGCGTTAAATCTCGCGCGCCCAGATAATTGCCCCTGAAATATAATCGCCTTCTTCTTTTTCTGCTCTGTAGTGCCATTCTGGATCATAGGTATCATAAAGTGGTCTAAATCCATAATGCCCCCAAAACCGCTGGGCAGAAGTTATGTACGGATGACGTAAATTAAAAATAACAGCAATTTTTTTTATTCTAGCTTTTTTTGCTTCGATAAACAATTTTTTAAAAAGTTGTTCGCTCACACCACTTTCTAAAGAAACGTGGTTTATTATATACCAAGAATTTCCGTTTGGCTTATAAAACTTTTCTGGATTGTGGTTCCAGGGCGGCATGTTGCGGCCAATATCACTCTCATTAATTCTTTCAACTGCAATATAGCCTACAAGTCTGGGCAGCGGTGGTTTTTTGCGAGGTTGGAAAGAGCACAGAATAGTTTTTTCATTGTGTTGATTACTAATTTTCCATAAAGTCTCATAATAAGTATAAGCGCCCCTCAATGGCACTAAAACAGCTTTTTTGGTGTCTTCCCTTGGGTTTGGCCTATAGATCCTGAGAGATGGCTTGTCCCAAAACTCTTCCTCTAAAATCTTTACTGGTGCAACATCATCCAAATCTTTTGCCCACCTAATTACCATAAGGAGAACTATAATTTTTAGGCTTTAAATTTCTTTGCGTTATCAGACAATTTATCATATGCAGCCTGAATTTTTTTCGCAAGCTCAATATCATTTGTTGTTATTTTGTTTCCAACATCATGTGTCACAGTTTCAACGCGCACATTCCTGTAATTTGTTATGTGCAAATCTGGATGATGGTTCATTTTATTCGCGATTGGCGCAATTGTTGCTGCAAATTTAGTTGCTGTTGTGAATCCTGAAAAGCCGAATTTTTTTACAAGCAGATTTACCCTATTAACATTCTGTATGCTCCACTGGGGTAGCTTAGCTAGGGCAGCCTTGATTTCGCCTTCTGAAAGGATTTTTGCGCTCATTGTTTTAAAAGCAGCTCAGGGTTTTCCAAGTTCTTAATTAGAACAGTGATAAATCGGGCAGCATACGCCCCATCAACAATTCTGTGGTCAAAGGTCAATGAAATCGGGAGCATTTTCCTGACAACTATCTTCCCGTCCTTCACAACTGGTTTTTCCTGTATTCTTCCCAATCCTAAAATCGCGCTCTCAGGATAATTTATAATTGGAGTTCCAAATTGAGTTCCGATTGAGCCATAGTTTGTAATTGTAAATGTCCCGCCGCGCAAATCTGCAAGGTCAATTTTCCTTGAGCGGGCTTTTTCAGAGAGCTCTGCGACCTCTTTTGCAATCTCCTCAACTGATTTCGTATTTACGCCTTTTACAACAGGCACAATCAGACCCTCCTCAGTATCAACAGCCACGCCAAAATTGAAGTAGAGCTTTACAATTATCTCATTAAACTGCGTGTCGAGAGAAGCGTTTAAGTTTGGATATTCTTTGAATGCTGCTAAAAGGGCTTTCATTATATATGGCATGTAAGTAATGTGAATTCCTTTTTTCTGAGCCTGCGCTTTTGCGGTTTCGCGCACTTTTGAAAGTTCTGTTACATCTGCCTCGTCCATCACAGTAACAGGTGGGGCTGTATAAAAGGACTCAACCATTTTCTCTGCAATAATTTTGCGCACTCCTTTGAGCGGGAGTCTTTCCAAATGGCCGTACATATCGTATTTGTGCCGTATAGCAGGTGCGGCTTGAGGCTTGACGCTGGATGCTTGACGCACATCCTCCTCTGTAATTCGGCTGCCCTGGCCGGTTCCTTTTACTTTGTTAATATCAACATTCAACTGTTTCGCAAGAGCACGCACAACAGGAGTTGCCTGAACTGTTTCAGGAGCAGGTGGGATAACTCTATCAGAAACCGCTATCTCTCCAATTACCCCGAAGAATTTTTCTTCTTTCTTTTGGGGTGCAGGGGCTTTTCTTTCTTCTTTTGCAGCACCTGGAGTGTATTTTTCTCCTGCCTCGCCAACTACCATTAAAACTTCTCCGACTCTTACAGTGTCTCCTTGTTTGAAATTTAATTTTAAAACCACTCCGCCAAAAGGAGAGGGCATCTCAACAACAGCCTTATCTGTTTCAATCTCAGCAACATTTTGGTGCTCAGAAATTTTATCTCCTTCTTTAACAAGCCATTTAACCAAAACGCCTTCGTGGATTCCTTCGCCTACATCTGGGAACTTGAACTCTTTAGCCATTCTTGGAAAATATAATTATTAAAACTTCATTAACCTTTCTATGCCATCAACAATTCTGTCTAAGTCAGGATAATAATGCTTCTCCAATTTCGGCAGCGGGGTTGGAATATCGTATCCTGTTACCCTGATCGGCGGCGCTTTCAGACTCAAAAATGCTTTTTCATTTGCAAGTGCAATTAATTCTGCCCCAAAACCTAAAGTGCGCGGTGCTTCATGGACAATTAAAACTCTGCCTGTTTTTTTAATTGAGTTAATATAAGTATCAATATCCATAGGCCATAGGGTCCTCAAATCAATTAAATCAACTGAATATTTTCCCTCAAGCGAATCAATTGCCTGCTCGCAAACTGCGCGCATTGCACCCCAGCAAACCAAAGTTAGATCATCACCTTCGCGAACTTTTGATGCCTGGCTGAGAGGAATTGCATAAGGCTCATCAGGAACTTCCTGTTTGAACGCGCGGTATATTTTTTTTGGCTCCATGAAAACAACCGGATCTTCAGATTCGCGCAGCGCGCTGGTTAGGAGACCTTTTGCATCATAAGGAGTTGACGGAACAACAACTTTCAAACCAGGAGTGTGGATGTAATGGGTTTCAGGACTTTCCGAGTGGTGCTCAAGTGCACGAATTCCACCACCATAGGGGAAGCGAAAAACAGCAGGGCAGGTCATCTTCCCGCGAGTTCTGTTCCTGTAGCGGGTTGCATGGTCAATAACTTGGTCAAGAGAAGGAATTGAAAACCCATCAAACTGGAATTCGCAAACAGGCTTCATTCCGCCAATTGCAAGCCCGACTGAAACTCCTGCAATTGCCAATTCAGATAAAGGAGTGTCAACAACCCTTTCTGGCCCAAATTTTTCATACAAACCATCTGTAATTCTAAAAACTCCGCCGTCCTTTCCAACATCCTCACCCAAAACTATAATCTTGGGGTTTTTCTGCATTTCCTGGTGAAATGCTTCGTTCAATGCCTGAGCGATTGTTTTTACAGCCATTATCGATCAACTTTTTCTGAATATGTCCTCTTGAAATCTTCCAGTTCCTCCTGAACATGCCACGGCTTTTTGGAGTAAGTATATTCAAAAATATCAGTTGGACCTGCCGGCTGAATCTGCTCTGCACGCTTTACTGCGTCATCAACTTTTTTTCTTGCAGAGCCCTCAATTTTCTGTAGCTCAGCCTCGCTTGCAAGTTTTTTTTCAATAACATATTTTTTCAATCTAACAATTGGGTCTTTTAGAACCCATTTCTCAACTTCTTTCGGATCTCTATATTTTTTTGCATCGTCTGCTGTTGTGTGGTCTGAAAGTCTGTAAGTGTAAGCTTCAATTAAAACAGGGCCTTTTCCTGCTTTTACTTTTTCAAGCGCGTCCTTAGTTGCTTTGTACATTGCAAAAACATCGTTTCCATCAACTTTAATTCCCTCAAAACCAAATGCAATTGCTTTTTGTGCAAGAGTTTCAGCTGCGGTTTGCTGTTTAACAGGAACAGAAATAGCCCATTGGTTGTTTTGGCAAATTGCAACAAGCGGAGCTTTAAAAACTCCGGCCATATTCAAGCCCTCGTAGAAATCACCCTTTGAGCTTGCACCGTCTCCGAAAAAGCAAACCATAGTACTTTTCTTTTTCTGCAACTTAAATGCCCAAGCCATTCCAACAGCGTGCGTGATATGCCCACCAACAGGAATTGCCACTGGCAAGGAATTTATTCCATCAGGCATCTTATTGCCTCGCTCATCTCCACCCCAATACTGAATTATTACATCCATTGGCATTCCAAGAGCAATAAATGCAGTGTTCTCTCGAAAAGCAGGAGCAATCCAATCATCCTTTTCCATTGCCAAAACAGAGCCGACTTGCGCAGCCTCTTGCCCTTTTCCAGGGGCAAAAGTTAAAACGCGGCCTTCTCTTTGAAGCTTGAAAAGAATATCATCAAAAATTCTGCCCTCGACCATTAATTCATACATGCGCAAAATCTGCTCCTTGGAAAGTTTTGGCATCAACTTTTCATCAGCCTTTCCAGTCTCATCGAGAATTTGCAGATACTTTACTTCAAATTTTACTGCTGTTGTTTCGGGCATGAACTATCACGTTTAGACTTAAGAGAATATTTTCTGATTAAAAGAGTTGATGTTATATAAAGGTTACTCAGACTCATTTCTCTTAACCAAATTTTTAACAAATAATTCTCCTGCTTTGTAAGATGAGCGCACAAAAGGCCCGCTTGCAACATATTTGAAGCCAAGCTCTAAACCTTTTTGCTCATAAAATTTGAACTTTTCTAGGGACACATATTCTGAAACTGGCAAATGCCAATCAGATGGCCGCAGATATTGACCAATTGTTAAAATATCTACTCCAACTGCGCGCAAATCTTTCATTGTTTCAATTACTTCTTCCTCTTTTTCTCCGAAGCCGACTATAATTGAACTTTTTGTAAAAATTTCTGAATTTAATTCCTTTGCAGTTTTCAAAACTTTCAAACTTTGCTCATAATTTGCGCGAGGGTCTCGAGCATATTTTTGTAATCTCTTTACAGTTTCAATATTGTGCGCGAAAACAGTTGGCTGCGCATCAATTACAGTTTTTATGCAATCAAAATCTCCTCGAAAATCAGGAGTTAAAACTTCAACTAAAACATTTGGAACAAGTTCACGCAAAGTTTCTATGCACTTCGCAAAATGCCCTGCACCTTGATCTGACAAATCGTCTCTATCCACAGAAGTTATTACAACATAATCAAGCCCAAATTCTTTTACTGCATAAGCAAGTTTTTTTGGCTCTATGGGATCAAGAGTCTCACCTTTTGCAGCGCTTTCAACTGAACAAAATCTACATCCTCTCGTACAAGTTCCGCCCATTACCATAAAAGTTGCGGTCCCACCGCTCCAGCACTCGCTCATGTTTGGGCAATGAGCCTCCTGGCAAACTGTGTGCAATTTAAGTTTTGCAATTGTGTCCTTAATTGAATTAAAACTCTCTGTATTTGGCGGCCGGATTTTCAGCCACTGAGGTTTTCCAAGATTGGAAATCATACTTTAAAGTTGGCCCAAGGCCCACTTCTTGAAAGTTTCATAAGACTGCGTTCCGTATAAAGCTTTGCCTGTTTTTTTGTTATAATAGAAAGGAACAAAGCCGCGCTGCTCTTTATCATATTGTTCCATTAAAGCTGCATTCGCTGCATTGTGCCAAACTTCTAATCTTTGAACTTTTACTCCGAGCTCATTTTCTAATTGCTCGAGCAAAGGCTCCATTTCTTTGCATGGGACGCATTCTGTGCCATAGAAATCTAATAAGTAAGGCTCTTGGCTAGAAGCTTGAAGCTGGATGCTTGAGGCCTGAGGTTTTTGGGTTTGTTCTTCTGCCATAGGAAAATAGTTTAGTTAGAAAAGGTATTTAAATCATAGCTTTTATTATATAGAATCTCTTTTAAACAAAAGATTAACCAAAATGCGCGAAATGGGCGAAGTAATTCAAGTTTCGCTTATTTCCGCTCACAAGGTTCGCGAAAATGGGTGGTTCAGCAAAAGGTTTATTCGCAGCGCGCAGAAGAAGAAAGGTTCGCACTAGATTTAGATTTAAAGACAAAATGTTCAAAAGAAAAAGGCAGGGCCTTATTCAGAAGTATAATCCTCTTGAAGGCGCTCCAATGGCGCGCGGAATTGTTCTGGAAAAAGTAGGATTGGAAGCAAAACAACCTAATTCTGGTATTAGAAAATGTGTTCGCGTTCAATTGATTAATAGTGGGCGCGGAGTAACAGCTTTTGCGCCTGGAAACAATGCAATTAACTTCATTGATGAGCACGATGAGGTTGTGATTGCAGGAATCGGCGGACCGCGGGGAAAATCAATGGGAGATATTCCTGGAGTAAGATACAAGGTTATAAAAGTAAACGGAATTGATTTGCAACAACTAGTCCATGGAAAGAAGGAGAAACCGGTTAAGTAAATATGACAACTGAAAAAGCTCAAATTGTTGAACAGAAAGTTTACTATTTCGCAAATGTAAAGATTTTTGACAAATGGGACCCACGAGGAATTACTGTTGAGGACCCGGGATTGATAGAGTATATCAATTTGCAGCCGCGCGCAATTCCGCACTCATTTGGCAGGGCAGGGGCAAAGAGATTTGGGAAAAAACATTATAATTTAATTGAGCGCCTTGCAAATGATTTAATGGTTACGGGGCATGTAAAAGATTCGCGCATACACAAAAAAACTTCAGGCCGTGATACAGGGAAAAAGCAAACAACCCTGCGCCTTATAAGAAAAGGCTTTGAAATAATTGAAAAAAAGACAAAACAAAATCCTGTTCAGGTTTTGGTTAATGCAGTAACAAACACTTCCCCGCGAGAGGAAACAACTAGGATTAGGCAAGGGGGAATTATAGTCCACAAAGCAGTTGATGTTGCGCCGCAGAGAAGGCTAGACACTGCAATACGTTTTATAAGCCATGGGGCTGCACAGAGATGTTTTAAGAAAAGATATACACTTCCGGCTGCGCTCGCAGATGAGATAATTGCAGCGTCAAACTATGATACGAAAACTTATTCGGTTTCAAAGAAAGAGGAAACTGAAAGAGTTGCGCAGAGCGCGCGCTAATTTATTTTCTTACAATATGATTATTATTAATTATTAGTTCTCTAATAAATTCGCTTTTAGCTGATATCTCAATTAATTTTTGTTGAAGAATAGCATCAAAACGCCCATCTCCATCAACACTAAATTCTGTTCTAAGTTCGAGCGGTTTATCAAGTGCTTTTACTTTTCCATATATATTTACTTCTGTGATAACCCTTCTATTAGACCATCTTTTAGGTCTAGCTCGTTGTTCGACTACAAAAGCAACAGTATAGATAGTATATTCACCTTCAGAACCCCATAGAAGATTACCCCATTCATGAAATTTAGCTAGATTAAAAAGTATGTATAAAAAAGGATTTCTAATACGTTGCTTCGCTGTTGCGGTATGTTTAGGATCAGCGAATTGTGGTTCACTTTTATAAATGATAACCCCTTTCATAATTAAGAATCTTATGTCGAGAGATATATATATTATTAAGAAAAAGAATAGGAAGAAACCATTTCTTGCACTTTCATTTTTTCTAGATACTTTTTTAAAAGAGTGCCTGCTTTTTTAACAATTTGCTCATCCCCGTCAATCTTGAAAAATGTTGTCTTATCTGAATCAACAAAGGAAAGTTCTGCAGCGTAAACAACACGCCTTAAAAAGAAGCCGCCGTGCAGTGTTAGGCGATAAATTGTTTTGTCTCTTTCTTCTTTTTGCCGTTCCATAAAGTAATTAATTTCTGATTTGCGAATTTCAGACTCAACAAAGCCTACTAAAGAAGTATAGGGAACATCCGGCATTCCTGATTTAATTTTATGAAACTTTGCTGTCCACTCAACAGAGCCGCTAATTTCTGTCATTGCTTAGAAAAGTAGCGAAGCTTATATATACATTTTAATATAACAACTTGCGATTTTATGGGCCGTAGAGAAGAACTTATTACAAAAATTCAGGAATTGATGTGGAAGCCACTGCTTATTCGAAACATGGGAATAGTGGCTCACATCGATCATGGAAAAACAACCCTGTCAGACAATTTACTATTGGGCTCAGGGCTTATCTCAGAGGAATTGGCTGGAAAACAACTCTCTTTGGATTTTGACCCGCAGGAACAAGCGCGGGGAATTACAATAAATGCTGCAAATGTTTCTCTTGTTCATAATTATGAAGGGCAGGATTATTTGATAAATTTAATCGATACCCCGGGGCATGTTGATTTTGGGGCAGAAGTGATAAGGAGCATGCGCGCGGTTGATGGAGGCTTAATTGTTGTTGATGCGGTTGAAAGCGTTATGCCACAGAGTGAAACTGTTTTAAGACAAGCTCTCAAGGAAAGAGTTCGCCCGATTTTGTTTATAAACAAAGTTGACCGCTTGATAAAAGAATTAAAATTAAATCCAGAGGAAATGCAGGCAAGATTTCTAAAGGTTATTGCAAAGGTGAATGAGCTAATTGGAAGAAACGCGCCTGAAGAGTTCAAGGAGAAATGGAAAGTAAGGGTTGAGGACGGCAGCGTCATGTTTGGAAGTGCATACCACAGGTGGGCACTGAGTTTCCCGCACATGAAGGAGCTCGGAATGACTCTGAAGGATGTTATTTCTGCATATCAGGGTGGAGCGGAGGATTGGAAAAAGCTTGGGAGAAAAGCGCCACTACACAAGATTGCACTTGATATGGCAGTTAAACATTTTCCAAATCCGCATCAGGCGCAAGATTATAGGATAAAACAAATATGGCCCGGAGAGGATGAGGATATGAGAAAGAAACTCTCAAGCTGCGACCCAAAAGCGCCGCTTGCATTTATGATAACAAAAATAATCATTGACCCGCATGCAGGAGATATAACAACAGGCAGACTTTTCTCAGGAACACTGGAATCTGGGATGGATGTCTACTTAGTTGGAGTGAAACAGAAAGTAAAGGCGCAGCAGATTGGAATTTACATGGGCGCGGAAAGAACTAGAATAGAAAAAGCGCCTGCAGGGAACATAGTTGCAATTGTTGGATTAAGAGGGGCGCGCACAGGGGATACAGCTTGTGATCCAAATATTCCTATAGACCCATTTGAAACAATACAGTTCACAGAGCCTGTTGTAACAGAAGCAATTGAAGCAAAAAATACAAGAGATTTGCCAAAATTAATTGAAGTTTTGCGAGATATTGAAAAAGCTGATCCAACAATACATGTTGAAATTGATGAAGAAACCGGGGAGCACAAAATTTCTGGAATGGGCGAACTTCACTTAGAAATCTGGAAATATAGAATTATAAAAGACCGCGGAGTTGAGATTGAAAGCTCTCAGCCAATTGTTGTCTATCGCGAAACTGTGAGCAAGGAAAGCCCAGAGGTTGAAGGAAAATCTCCAAACAAACACAACAAATTTTACATTACAGTCCAGCCTCTTGAGGAATCTGTAATAAAAACAATCCAGGAGGGAAAAATAAAACAGGGAGAGCAGAAAAAAAAGGAACTCCAAAAAGAGCTTCTGGCGTTGGGGCTTGAGAAAGAAGAAGCAAAAAATATTGCTTATGTGCATGGCTCAAATGCTTTCTTTAACATGGTTAAGGGAGAGGTTCATATTGGAGAAGTTCTCGAGCTTTGCATTCAGGGATTTGAGGATGTTGTAAAAAAAGCACCGCTTGCGGATGAAAAGTGCTTTGGATTGAAAGTGAGATTGGAGGATGTTACTTTGCACGAGGATGCTATACACAGGGGGCCTGCTCAGGTTATTCCTGCTGTGCGCAATGCGATCAAAGCAGCAATGTTAATGGCAGAGCCTTTCTTGCTTGAGCCAAAGCAAAATGTTTTCATTAGAGTTCCGGAGGACTATCTTGGAGCAGCAAACAGCGAAATTTCTGGCAGGAGAGGGCAGATTTTGGACATGAAGCAGGAAGGGGATACAGTTGAAGTTACTGGAAAAGTTCCTGTTGCTGAGATGTTTGGATTTGCAAATGATATTAGAAGTGCAACTCAGGGCCGCGTTCTGTGGAGCACTGAAAATGCGGGATTTGAGAAATTGCCTGCGGAATTGCTGAGAAAGGTTATTGCTGAAATCAGGAAGAGGAAAGGGTTAAAAGAACAATTGCCGCAGCCGCAGGATTATATTGAATAGCGTGCTAAAATAACCTTTATATATACCCCTTGATATTAATATAGCCTCAATTTAGTAGAAAAATGGCAAAACCACACCTAAATATTGTTTTCACAGGCCACGTTGACCATGGAAAGTCAACAACTGTAGGCCGCATTCTGTACGATACTGGAAACATCCCTGAGACTGAAATGAAGAAAATCAGGGAAGAGGCAAAGAAGCTTGGAAAGGAAACTTTCGACCTTGCATTTGTTATGGACAGAATGAAGGAAGAGCGCGAAAGAGGACTGACAATTGATGTTGCGCACCGCAAATTTGAGACCCCGAAATATTATTTCACAATTATAGATGCGCCAGGACACAGGGACTTTGTTAAGAACATGATTACAGGCGCATCACAGGCAGATGCTGCTGTTCTAATTGTTTCTGCAAAAGAAGGAATTCAACCGCAAACAAAAGAGCACGCATGGCTTTTGAAAACCCTTGGAGTTAATCAGCTAATTGTTGGAATAAATAAAATGGACGAGGTTGGCTGGGAGCAGAAGAAATACGAGGATATGAAAAAACAGGTTATGGATTTGTTAAAACCGACAGGATATAAGGTTGATACAATCCCATTCATTCCATTCGCTTCTTATCCATCAAGCGAAAATATTTCAAAGAAAGTTTCCCAGCACATGACTTGGTACAAGGGCCCAACTTTACTGGAGGCATTTGACAACTTAAAGGCCCCTGAGAAACCAACCACAAAGCCTTTGAGAGTCCCAATTCAGGATGTTTACTCAATCACAGGAGTTGGAACAGTACCAGTTGGAAGAATTGAAACAGGTGTTCTTAAGCCTAATGATAAAATTATTTTCATGCCAAGCGGAGCTGTTGGAGAGGTAAAGAGTGTTGAGATGCACCACGAACAATTGCCACAGGCAGAGCCGGGAGATAATGTTGGATTTAATGTTAGAGGAGTTGAAAAGGATCAGGTTAAGAGAGGGGATGTCTGCGGCCACGCAAACAATCCGCCAACAGTTGCAGAAGAGTTTGTTGCTCAGATAATTGTTTTAAATCACCCAACTGCAATCACTGCAGGATACACTCCAGTTTTCCACTGCCACACCGCTCAAGTTGCATGCACATTTGTTGAGTTAATGAAAAAAATCGACCCGGCAACAGGCGCTGTGAAAGAGGAAAAACCAGAGTTCTTAAAAACAGGAGACGCAGCAGTTGTAAAAGTAAAGCCAACAAA
>DVAB01000038.1 GCA_014189685.1 Candidatus Naiadarchaeum limnaeum
CCCACTCAATTGAACAATAAATTCCCCGCGCGATTTTTTAATCCCTATATTGCGGCCGCTTCCTGAATCCGTATTTGGGTTATCAAGAAGAATTATGTTTGGATTTTTCGCTTTTCTCGCATAACTCTGAATTATTTCTCTTGTTCTATCTCTTGAGCGGCCGTCTGAAAAAATAATTTCGTATTTATTTTTTTGATAGTTCTGCGTCAGTAAGGATTCAATACATTTTCCGATAGTGCGCTCTTCGTTTCTAGTTGCAATAACAATACTCACCTTTATTTTTGCCATACAATTAGTTACTTTTTGTAAAACTTCTTTATTTGTTCAGCCACATATTGAATATCCTTTTCTTTTAATCCAGGATAAACTGGCAGAGAGATTTGCATATCAGCAGCCTTTTCGGATTTTGGGAAATCCCCTCTTCCATAGCCCAAATGCTTGAAAGTTTCCTGTACGTGTAATGGAATCGGATAGTGTGTTCCAGCTTCAACTCCATTTTGTTCTAAAAACTTCAGTAGTTGATCTCTTCTCTGCGCCCGCGGCGAATATAAATGATAAATATGGTAAGCATATTCCATTTCCTCTGGCAAAATTAGCTCTTTAGTACCAGAAAGATATTTATCATACCAAGTTGCAATCTGCCTTCTCTCCTCGTTCCATTTTTTAACATGCTTTAACTGTGCGCGACCGATTGCTGCATGTAATTCCGAAAGCCTAAAGTTATATCCTGGAACATATGAGCGCTCGATATCTCCTTTTTTGCGGCCAGCATCCCTATACATGATTGACTTTTCATACAATTCGGGATTATCTGTTGTAATCATTCCTCCATCACCGCAGACAGTCATGTTTTTTGTAGGATAAAATGAAAAACAGTTTATATCTCCAAAAGTCCCACAAGAATCGCCCTTGTACTTTGCCCCAACTGCTTGAGCAGCGTCCTCAACTATAATTAAATCTTTTTCAGTTGCAACTTCCAAAATCGGATCCATATCCGCACTCTGCCCATACAAATGAACTGGCATTATTGCTTTTGTTTTTGGGGTCACTGCCTTTTTAACAGCCCCTGGATCGATATTCATGCTATCCTCATCAATATCAACTAAAACTGGTTTTCCGCCTGCAATTAAAATTGCATTTCCTGTTGCCATAAAAGTGAAAGGAGTTGTAATTACCTCATCCCCTCTTTTAACTCCGGCAGCCAAAAGCGCAGCAATTAGTGCAGAAGTTCCAGAATTAACAGCCACCGCATGTTTAGTTCCAACAAATTTTGCAAATTCCTCTTCAAAAGCAGAAACATTCGGGCCTTTAACATATCTCCCACTTTTAATAACTTCAAGTGCAGCGTTTATTTCCTCGTCGCAGAAATGGATTTTTGCTCTTTTAATTCTAACCTTTGCCATAGGGGTTTAGATTAAATCTTTCAATATTTATATATATGAGTTTTAAGACAAATCACTTATGGGTTCACGCGATTGCGAAAGAGAGGCACGCGAACTGGAAGCTGAGACTTTATATTTTTTCGCAAGTCATTATTGGTTTGCTGCCAAGAATTTTCAAAGGGCAATAGCATGTCTTGCTAAAGACCTTGCGAAGGCGCACAACTTAATTGGGAGGGAAACTAAAGAAAGCCAAAAAGCATTTATGAATTATATAAGAGAGGAAGCGCATGCAAAAAATCTTCATTTAGCGATTTTTGGATCTAATCCCCCAGCGGATGTTGATAAAATTGATTCCTTTATTAGAGCACTGAATGTTGATAGTAATCTGAGAAAAGGATTAAATTCCTACTTTATAGTGCACTATGCAAATATGGAAGATGCGCGAAGTCTTTTAAGAAAGTGACCTGTATTACTTGCCAATTCTTTTATACGGCTTTTCAGAAGTCTCAAACGGATATCTCAAATCCCCGACATCTTTAATAACTTCCGCCGGATTCCCAGCCACAACTTTATTCGCAGGAACATTTTTTGTAACAACACTTCCTGCGCCCACTAAAGAATTTGTCCCAATTACAACTCCTGGCAAAACTGTTGCGTTTGCGCCGATTCTTGCATATCTCTGCACAACTGGCCCTTTCAAATATTCCTTTGCGCGCGGTGCTTGCGGATGTGGCGCATTTGTAAAGCAAACTTTCGGCCCAATCCAGCAATTATCCTCTAAAACAGAAAACTCAGGAATAAAAGCTCCTGAGTGAACGCGAACATTATTCCCAATTTTAACATGATGTTCTATTATGCTCTGCGTCCCGATTGAAACATTGTTCCCAATTGTATTTTCCTCGCGCAGCATTGTTCCGTGGCCTGTTTGGAAATTCTTTCCAATTTTATTTCCTGCATAAATTACTGTATGCGAACGAATAACAGCTCCATCTCCAATAACAGTTTTGAGCTGCCCGTCTTTTTTTCCGCGCGGCGGCACGCCAATAACAACATAATCTCCAATCTCACAGTTTTTTCCAAGTTTTACATTCTTAAAAATTTTATGAGTCTTAACCATTCTTTTTCAACTCCGCTTCCACATCCAATTCCTGATCCAGTTGCGCACTCTTAAGACAAATCTCACAGATTTTTGTGAATAAATACTCTTTCTCTGCGCTCTGCGCGTGGTTTTTTTGTAAATTCTTATCAGAAATTGCAGCGCAGAAATATTTTAGTTCATCGAACAACGGCTCATTTTTCTCAACTTCAATAAATTTTTCATCCCTTTCAATCACTTCGTCCTGCTTTATTTCAATCGGATAACTTATCAGAGTTTGTTCAAGCAAATCTGCATATATTTTTGTCCGCTCTCCAATAATCCACAAATCCCTTGCTTTTTGCGGATGGAACCAGCTTACTTCCAAGTTTGCAATAAAATCCCCATAATCCAAATTAATGAAAGCAACATCCTCTCTTTCTTTTGAAAGAAAATTTTTCTTTTTGCAGTAAATTCTTTTTGGCTTTTTTTCTAAAAGATAATCAAGAATATCGATTAGATGAACTGCAAAATTTAATATCACTCCAGAATCTTTTCGCGGCGGCTTATTTGAATGAACATATCTTCCTGTTATATACTGAACTTGCCCGACATCTTTTACCATTTCTTTTAGGATCTGCACAGCATTGTTAAACCTAAACAAATATCCAACCATTAAAAGCAGATTTTTCTTTTTTGCCAGATTAATTAATTCTTTTGCCTCTTTTGAATTACTAGTAATAGGCTTCTCAACCAAAACATGTTTGCCCGCGTTCAAACAATCTTTCACAATTTTATAATGCAAATTAGTAGGTACAACAATAGAAACTGCATCAACTTCTTTTAAGAGCTGGTTATAATCTGTATAAAACTTAACTCCAAGTTTGTCTGATTCTGCTCTTGCCATAGGATTCACGTCAGCAATTCCAACAAATTTGCAAACACCTTGTTTTGCTAATTCAGAGTATGCCCTAGCATGATTAATTCCCCACTTTCCTAGTCCAATCAATCCAAGCTTGGCCATTCCACCTCGTAGCTTTACATTATACAGCTAAACATATTTAAAGCTATTTTCCACTATAGTATAAGCTTTCGGGAGAATGAAAAAAGTATTGGTTACAGGCGCAGCCGGCTTTATAGGCAGCCATCTATGCGAGGCTTTACTAGAGCGCGGAATTGAAACAATTGGAATTGACTGCTTTACTGATTACTATCCTCGTGCAATTAAAGAAAAAAATATTTCTGCTTTCAAATCAAATAAAAAATTTAAATTTATTGAAGCAAATCTCCTGAATTATGATTTAAAAAAACTTGTTTCAGATGTTGACACTGTTTTTCACTTAGCCGCGCAGCCTGGAGTTCGCTATTCGTGGGAAAACTTTCAGGTTTATTTAGAAAATAACATTCACGCAACGCAAAAATTGCTCGAGGCGTGCAAAGAAAAAAAACCGCAGTTTGTTTTTGCAAGCTCCAGTTCAGTTTATGGAAATGCCCCGCTTCCAATAACAGAAAATATTTCAACAACACCCATCTCTCCTTATGGATTAACAAAAGTCAGCTGTGAAAATCTTTGCAAACTTTATGCTCAAGAATTTAAGATACCAACAATTGTTCTGCGCTATTTCACAGTTTATGGCCCAAGGCAGCGCCCTGATATGGCAATTTATAAATTTTTTAACTCAATAATTGATGGAAAAGAAATTGAGGTCTATGGAGATGGAAATCAAACTCGTGACATGACTTATGTTTCAGATATTATTGACGCAACTCTGCTCGCAGGGGAATTTGAAACAGATTACTTAGTTTTTAATATTGGAAGCGGAGTCAGAACAAAATTAAAAGATATTATTCATATAATTGAAACTCTCACTGGAAGGGAAGCAAAACTTAATTATAAGCCAGCTGCTAAGGGCGATATGAAAGATACTTGGGCAGAAATTGGAAAAGCAAAGGCATATTTGAACTATGAGTCCAAAGTAAAATTGGAAGAGGGACTAAGCAATTATCTTAATTGGTATATGAAGAACAAATGAGCATGTTAAACGAAGCATTTTCTGAAATTAAAGAAAAGAAATGGCTCTATACCCTATTATTTGTTGCAATTTTAATTGGCTTAACTTTGCGTGCTTATCATACTGATTATCCAGTTGTTGGCTATCACAATTGGAAAGAAACTCATTATTTAACAGAAGCAAGAAATTTTGCGCGCGATGGATTTTTCAAATACGGATTTTTTGTTCCAGCATATAACTATCCACAGTTGAGCTCTGATCCAACCGGCGCGCATGCAGATACGTTTCCTTTTATTTCAGTTGTGCTTGCAATTTTTTTCAAAATTTTTGGCCCAAGCCTAACAGTTGCACGTGCAATTAATATCTCTTTTAATCTTTTAATTGTTCCAGCAATATTTTTGTTTGTGCGCAGATTGTTCAGGAGAAATGACATTGCGCTTGTTGCAGCTTTTACCACTTCTATAACCCCCTTATTGGTTTTCTTCTCGCATAACACACAGTTGCAAAATCCAGGACTGCTTTTTATGGTTTTAGCTGGGTACTTTTACATTCGCTGGTTTGAAAACGATCTTGATTTAGATTTAATTTTAACATCGGTATTTGTTGCTCTATCTGGCCTTACCGTTTTCACATTTCTTGTAATTTTATTCCCAATAGTGCTCACATTTCCATATGATAGAATAAAGCGTTTTACCCTTACACGATTGAAAACTTATGCAATTTCAGCTGCTATTCTTTCAACTGTTTTGTTGTGGGTTTTATACATGCAATTTGCAGTAATTCCGCGCACAGGAATCTCAACAATAAGCGAGAAGCTTTTGAATCTTGCGCCGCTCTATGCAGGACAGTTTTGGCAAATAATCCGCAGCTATGCAGCCGATAACTATACACTTTTTGGAGCTGTCCTTACATTTATTGGAATATTTTCTTTTCTATCATACTACTTTAAAGAAAGAGGAATGTTTGGAAAGAAAATTGCAGTTCCGGTCATCCTTGCCACACTAATAATTGTTCCACTTATTGCGTGGAAGGCACAGTTTAAAATTTTATATCTGATTATCTTTGCAGTTCTTGCAGTTTTAGCTCTGCCAATATTTAAACGCGAAATATCCCATAAAGCTAATTCCTTTGCATCTTTGAGCGTCAACGAGAAGATGGGAGAAAGCTCTGCTTTCGATCCATTTAAGTTTATGCTTGCCTATGGTATTGGTGCGGCAATATTTTTCATGCTATTGGCAGAAAAACTTTCAGGGCACTCCTACCACCAATATCCAATTGCACCATTTTTCATAGTTTCAATTAGTTTTGCAATTATTGCAATCGGAGAAAATATTGGTTCGGTTTTATCAGCTAAAGTCCAGCCCGCAGGGGATGAGGAAAAACTTGGAAGGGAAGATGTTTTTAAAATTTTAAAATATTTTGTCGCTTTTATCTTAGTTATCTTTTTAGTATACGGCCCGCCAGGTGGGGCAGGAAAAGTTTCTGAAACTCTATTGGGGACAAATTTAGCTCTAAGTGGCTCTCTTGAAGCAAAGAATAGACAGTTTGATACGCAACTTCCTGGGTCAGATATTGCAGGGGAGTACATTCAGAAAAACTCAAACCCCGCGGATAGAATTTTGTTCTCAGGCGGAGAAATAATGGGATTGCTCTGGCATTCTGACCGCAAAGGATTTTATGGAATTTCAAGTGTAGATGTTATTAAAAAAGCAGAGGAAAAAGGAGTTAAGTGGATACTCCTCTACCCTCCCCTAGGAAGGAACGAATTGAACAACGAAGGAATTCTCTCCTACCTAAAAGAAAATTATGGACTAAAGCAGGTAGCTTTTGTTAAATCTGGAGAAAATTTCAATATAATTTACTTTTTATTCAAAAAAGGAGGGACTTTTGATCCTGACAAACTTTCCGAGCTTGTTCAGGATTATGCTGTTGCAAGTAAAGATTATGAGCTCACAGGTGAAAGAAGAATATCTCTTGGATATATAACTTTAGATAATAAAACTGCCTCTTAGTTGACAGTTTTTTCTATTTTGTAAGTTTCTGTTGTTCTGGTTCTTATTAAAAGCTCTGCTACGAAACCATTTAGAATAAAAAGAACTCCAAGAATTAATAACAATAAAACTAAAGTTAGCAAAGGTCTATTCCCTATGCTCAATCGAAGCCAAAACTTTTCATAAGCAAGCCACAATCCTCCTAGAAACCCAAGCCCAAAAAGAAAGAGTCCTGCCCCCCCAAATATGTGGATTGGTCTGCTCCCATAAGTGACTAAAAATTTTAGTGTTAACAAATCCAGCAATCCTTTTGGCAATCTTGCCAATCCATATTTTGTTTTTCCCTTAAACCGAGAGCGATGATTCACAGGAACTTCTGCAACTTTAAATCCTCTTGAGGAAATCATTGCGGGAATATATCGATGCGTTTCTCCATAAATTTGCAAATCATTTACAGTTCTTCTCTTGTAAGCTCGCAGAGTGCACCCAGAATCATGTATGTTCAAATCCATTAAAAAATCCATAAGCCAGTTTGAAATTTTTGAGCTTAAAACTTTTCCAAAAGTGTCCTTCCTGTTAGCTCTCCAGCCGCAAACCACATCATATCCATCATTTAGTTTTCTCAAAAGTTTTGGGATATCTGCTGGGTCGTTTTGCAAATCAGCATCCATTGAAATTATTACATTTCCTTTTGATTTTTGAAATCCAGCCAAAAGAGCCGCAGTTTGCCCAAAGTTTCTTGTGAATTTTACAATTCTAACTTTTTTGTCTCTCCTTGCAATTCTTTCCAGTTTTTCAAAAGTTTGGTCAGTTGAGCCGTCATCCACAAAAATAATTTCGCAACTCTTGTTTATTTTTTTCAGAGTTGAAACTAACTCTGAGTGCAATTTTTCAACATTTTCTTGTTCATTGAAAGTTGGAATTACAATACTCAAATCCATTTTAGTAAGCTATTTAAATAAGGAACTATTAATTTAAGCTTTCTGTTATGGCATTATTGGAGAATATGGTGGGGGAGGGAGCAGAGTTTAAGCTCGTCCTAGAAGGCACTCCATCTAATATTAAGCGTATTTTAAATCAGACGATAAATGATTACATCACTCCTAAATCAGTGTTTCAATTTTCTCTAACGCGGGAAACAGATGTAAACGTTTTCAAATTTTTCCGCGCGTATAAACCACTTAATTTGAAACCGGAAGTTTTTGAATTTGCAACTCAGTCTGAGGAGCTTGCAAAAATTTATGGAATAATGCTTGGCTTTGCAATTACAAAACTCACTGCACACAACTTGGCAAGGGAAGAAATGGCTTATTATTTCAAGGTTTGCGAAAAAGCCCTTTTATTGCGCGCAAGCAAAGAAATAATTGAATTAATTGGAAATGCCACAATTGCTTTAAAAGAATTAACTGTGCAGAGCACAATCCCGGAGGATGAGATAGAAAAGCTTAAGAACTCTTTGAGAGAGGCAAATTCTCTAGAATCTATTGCACTTGTTTTCAGGGAGGTTGAAAAAGTTAATAGGATTGCAAATCCAAGATACGCTGTTGGGACAAAATGGCATTATTCTCCACAACTGGCATAAGGGGGATTTCTAACGAAACTCTTACTTCCGAATTTGTTCTTGATCTTGCGCGCACATATGGCAGCATGCTCAAGCAAGGAAGTAAAGTGTTAATCGGGAATGATCCCAGAACTAGTTCTGAAATGGTTAAGAGCGCTGTAATAGCAGGACTGCTTGAAACAGGCTTGAATGGTTTTGACACAGGAATTGTTCCAATCCCTGTATTGAATTTTGCAGTCAAGCAGAGTTATGATGCAGGAATTATGGTAACAAGTTCGCATAACCCTGCTGAGTACAATGGATTAAAGTTTATTTTGACAAATGGAATGGAGATTTCTGAAAATCAAGAAAAAAGATTTGAACAAATTTATAAAAGAAAAAATTTCCGCCGCGCAAATTGGAAAAAAATTGGAAAGTATACCGAGCACAATGTCATTCAAGATTATGAGACTGCTGTTCTTAATTTTATAAAATTAAAAGCTCTTAATTTGAAAATAGTTTTGGATATTGGAAACGGCGCACAGGGGACAGTTGTTCCAAATCTTTTCAAGCAGTTGAGCTGCGAAACTGTAATTCTACACAGAACTATGAACGGATTTTTTGAGCGCGGCCCTGAGCCAAGGCCAGACACTTTAACAAAATTAAGAGAGACTGTTCTAAGCGAACAAGCTGATATGGGAATTGCATTTGATACTGACGGAGATAGAGCCATTTTTGTAACGGGGAGGGAAGAAATTTTAATGGGTGATGTAACTGGTTCTCTATTGGCAAACGAAATTTTAAGTGAAAATAAGGGCGGATTGATTGTTACAACAGTCGCAACCTCAAGTTTGATTGATTATGTTGTTGAAAAAAACAATGGAAAAATAATTAAAACAAAAATCGGCGGAAAAATTGTGGGCGATGTTATAATTAAGAAAAAAGCTTTGTTCGGATTTGAGGAAAACGGCGGCTGCATGTTTCCGCAAATTTCTCCTTCAAGAGATGGGGCTTTAACAGCAGTAAAAATTGCAGAGTTAGTTGCCAGTTCTGGAAAATCTTTGTCGCAACTTGTGGCAAAATTTCCAAAATTCCATCAATTGAAAGCGCGCATTCACTGTGAGGAAAAGCTTAAAAGCAAAGTTATGACTTATATTAAAACTCTGGTAAAGAAAGAAGTAAAAAAAATTGATTCAACAGATGGAGTAAAAATCTTCTTTGAAGATGACTCATGGATTTTAATCCGCCCGAGCGGAACAGAGCCAATCTTTAGAGTTTTTTGCGAATCAAAAAGTCAAAAAAGAACAGAGGAACTTGAAAAATGGGGAGTAGAAAAAGTAAAAGAAGCGATAAAAAAGTTATAATAAAAAAGCCTTGGGGCTTTGAAGACCATGTTTTGATTAAAGATGGCTTTTGCGTAAAGCGATTGGTTTTTTGGAAAGGTCGAATGTCATCTTTTCACAAACATAAAAAAAAGGGCGAAGTATTTTTTATAAGGCGCGGAATGGTTAGAGTTAGATTCAAAATTGGGGCGCGCATTTACAAAAAAGGGCAATTTCTTTATTTGCCCAAAGGAACTCTTCATCAAATCATTAATGTAGGAAAAAGCACTCTTGAAATAATTGAGTTTTCATATCCGTATGTGAGCAAGGATGTTTTTCGTTTTGAGGACCCATGGGCAAAGCTAAGAAAACAAAAAAAGTTAGCTTAAAAAAAGCAATTTTTCTTGATAGAGATGGAACTATTAACGAGGATAATCTCAATTATATAAAAAGTTGGGGTGAATTTAAATTTCTGCCAAAATCAAAATCTGCAATAAGGCAATTAAACCGTGCCGGCTATTTAGTAATTGTAATTACAAATCAGGCAGGTGTTGGAAAAGGATTGTATGCTGAAAAAACTCTGAATGAAATAAATCAGAAAATGCAGGATGAGCTAAAATTAGCAGATGCTCATGCTGACGCTATTTATTATTGCCCGCACTCAAAGGAGGAAGCTTGTAATTGCAGAAAACCGAAAACCGGAATGATAGATAAGGCAGTTAAGTTGCACAAAATCGATTTAAGCAAGAGCTGGATTGTCGGCGATTCTGTAAAGCACGATATTCCGCTTGGAAAATCAGCTGGCCTAAAAACAATTTTAGTCAAAAGTGGCCGCATTCCAAATCAAGAAGAAATAATGAGCGCGCAGCCGGATTATGTTGTTGAGGATTTGATGGAAGCGGTGCAGGTGATAAAGGGGAGTGTGTTTGGAGCGAAAAAATAATAATTTTCTCTGTTCTCATATTATAAATACTCAAACGTATTCATAATAAATACCGAGTAATGAAAAGAATAAATATCAAAGGAAATGGATGGTGTTTTGGAGTGGAATTTTTTATTTAGGCAGCTCTTTTTGAAAAAACAGGGGAGGCTGATTGGTTTATAGAGCATATAACCAAGGGGCCAAATGATAACAGGGGCGATGGAGAAATAGACGATTATTTTTTTGCTTACAGAGTTGAATCTGAAATATTAGGCGTAAGAGATTCGCAGTCTCGAATAACCGAGGTAAGCCTGGTTGAATCATTCAGAATTAATGCGAATAGTTATTCATATCAAAGCGTTTTTAAGGAGGCTCTCAAAAATATAAAAAGGCCAAAACTTCTTGATGTGAAAAAAGAGAATTGTAAAAGACCTGAACAATTGGGGTCAATTTTAAAGAAGTACCTATAGGAGTTTGCCATATTATTTTCAGAAGCGGCGCAGGGGAGAAAGGGGAGTGTGTTTGGGGGGGGGGAAGAAATTATAATCTATTCAGTTATCTCGCTAATTCTCCACTTCCCATTCTTCAGCAGTAGCGTCATATTAGCCTCTTCCACATAAGTAACTGTTTTTGGCATAAGTTGGTCCGGCGGTAAAGTATCAGTATACTTAACATAAACGCGCGCTGTGCTATTTGTTTTTTCTATTACCTTTAATTCACTCAATTCTCTTTTATAACCCACTTGCGGCCCTGCTTTAGCTGTTATAGTATCAAATTGAGTTAGCATATCATTGTAAAAAGCCATATTTTCAGAATCAAGAGTTTCAATAAATGCGTTCCTATCTCCTATACTATACGCATTAAAATGTTGTTTCACTGTTTGTTCAGGAGAGCCGAAAAACGAAAATAGAAAAGGAAACTTTTCTGGATTATCTTTGACATAATTGTAAACAGAAAATGAAGCTATAACTAAGACGAATAAGGTTACGGCAACAATCAGCATTTTCTCATTCTTTTTTTTGGTATAATAGCGCAAACCATATACATCTTTATGAACTACATACTCTTCTTTTGGTTTGGTTTTAGGTATTACAATGGGTTTTGCTTCTCGCAACCAGTCTAAAACGCGCAAGTATCTTTTAGTTGTTTTCTCTTTCCTTTGTTCAAGATAATCTAAATAGGAGCCACAAGGATGACCACCCGCCCGTCTCCATTCTTCCATAAAAATAATACTATCCTTCGTTGAACTCTGAAATCTAGGCATGCCCGGTTCTTTTGCTCTTAGATGTTTATTACAAAAGTAATGATTGCAATGCTTACACACTTGAAGATTTGTTCTTACTTCACATGAATGGTAATTGCATTCCGTCGTAATTATCAGTGGCTTTACATATTTTTTTGCAAGTTTCCTATAATCCGGGATTTTTCCACCATGCACTACAATCACACCTGGCGGCGGTTTCCAAGAACCCAAATGGATAAAAGCATGCTTTTTCTGAAACTCACTATCGTGGGTTGGACTAGCCAAATGCGCTACTTCATGGGTTGCAGTATTTTGCATGTCATAGTCATTCATTTGCATAAGCCGTCCCTTATAAATGCAAATAAGGTACGCATCAAGATGGATATGCGCTTGCTCATTTCTTGTGTCAGGGCAATGCCCAAAATTGACTTCGGGGGGACTTACGCCTAAGGCATTAGCTGCACTCTTAACATATTCTAGAAATTTCACTTTCTTTATCTGAAAAATATCGTCTTCACCCGTTCCCATCCCCCCGCCCCACAACTAATTTTATCTTCTTTCTCTTAATATCCACTCATTCTCCCTCAGCCAATCAACCGTCCTCCTAATCGCCTCATCAGTTCTCACACTTTGTCTCCACCCCAATCCTTTCAATTTATTTATTGCAAGATAAACAAAAGGCTGATCCCCTGGCCAGCCGCGCTCACCCCCGCTGTATTTGAACATAACATCTTTCAGTCCCATTTGCGCTGTAATAATTTGCGCAACTCTATCAACTGTTGTATGCCCCTCTGTTCCAAGATTAAAAATGTTTACAGAATCTTTTGCATTTTCAACTGAGGTAAAAATTCCATTTACACAGTCTTTAACATATAGAAAAGACTTTTTCTGTTTCCCATTGCCCAAAATTTCAAGCTCATGCGGATTTTTATTTAATTTTTTCATAAAATCAAAAACAACTCCATGCTGATATCTTTCTCCAACAATTGAGACGCTCCTGTAAATCCAGCTTTTCATTCCAAACAGATTACAATAAGCCTGTATCAAAGCCTCGCAAGCTAATTTGCTAGCTCCATACAGGGATGTTTGGACAGGCAAAAAGCTTTCAGGGGTTGGAAAAATATATGGCTCCCCATAAATCGCGCTTGAGGAAAAGAAAGCTATTTCTTTCACATTGTTCAGGCGCATTGCCTCCAAAACATTGTAAGTTGCTATTGTATTCTGCTCCAAATCAACTTTTGTATTTGCAGTTCCATATCTTATATCTGCGTTCGCAGCCAAATGAAAAACAAAATCCTGGCCGCGCATCAATCTTTTTACAGCTTTAAAGTTGAGCAAATCAGATTTTGAAAATGAAATTTTTTTGCTTTTCAAATGCTCTTGTATAAATCTTTTTTGCCCTGAGCTTAAATTATCGATTACAGTTACCTTGCACTTTAAATCCACCAAACGATCAACTATATGGCTTCCAATAAATCCTGCTCCGCCTGTTACCAGAACTTTTTTCCCTGATAAATTTGCCATAATACTCAACCTTCTTACTTACCTCCCTTATTATATTTTCACCCTTAATCAATTGCGCCTATGGCTTTATTTTTTCCCAGGTTTTTTGTGCAGCATTTTTCTCTTTAGTTTTCACGGAAGAAAAATGTGGAACAAAAAAGCTGTCATAGTTTTATCGGATTCCTAATCCAAATAAACAACCCCACGAGGCTGTAGATGTAGCTGAATATTAAAATACTTAATGAAAGCGCTACTGCTGCGCTTGCACTCAGCCCTATAAATGAAAAGAATAGTATCAAAGTAGCATCTCTTGTTCCCAATCCAGAAATGGATATTGGAATAATCTCAACAAGCAAAATTGTCGGAAATATCATGAAGAGAACAAAATAATTTATTGTTATGTTCATCGCTTTTGCAAGCAAATAGTATTGCAATGAAACAATCCACCACGCGAAAAATGACAGCAGGCCAGCTTTTATCATTGCAACTTTATTTCTGCGCAAAAGATTTATTCCATTATAAAAATCTCCAAAGCTTGCTTTAAGTTTGTTTTTGTATTTTGCAGGAACAAAAAAATTGTAAAGCGGTTTTAATAATTTCTCGGCCCTTTCCTTTTTTAAGAAGAAAGCCACTGCAGCAATAAAGAGCAAAAACATAATTGCAATAAAGACTGGGGCTCGGCTATTTACAGTAAAGTTGCTTAAAATATAAATCAGCCCCACTGCGGAAAGTGTCATTAACACTAAGATATCTATAACTCTGTCGACAACAACTGTTGTCAGTGCTTTTCCAGTTGCCAGTTTTTCCTTCAGATAGAGCGCTCTTGCCAAATCTCCAACTCTCCCTGGGGTAATCAGGCCTATAAAAAACGCTGCAATCCATGCTTTAAATCCTTCCTTCCAACCAAGCTTAACTTTAAATGGATTAATTAGTTGCTTCCATTTGAGCGTTTTTATAAAGAGAGAAGGGAGTATCATTAAAAATGCAGCCAGCCAAAAAACCGGATTCATTTGAAGAAAAGTTTGCTTAACTAAACTTAGATTTGTTTTGCTTAAAATATAAACAAAAATAATTAATCCAAAAAGCGGCAAAAATTTAGAAATATTTTTCATTATTTTTCTTCTTTTAACTTTTGATAGATGTATTCTGTGATTAAATGCTCCAGCATTAAATGAACATCCTCAATCATTCTCATTGAGTGAACAGGAACAACTAAACAAATCTTTGCAAGACCTTTTAATTTTCCGCCTTCATACCCAGTTAGCCCAACTGTAGTTGCGCCTTTTTCATTCGCAAGTTTGATTGCATTTAAAACATTTAGAGAATTTCCGCTTCCAGAAACTCCAACAACTAAATCCCCCCTTTCAACTAAGTTTTCCAACTGCTCTGTAAAAATATTATCATAGGAGGAATCATTTGCCCATGCAGTCATAATTGGAATATTATCATTCAAACAAAAAACTTTGAATCGTTTTTTTCCATGCATAATTCCTTTGTCCCATGGCTCGCAGCCGCTTATTGTTCCTTTTCCCAAATCAACCGCAAAATGCGAGGCCATGGCAGCGCTTCCACCATTGCCGAACATAAAAACCCGCTTGTCTTTTTTATAAACATCCATTAAGGAATCCACTATCTGCTCTATTTTTTTCTTATCCAATTTATCCATAGTGTCCTTTAGCTTGGATATGTACTCTTCACTGAATTTTTCAACATCTTTTGTCATATCGGTTTATTTTCTAGCTCCCTATATATACAATTTTACTTCCTTCTTGCGAAAATTTAAACGGCAATTCTTTATGCCCTTTCAGAGCTTGTCTTACCCTTTCCATTTTTTCTTCTGGAGCATAAATTAAAACAAATCCGCCCCCGCCTGCGCCGCAGACTTTTCCCCCACTTGCCCCTGCTTTCCTTGCTTTTGCGTACATTTCATCAATAATCTGATTTGAAATTCCCCCTACCACCTTTTTTTTCAATTCCCACCCTTTGTGCAAAAGCTCTCCAACCTTTTGAGCCTCTCCATCATGCAGTGCGTTTCTCATCTCAGCAGCAATATCGCGCATCTTTGTCAAAATTTCAACTTTTTCTTTCTCGCCAGTGACTTTTTTCTGAACATTCAAGATTTCGCTTGATTTTCTTTCAATGCCAGTGAAAAACAAACTCATATTGCTTTCTATTTCCTCTTTCACATCTTTTTTAATAATTATCGGATCAACCTTTACAATCCCATCTGGCATGAACTGAATGTAATCAAATCCTCCATAAGCAGCAATGTACTGATCCTGCTTTCCAATCGGCTCTTTTAAAATATCAATCTCAATTTTGCACGCCTCGCTTGCAAGTTTTTCTGCTGTTGTGTGCTGTCCTTTGTAAGCATATAAGGCATTTAGCAATCCAACAGTAAAAGTGCTTGAGCTTCCCAATCCGCTTCCACGAGTTGGAACATCTGCAACTGATGTAATCTCTACACCTTTTGTTACTCCTGTAAACTTCATTGTCTCGCGGAAAAGCGGATGTTCCAATTGCTCCGCAGAATCAACATTTTCGGTTTTTGAATACTTCACCCGGATATCACTATCGAATTTATTGTTCACAGTGATGTAAACATACTTGTCAATAGCAGTGCTTATTACAGCTCCAACCTGTCTGCTGTAATACTCTTTCAAGTCTGTTCCGCCGCCTGCGAAACTCACCCTAAGTGGGGTTCTGCTTATTATCATTTTTTTGCTCCCTGACTTTTGCTTATGAATTCCTCAAACCTTTTCATTCTCTCCTTAGTTCCTATATCATAATATCTAGTTTTCGTTTCGTATGCCAAAATTTCCCCCTCTTCTACTAATTTTTGGAAAATACCATCTTCTAAATTTATTGCCCTTGCACTTTGTATGTAATCTAACAATACTTTCTTGAATAAAGCAACTCCTGCCCACACATATTTTACTCTTTTGTCTTTACCGTCTTTACTGTAAAGTGCTACTTTTCCATCTTTGGTTAAAGTATCATTTGTGCGCTCCCAATTTTCCTCTCCTGTGTAAACAACTAGCATAGCAATCTTATCGCTCTCTGAAAATTTTTCATAAATATCTCTGTAATCAATATCTAGATAAGTATCTCCGTTTATTACAAAAAAAACATCATCAAGATAAAAAGATGCATTCTTAATCGCTCCTGCTGTTCCAAGAGGGGAACTTTCAATGCTGTGCGTTATTTTAACTCCGAATTTTTTTCCATTTTTATAATAATCCTGAATTTTGTGCGCAAGATAGCTTGAACAGATAACAAAATCATCTATTCCTTTTTCCTTCAATAGTTCAATAGCATAATCAAAAAACGGTTTTCCTTTAATTGGTACAAGTGGCTTTGGAGTGGTGTGAGTGAGAGGCCGCAATCTAGTGCCCAAACCACCGGCTAAAATAACAGCTTGCATTATTTTCTCTTTCTACTTGATTTTTTGTACTCCTCAAACTTCAGTGCGACCTTTCTTACAAGCTCAGTCACATCTTTATTTGTTTGTTGAAGGCGCACGTAAACTTGAAAGATTAGTCCAAATGAAACTAAAAGTCCAAAAATCAAAAGAGTATCTAATGTCCTTCTTGTGAATAATGCAAATATAAAATTAAAAAATGTTGGAATAATTGACGCAACAATAAGCAAAATTGAAAATCCGCCCCAAATCCAAAAATCTTTTCTCTTAAAATTTCCTTTTTTGTAGAGCATTTTCGAATAATAAAAAATAGCCCCTGCTAAAACAACTCCTATGAACTGCAGCCATGAGAAAGCTAACTCTGCCCCCATATTACTTCACATACCTCGCCTTTAATCCAATTTTTTTTGCCAGCATTCCAAGTAAAATATGAATTCCTGATTTTATATTCGTTCCTTTTGTCGCGCTCCTTGGAGAATAGATTGCTTTAATCGGAACTTCTTTTATTCTAAATCCGTGGCCGCTCAGTTCATGGATTATTTCACTTGAAACCTCGTATCTATCACTTTCAATAAGAATTTTTTCAGCAGCTTCTCTTGTAAATGCCCTCAGTCCGCTTTGCGAATCAGTTATTTCTGTTCCGGTGAGGAAATTTGTTATTTTTGTCAAAACCAGATTTCCGATTTTTTTTGTGTGTGGCATTAATTCCAAATCCTCTTTCCTCAAAAATCTGCTCCCAATAACAGCATCTGCCTTGTTTTTCAAAATAGGCTCAATCAAACTTCTCACATCCTTTCCTGTATGTTGCAAGTCCGCATCAAAGGTTACAATTATATTAGCATCGCTTTTTTCGACAGCTGCGGTTATTCCTGTCGCCAAAGCCGCGCCCAATCCGCGATTTATAACATGAGTTAGAACATGTGCCCCATATTTTTTCGCAAGCTCTCTAGTTTTATCTTCGGAGCCATCATTTATAACAAAAACAGGGGCTCCTGCAAAATTTTTCTTTACATCGATTAGAGTAGGGACTATTGTTTCCTCCTCATTATATGCAGGAATTACAAAAGCAAGCTTT
The DNA here is from genome assembly GCA_014189685.1 of Candidatus Naiadarchaeum limnaeum. Classification (GTDB taxonomy): domain Archaea; phylum Undinarchaeota; class Undinarchaeia; order Undinarchaeales; family Naiadarchaeaceae; genus Naiadarchaeum; species Naiadarchaeum limnaeum. The sequence goes on from DVAB01000038.1 coordinate 17,487, forward strand.
GCCAACTTTTGTTTCATTTGAGCAGCTCCTTTATCCCATCCTTTAATGCTATCTTTGGCCTAAACTTTAATTCTTTTTTTATTTTTTCAATTGATGCAAGACTTCTCTTTATATCTCCTGGCCTTTGGTCAGCATATTTTACTTCAAAATTTTTCTTATGCAGTTGCTTTAAAACCTTTATTATTTCACTTAAACTTGTTTCTTTTCCATTTGCTAAATTATACACGTGAAATTTTTCGTTTCCTTTTACTTTTGCATTTAATAACTGCATGCAGCAGGAGACCGCATCGTGCACGCTTAAAAAGTCTCTAGTTTGTTTTCCATCACCATACACCGTTATCTTTCCAGAATTTCTTACCCCATCGATGAATTTGTAAATAACTCCTGCCGAGCCCTCCCCATACACATTGAAAGTTCGCAATGCAAAAGTTTCCAAGTTAAAGTATTCTGAATAATATTTGCAGTATTGTTCAGCGGCATATTTTGATAATCCATATGGAGAAAGTGGATTCGGGGGCAAATCTTCTTTAAGCGGAAGTTTTTTTGCACCCCCATACACAGCTGCTGAGCTAAAAAATACAACTCTCGGAACTCCATCCATGTGCGCAGCGCGCAAAACATTCAGTGTTCCAAAAATATTTATCTGTGCATCTTCGATTGGATCATGAATAGATGTTGGAACATCAGCCTGCGCGGCTAAATGAAAAACAATATCCTTTCCTGCAGTTATTTTTTTCATAACATCAAAGTTTCTGATGTCCTCTTGAACATATTCAATTTTATCTTTTACTTTTTGCAATCTGTTAACAGAGATTACTTTTGCACTTGATAAATTATCGATTACAGAAACCTCGTGTCCTTTCTCAACTAGGGTATTGACTAAAAAACTCCCTATAAACCCCGCACCACCTGTTACTAATACTTTCATACTATTATTGTCACCATTCCAAGCAATATTTCAAGTCCCCAAATTACTGATACAAGTTCCCACTCCCTAAGTGGTTTGAACTTTAAAATAACTCTGCTCAGGGATAAATAGCTTTTGTTTCCATTTTTCGGAGGAGTCAAAAAGCCTGCTCTTACTTCTGTTGGCTTTGTTTGAGCGCTTGAGAAAACTCCAAAAGTTGTGAATTTTAAAATCGCATCTACAACATGTGGGATAAAAAGTATTGCAAGTTTGTAAAAAGGCGCGCCAATTAAAGTTGCTGCTATTAATACAGTTCCTATTGGCAAAGTTCCAACATCCCCGGGAAAAATTTTTGCAGGATATTTATTGAAAATTAGAAATCCAACAAGCGCAGCAGCGTAAATGAGCAGAATAATTTGCGCGTTTTGCATAGGAGTACTTAGTGCAATGAAAAAAAGCATTATTGCTCCTAATCCAGATTCGAGTCCATTAAAACCTGCGAGCATGTTCGTCCAATTTGAAGCAATTGTAACTGCAAAAAATAAAATTACTATAGTAAACGGCTCGATAGGAATTAAAAGCAAAAGTGGAATTGCCCCAAAGCTTGCAAGAACTAATTTTCTCCACGGAGCAAATTGAAGCAAATCATCAATCAATCCGATAGTTGCCTCTGTGAGAAAGGCGAGCAGAATTATCGCAAAAACAAAAGAGCTTTTTAAAAAGTATGCTGCTACTATTGATATTGTAAAAGCAGCTGCTATTCCCACTCCGCCTATTTTTGGTTTTCTTGGACGCTCCTTTTTGTGCAAATCTTCTGATACAATTCCTAAAATATTCAATCTTTTAATTACAAGAAGCGTAAAAGTAACACTCAGTAAAAATGCAAGCATTATTAGTGCAATATCAACTGTTTCCATAATTTAAACAAATTTTTGCAAAACGCTTTTTATTACTTTAATCGGATCCTCCATTCTTTCAACTAATTGTGCAGCTTTTTTTCCAAGTTTTTTCTTATAGCTGCTATTTTTATGAATAATGCCAAGAGCCTTTTTTGTAGCATTTGTTGAATCAGCCTTTATTATCAATCCTTTCTTTACAGCATAGTTTTCGTACATTGTATTGAAAGGCCTGCAGCTTATTGTTGGAGTTCCAAGCAAAGCTGATTCAAGTGTCATTGTTCCCCCTGAGCCGATAAAGATATCAGAATAATGCAAAAGCGAAGGCCCGTCTATTGCATGGTGAGGAATAAACGCACGCCCATTCAACAGTTGTGAAATTGTTTCATCCTGTTCTCTATATCGTGGAAGAACAATAAAGTTTGCATCTATTTTTTCCATTAACTCATTTACAATTGGGAGTACTAACGAGCTGCTTCCGGAAACTTTATTCGCAAGGTAAGCGGCAAAAATTTCCTCTGTTCTAAAGGTAACAGTTGGTTTTCCTTTTTTTATCTTTAATAATTCTAAAACCTCATTATTTGGCTTGAAACCTTTCAGCCATGCAACTGGATCAAGCGCATCGTATTGAACTATTCTTTCTTTTTGCACCCCATATTTTTGCCAGACTTCTTTCGGAATTAATTTTGGAGTAACTATCAATGTTGCAAGAGGAGCAGTTAATCGTGCGACAGCTTCTGCCTCAGGAATATCATTAATGCAAACATGCGGAATTTTTAACCCAAATGCAACTCTTGATGCCTCAGGGGATGCGAGAGAAACAAGAACATTGGGTTTTTCCGCTTGAACTAACTGACTTAATTTTTCTGTTCTTTCAATGCTCGCAATAAGTTTTCCTTCAAGAGTTCCTCCACCGTGCTTTCCAACAACTTCTGCTGAAATTCCCTTTAACTCCAAAAGTTCATTTGTTTCTTTGTACTCTCGCGTTGTAATTAATAACTCATGCTCTTTTTCAAGTTCTCTAGCTAGGCGTCCGAACATCATTACTTGCTTTGGAGTTAGAATTTCAATCCAAATCTTACTCATGGCAATGAGTTTTAAAAATCCGCCTTTAAATATTTTCCCGCTGAAACGATGTGAAGCCCAAAAGGGCTTCACAGATGAAAAATCCTTTGATTTTCCATGATTTCAAACGTTTTCATACGATTTCAACTCACTTGAGCGGCCGCTTAAGCAATAAAATATATGTCTTTCCAACCTTCTTTTTTTCAATTATATCTCGCTCTTCTAACTCAGAAGTTAGCCTTGTAACTTTTGGCCTTGAAAACCCAGTGAGCGAAGGAAGTTCTTCCTGTTTTAGTCCAGAATTTCCATGCTTTTCAATCTGTTTTGCAATTTTCTTTTCATCCTCGCTTAAAACTTCATAGGGAACTTCCATTTTTCTTCTAAAGACTCCTACGCTGAATAAACTTGAGATCAAAAATATCACCAAGCCACCAACAAGTATACCAATAACAAACAAACCCCTTGAATCAGTCGTTTGCTTCACCAATGCAATTTGAGTTTGCTCAGTGGGCTGTAATCCTCCTAGCTCTGCTAATTCACTTTTAACATTTTCAGAAACATTTCCTGCTAAAATTATTCTGCTAGCCCTCAAATCTGATATGGCTGCTTTTGTCTCATCTGGAACTTTGTTTGTTTCAACTAGTAAGAGCGGGCTTTTGAAATCAATTGCAATTCTTCCTGCAGAAATTAAAGTTCCTTTCTGATCTCCTGGTGCAACAATTACTGTCTCTGATGTTTCCCACAGAGAAACAGCAACTCTTGCCGCAGTTCCATATCTGTTCCAATCCCATAGTCTTGTTATTGAATAATTCAGTCTTTCCAAATTATTTTCAACACTTTTTGAAACTGCATCCTCTCCCCCAATTATAAGAGCACTTTTGTAGCCCTGTGCTCTATATCCATATAGTTCGAATTCTGTTTCCTGATCTATTCCTCCGCGCCCGATTGTTATCAATGGAATTTCAGCGCTTTGTGTATAGACCTGCGCTACTATTGAGTCAACAGGAAAATCTCCGCGCGCAATTACAATATCATAGCTAGCAGCATTTACAGTTGGAATTAACAGCAGAACGATTGCGAACAAAATTAACTTTTTCATCTCCCACTCGCTTTTTACTTTGCCCTATTTAACTGTTTTTCTATTGCTTGCGCAATCTCATCAGAATTTGGATTTACAAAAACGCAATTCTTTGATTTTCCAGCCTCTTTCAAACCGCCAATATTTGTTGCAACTGCCAGTAATCCGCATACAAGCGCTTCACGGAGAGCAATTCCATAGCCCTCTGTGCGCGAAGGCATTACAAAAAGTTTTGATTCGTTCATTATCTGTGCTATTTCTTGCGGGGTTTTTTCTCCTGCAAAAGTTACTCTGGCACTTAATTGTTTTCTCTTAACCTCAGCTATCAAACTCTGGTAAAATTCATTTTCAATTATAGGCCCGGCAATAATTAGTTTATAATTTGAAAACTTTTTGCCAAGCTCTGAAAATGCATCTATTAAAAGATCAATTCCTTTTGAGCGCTGAAGTCAACCAGCAAATAAAATTTGATTCTTGTTCTTAACCCTAACTTTTCTGAAAATCTTTTTATCAATTTCATTTTGCCTGTATTCAAGATTTCTATAGTGGTATCCGTGTTCAATTAAATGTGCGCCCAAATCTTTGCTCACAACAAAAACTTTGCTCGCGCTTCTTAATGCAAAATTGTTAAAAATTCTATAAAATGGCTTATCCATATTAACTAAAATATCCGAGCCGTGACAAGTAACAGTATACTTAATTCCAAAGAATTTTTTTGCTAAATAAGCAAGAAACCCAAAAGTTGTTGCATAGTGCGCACTAATTTCTTTAATTTGTTTTTTGTGCGCCCATATTTTAAAAAATAATTGTGGTCCGTTTTTTATAAAAGGTCCGCGTTTCACCAAAATTAAATTTTTCCTATTTAAGGGATTGATGCTCGTTCCAATAAAAATTGCATTAGTGCTTTTTTCAAATTCCAATTTCGCCTGCAGCTCGACTCCTCTGTAGGGGGGCGGATACGGCCCCAAAATTGCTCTTATTCCTCCCATAAAGAAGTCTATTTAAATACCCTCTAATATAACTTTTTGCTGAGGGGGAGATGGAAATACTTGAGCGCTTTGATGATGGAAGTGTAATTGCTCTGCTTGAAATAGACAAGCTGCACGACCATGAGCAGATTAAACAAGATATGTTAAGCCAGCTTGTTGCAGAGATTAAGAAAGATAAAGAGGTTAAGTATCCGCTCATTGTTGACAAGTATAGCAATGTTGTTCTTGATGGCCATCACAGATACCATGCCCTAAAAGAACTTGGCTGCAAATTCGCACCAGCACATGTAATTGATTACTACGATCCACATGTAAAAATTGAGCGCTGGTATCCGATTATAAAAACTAGGCGCGAAATAAAATCTGTTTTTAAAGCACTAGAAAACGACGACTATTCTGTGGATCAAGTTGAGAATGAAGACGTTTTAAAAGTTGTTCTTGATTTGGGTCAAGCTTGCCTTGGGCTAATTGTAGAAAATGATCATGAAGAATATTATCTAGCTTACAAACATCACTGCAATTTTCAAGAGGCTATGCAAGTTGTTGAAAGGGCAATTGAAATTGAAGGCAAACGGAAAGAGCTTGATTATATTGGCGATGAAAAGGAAATGATTTCAATTCTAAAAAGCAAGGAAGCAAGAATGGCAATTGTTACCCCTCAGATTAAGAAGGGCGAGGTTGTTGAAAAAGGCGCAAAGGGGAATCCTTTGCCTGCGAAGAGCACAAGGCATGTTTTGCCAGAAAGAAAATATTATCCGGTTTCACTGATGGATTTGATGCCTAAGTAAATTTCTTTAGAATTTTCATCAATTCTGTTCCTTCAATTCTTTTCAAACGTCCTTTTGCGCAGGAATATTCGTTATAGTTTCTAACTCCGTCCGGCTTTACGCCGTTCCCAGCAATTGAAATTGGCACAGGGTCTGCGGAGTGGCCTTTTTTCTCAACAGGAGTGGAGTGATCTGCTGTAATTACTAGAATGCAGTCATTCATAGATTTTTCAAGTACATGCAGTTGCCCATCTATTCTTTCAATCATTCCAACTTTTCCCTCAAAATTTCCATCATGGCCAAAGTTATCAGTTGCTTTTACATTTACAAGAACAAAATCATATCTCTCAAGTGAGTCAACAGCTGTTTTGAATTTTCCGTGGATATTTGTATTTTCAGTTCCATTAGCGCCCTGTACTTCTAAAACATCTAACTCACAAAATCGCGCAACTCCTTTTACAAGTGCGGTTGCTGCAATGCAAGCCCCTCTTAAATTATGCAATTCCTTAAAGCTTGGAGCTTTTTTGTAAACCCCTGCGCCGCGCAGCAAAATCATATTCACAGGCAAACTTCTGTTTCTGTTTAATTCAAGCCTGCCCAATTTTTCATAGCATTTTTTTGTAAACTGGTCCAAAACTTTTCCGGCCTTCAAAACTTTTTTCCCAGCAATATGCGGATCTGTATCTGAAGCTTTTTGTTTGAATTTTTTCAGGACTAAAGTTCCTCTGTGGTCAACGGTGTGTTTGAAAACAAAATCAGCTCCGATATCAATTTCATTCACAGCTTTTTCCAATTCTGTTAAATTTCCCCTGATTCTTCCAGCGCGCCTATCAATAACTTCAAAATTTTTATCGACTGTTGCAATATTTGCGCGGAAAGCAACATCCCCTTCTCTTAATTCAATTCCTGCGCCTAAAGCCTCCAAGGGCCCACGGCCGGGATAATATTTTTTTAAATCATACCCCAAAAGTGATAAATGTCCTGTATCAGAATTTGGAACAACTCCCTTTTTAACAACATCCATAATCCCATTTATTCCGCGCATGGCAATTGAATCAAAATTTGGAGTGTTTGCATACTCAAGCGGAGTGGCTCCTCTTTTTCCTTTTGTATCAGAAATGCCATCGCAGATTAATAAAATATATTTCATAATAGTGCATAGCATTCTATTTACTAATATATTAAAAGTCTTTCTTACTTCCAACTTACGCTGAATTCTGTCTTATTTGTTCAATGGAATCTTTACTGTCGATACATTCACTTTCTCGTTTTCTTTGCTCGTTAGTTCCTCTGTGCTGATTTCTATTGCGCCAACTTTCAAGTCATTGAGAAATCTGTTCCTCACTATCTCTGCAACGTCTACTGCCCTGCTAATCGCTCTTCCTCTTGCTTCAAGGTTCACACTTTTTTGCCCATTGTTAAATTGTGTCACAACTGCCAGCACATAGTTCATAACTGGTTTGTTTCCAACGAATACTGTATTCTCAGGTGCTTCTGTCATTTTCAACCGACCTCCCTTTTGTAACTGAATGATGCTGTTAGCAGAAAAGTTAGAAATAAGGTTATTTATAATCCTTTTGTTTAGCTCACTGTGAAAGTCTTTGTAACCTCATTATCGCTACGAGTTGTGCTCCTTTCAGAGTTTGGAACGAACTTTGCATAAGCAGTATATGTTCCAGCATTGTTTGCTTTGCAATTATTTATTTTCAAATCATAAGTGCTTCCAATGCCTATTGTTTGTCCACTTACTCCACCTCCAAATGAGAAGCATCCTGCATATGCGCCGCTCGAATTTTTAACATGAATAGAAGTACTCCCCCCTCCTAGTTGAGAGCTTGTCCCTGCATTTCTGAAAGTTGCAATAAGGCTAAAGTGCTTTCCCACTGTTGGCGTTGCATTAAATTTAAGGTCAGAAGCTGTTATTCTAAGGTCCGGAGCTCCGCTAACTGTAAATGATAAAGATTTTTGATTATTTCCCTCATTGCTTTCAGTTACTACATTATCAGGAATGTCTATAGAAGCTGAGACTAGTGGAGTTCCAGCCTCTTGTGGGGTCCAAGTTGCTGTTATTATTCTTTTTTCTGTGTATCCAAACGACCCTGTTGTTGTATCAAGTATGTTGGAGCCAGCAGCATTTATTCTAACTTTTGAATTCTTGTTCACTTTGGCGCATCCAAGATTAGCAAATTCAGCTTCAATTGTAACAGCTTGCTTTGCTTCAACACTTGTTATTATATTTCCACTAGAATCTTTTACGCGCACAAAATTAACTGTTAAATCAGGCCGTGCGTCTGCTGTTGTTTTTATCTGAGTTGAAAAAGCACCACTAGAACTTATTTTTGTTCCCCCACCTTGTACTTCCATTTTTTCAGCCGGCTTTCCATTCACTTCTAAATAGCCCAAGCCAGGGGTTTTGATCGCAGCTTCAAATAGGTCTACCCAGTTAACCCACCCAGTATCGTGTGCTTTTATTTTTTTAACCATACCTTCACAGCTAAATGTTGCAGTTCTCTTGTCATGAACTGGGATATCCCTAAATGTATATTCGCAACTCTTCTTTCCTGCTAAGTCAAATGCTTCAGCAATGACATCTGTTCTGAAAACTTCTCCTCCTAGAGTAACATTTGTGTTGATTTCTGTTACATAGTATTCCTTTGGATATTCATAAACAACCTCATCCTCAAACCAATAAATTTTTTCATCCCCTTTTGTCCAAGTTCCTTCATCTACAACTTTTAAATCAAGAGTTCCAACTTTTCCATCAATAGTTCTCATATGCGGCAAATTCTGCCCTTTGTAAGTTACATATTGTGAAACTAAGTTCTCAGCCTTGTCTATTACTAAATTTTTCAAACTATCCGTTGGCTGAACAGCGGCTGCACAGAAATTTTCCATATCATGCCCCTGTTCTTCTAAAGCTTTGTGTGTGGCAATTTCTATCATATCATTATAAAAAAGCTCCATCCCCTCCAGAGTGTTTTCCATTAACAAAAAATTTTTTGTAAATTCTGCTCTTGCTTGTGCTCCCCCTCCAACGCTCAATAAGCCAGCAGATGCGATTGTTGTAACTCCGGCAACTAGCAAAGCAAGTCCAACAATTTCTATCTGTGCTCTAACATTCTTTATAGCACCCATGTTTCAAGAGAAATATCTACACTCCCCCCGCTCTTGAGTGGGAGAAGCTGATTTTCGGTAAAAAGATTCTCTGTTGTTGGATTTACGCCACATCTATATTTTTCTGCGGTCCCCTCCATCACTTTAAGTCTATGAACATCTTTTCCCAAATTCTGCTCAAGCCACTCGCAGATTTTTGGCAATACATCCACACTAAAATAGGTGCTCATTGTTTTTCCAGAGGGATGTTTCCCATTGGGATTATCAATAGAGCGCTCAATCAAAGTTGAATACGAAATGCCAAACTCATCCCTTGTTAAAAGGAAGTTATTGAGATAATTTGTTGTTGTGATTAAATGTTCTCGCTCAATAAAGGGGAGAGGTCCTTCTTTCACAACTTTCCCCCTTAAAACAATAAAGTAATAAAATGAAAGAATTCCCAGGATTAAAATTAATGCAAGAGCTGCTAGCCCCATTGCAATTTCTTCCTGCGCTTTTCGATTTGCTAAAATTGTTTTAATCTTCATCTGATTTATCCTCCTATCGCACCTAGGAAGTTTAATTGCAGTCCAGCAGCCACCATTATTGCAACAAAGAAAATTATTCCAATAATTATCATAATTATCATCCAAATCCCAGTTCCTATTTGCTGGCCCTTTTCGTTTTTAAAAAGTATGCTCATAGGTTCTCCCTATATATTTTCGTATAATATGGAATATCTTTTGGGCTTATTTCTATTTTTAGACTATAGCCTGCTAAGTTTTGATTTGGGACTGAAATTTTTCGTATGGCAGTCTCATTCACATTTATGGACGGCGTTGTAGCAGTGTACTGCATAACTGTTGATGTGGCAGGAGGTATTCCAAGAATAATAGGGATGTTCGATTGCTGGTCTGAAGTTGAATTTACAATGCTAACAGCAATATTATATTCTCCGGCGCAAGTGCCTGTATTTAAGATTACTATATCAAAAACTAATCCAGCCTTTGCCGTTGTCACAATTGCATTCTTACTCGCAACTGAAACCTCAACTTTTCCCTTATCAAATTTGTCCCTTCTTTTAATTATAACTGGAAAAGAGCGCTTTCCTATTTCTACGCAGCCAGAGGGAATTCCATTTATTCTTTTAGTGTTATCATCTATAGAACCTAACAAGCTGGCTACCTCTCCTACATCACTAACAGCCCCTCCTCCGATTTCAACTATTCTCAGCGATATATCTGCTGGATTGCTCAAATCTTTTACCAAATCCCATAATTCCAGAGGATTACTAAGCCCTTGAATAAATTCTACTGTTTCTAGGCTAAATTCTCCATAACTCTCTTCTATTGCAGTCTCATCAACAACAACAGCATTCCAAATATAAGCCCCTTTCCTTGCGCACCCTTTTATTGAATCAGAGGCTTTGCTCCAATCAATAACTCCGCGATGCGCCATTACTTGCGTTTCTTCTGCAATATTTTTTGTTTCAACATACAACAAGCAATTTGGCGAATTTACAACTGTATCAGCAACTAAAGAAAAAGAACTTAGTTCATCCCTGAACAAAATCTCAGCCGCTGTCTGGCTTCCAACAATATAAACAGCATAAACAAATCCAACACTCACAGCTACTACTGCTACGAATATCAATATCTGCCCCACCAATGCTTTTGTATTCTTCACAGCCGACCTCCGCTACATTGTTGTATAATCGGCTGGCGCTTATCAAGGGGTTCATCTTTGAAATTTTTGCTAGAACCCCTTAAATTTCTACTTCTATTTTTCCCTGCGGTGCTAGTTACTTTTCTTTTTTTCATGCTATTGAAATTATCGATCTTAAAGTTGTTTTATCAATAGTTTTTGACACAACTATGGCGCCCCCTGCAGTACAATCAATTACCTGTCTTCCTGGAAGTGTGGCGTCTTTCTCATGCAAATAGTGATATGTTGCAAATCCTTCTCCAATTATTGCAGAAACTTTTGCACTTATACGTGAGCCTTCTATGGTAAAAATAACATCCCCTGGGCAATTTGCATCTATCGTTACATCTTTTGTTGTTAAAGCTAAAACATCAAAAGTAACTCCTAAATTACGTGCAGCGGTTTGCGCCTTTATATCAGCAAGCGCAACATTATTAAAAATAAATATTGCACTTCCAGTTATGGTAAGAAAAAGAACTATTTTTAATATAAAATTTATACCAAATTCAACTGACCCCCTAGGATTCCTAATTGCTTTCACAACTTAGCTTAACGCTTTAGTAATTAAATAATTAACGCACTTTGGAAAATTGGAGGGGCGCTCTTGTTTATTTGCTCTCCTCCTCCCTTTATAAGATGTGCAAGCGGCTCAAAAATACTCCCTGTTGCCCCAAGGAAGAAAGCGATTATAACAACTGTTACTAGGAGAAGTATTGCCATTATCACAACTGTATTTAATGCGAGCTCAATTCCTTTTTTGCTTCCCATATCTATTGTCCAAAACCCCAGTAGCAGCCTTTTGCTTTTTTCACATCGTTACAGATGCTTGGCTCATTTATACTTGAGCAGGTCGCTCCCGTGTTTACAGTTGCTCCACTACAAAGAGGACTGCTCTGTCCAGCATTGTTAAGACTTGCGCAACCACTGTCTGTCATTCTCACTGTTCCAATACATTTAAATTCAAGGCTTAGATTTGACGCTCCTTCTTCTCCTTCTCCGCTTATATCTGTAATTGCGCTGCCTGCCCTTCCAAATCCGCCGAGGAAAAACCCAATAACTACAATTATCACAAGTAAAACAACAGCAATCACAGCAACTGTTCCAATAGCAATTTCTAATCCGCGTTTATTAAGAAGAGCGTTCATTTTTGAGCGAAGCGAGAAAATGCGAGGAAGCTTTGCTTCCGAAGCATCTTAAATTAATTAGGCTGAGCAATCAACAGAAACGTATTGTGTACACTGATAAGAAACTTCTGTAGAATCTTTTGGAGTGCCATCAGCATTCACTCGTTTTACCCCATCTTTATTAAAGTCAATATCATATCGATCAGCGCACAAATCTTTATACCATCGATCCCCTGGGACATTTCTTATCTCAGGAGAGCCCAGATTTTTCCAATTTGTATGAGCTGTCTGGCATTTAATCTGTGCAACTTCCTCTGGGCTTCTTTCTGTAAATCCGCCAAAGATATCTCTAAAGAAGCTGAACCCTCCTATCACAAATCCAATAATCAAAAATAAAGCAAAAACAGCGAGCGCAACAATTACTAGCATATTTATGCTTAGCTCAACTCCTTTCTTGTTTCTAGTTGCATATTTCATTGTTTGTGGTATAATTTCTTGGAGTATTTAAATATTAGCCGAAACCCTCTATAATTGCGTTCCCAAGGTTTGCAATTTTTCCGCTTATTATAAGCGCAAGCACAACTCCCAGGATAACGAAAACAAGTGCTATTATAATCCAAAACATTTCCACATCTGCTTTTTTATGTCCCATCCAGGACATACGAGGACGCTTTGCGTCCGAAGTATTCTCAATTACTCTCATTTTTATCCAGGAAGTCCAGTAACCACTCCATAAATCAAGTTCCAAAAAGCCAGCAAAACAACTAGCGCAACAAGAGCAATTGCTATTCCAACTATCCAGTTTAATGTAAGTTCTACCCCTCTATTGCTCATAGTCACTTATGATTACCTCTCCAATTCCATCACCATTTGTATCCTCTAGTCTTGTGTAGTAGGTTTTTTCTTGCCCTGGCAAAACGTTTAGTTGGCTTGCCTTAATATTATCATTTGTAAACCCTTCCCCTATTCCCAGAAAGATAGTTTTAGGAGTAAGAATTGGTCTTGCTCCACAACCTTTAAAACCGGAGTACTTAGAATCTAAATGTGTATAAGTAGCTCCTATTTCTGATGCAAAATCATTAAAGCGGGATGTATCCCTGACACCGACATTGGCATTTGGCAGTCCGTTGAAAGTTTGATACCCAGTATCTTCATTATAAAAACATTTGCAGAATCTTGTCTGGTCTGGCCCTGAGCCCTCTTGCTGGCATCGTGATATCATTGTTAAAGTCATTGTTGTTTCTGTGACTCTGCTGAAAGTTATATTGCACCAATTTGGGTCAAATTGATAACCACAAACATAGTTGCTTCCTTTACCATCTCCAACAACAACCTCACAGTCTTTTTTATTAGCAGCAGTTAATTCCGCATCGGTCCATATTGCTTGCTGCGCTAAATAAGTAGAACAGCTTCCGCGTACAAGAACACTCCCTGGCTCCTCAACAGTTACATTTAGCTTAAAAAGATTAAATTTCCTGCTATCTATTGTGCGTTTCTCATAGCCAGTTCCTCTGCCACCCTGCAAAGTGTAGAAAGTATCCACAGCTCTTCTATAAACGCAGTCAGCAGTTAAATCAGCTGTAGCTTTTTTTCCAATTGTAATAGGACAGAAATCTGGAAAGTTTTCAATGCAAGTATCTGTTTCGATTTTTATAAATTTCGCAGCTTCTTCACTTGCCCAATCAACAGGACCCTCAATAAATACCTTATGCACAATACCGGTGAATGGATTGAGTACATACTCCCACCACTGCGTTTCCACTTTTTCTTGTATATCATTTTTTTTCTCATCCACTTTTTGATTAAACTTATTCTTTAATTCTATTGTTGCCTTGCACTGCCCTTTTACGATTGAGCCTGTGGAAACAGCAGCAACTCCGCCGCTAAAAGCAATTGCAACAACTCCTATCAGAAGTATGATTACAACTCCCCCGACTATTGCAACCGCACTTGAATCAGCTCTTACATTTCTTAATTCTCTCATACCAATCTTATCCCTGCTAAATTCAATATTACAAATATAGCCGCGCCTGTAATAAAGTTTGTAATTATAACTGCTGCGAATCCTTTTAATTTTGATATATTATGCGCAGTTGAAATAGCATTTGCCATTATGTAGATTAGCCACAGTGAGAATATTATAAAAAGCATAGGAATTATTTGTGCGAGCTGTGAAAGATATGTTGGCTCAAGTATATTCCCGGTATTTAGCGCACTTATTGTTTCCAAAACTTTGAGGTAAAGCCATACGTTTACAACTATTGAAGCAGTTGCCTGCACAAAATTCAATGATTTTGCATAGCAGAAAAATGAAAATGTCTCATAGAATTCTCCGCTACCCCCAAGTTTCAGTGCAATCAAGTTTGCAATATAGGCAATTAGCACTAAGCTGAAAAATTCTATGCCCAAAAATAAAATGGCATTTCCAAGGTTTAGAATAGTTCCGAAGCCAAACTGAACTGCCATTATGTTAATTCCCAGCAGTTTGGTGAAAAATCCAAAAGTTAGTAATGAAACCACAGACACAATAAGAAAAATTATAACCCCGTCTTCTCCTGTGATATTCCCTTTTAATTCCTCAAATGCCTCGCCTGGCTTAAAAATTATTTTTGGGATTATGCGCAGCGATATCATGTTATCTTCTAACTTTCCTTGCTTTAAATTATTTTCCTCAAACCTTGAACAAAGTTCTGAAAAGCAATATGCTCAAAAGCGCAATGGCAATAATCACAATTATCAAAACTACTGATTCAAAAATATCCATTTGTGCTCTCCTATGTCTCATCAGAGACATACGAGGACGCTTTGCGTCCGAAGTATTCTTTGAATTCATTTTTATCCTGGGCTTAATTTTAATCCTGAGAAAAGCATTATTCCAAAGAATAATGCAAATACATAAATAACTGTGCTAAAAAGCAAATTTGTTCCAATTGAATAATTCTTGTAAATATCATCTTTCCCATTCATAACTCCATTTATCATTATTGAGAGCAAAATTGTAACCTCAATCATGTAAACCCCTACAATTATTTGCATGTGCTCTGCGGGCACAACAGTTGCAACATTAAACATAGAACTTTTAAACAATCCTGAAACACTGGTAACACTAACATCTTTTGGCAATGCTATAGATTCTACTCTTTTTCCGAGCTCTGTTAAAATTTTAAATAATAAAATATCCAACGCAATAATAACGCCTGCAATAAAACTTGTTAAAAACTGCGCTTGGAATTTCATAGTCGTAACTGTGTTTCCAATCAATCCTTCTATTGTGTTTTTCACTGTGCGCAGATTTTCCAAAAATTTTCCGATTGTTTTCATTGAAACAGCAGCCGCACCCAACCCCTTTTTTGTTGACTCAACTAAAACTTCCATAATTGTTTGCAGTGTTTTGCTTGGGTAAAATCTCAAAGCACCGTTTTCAGGATCGAATAAAGCCTGCTCTAAAGGCATCCCCAAATTTTTCATACTTGTTCCAACCCTGTAGAAAAATCCTCTTATTACTCCTGCCTTAATTTCATCAGCAGATCTGATAATTGCGCTTTCTATAGGAGTCCCCATTGAAATTCGCTCTCCCAATTGATACAAAGCCGAATCCAATCCATTTTCAAGCTCCTCAATCTCTGCGCGCACTTTTAATTTTTGATAGGAACTTCCAATTGTATAGATTATAATTCCTGCAGAAGCTCCAATAATAATTGTTAGCGATTGTATAATCCTAGGCAATTCAAATCCAACCTGTGCAGGCGGGTTCAGAATCATTAAGAATCCCGGGATTGATATTAGAATAAAGGCTACGATTGAAACTAGTAATAATGGAATTTGATGCTCTTTTCCAGCTTTTGTTGTAATGATATAATGGCCAGGCTCTGGCAACCCAGGATAGCCCTCAATATCTGGCCGTGAAAATCCTCCTGGTCGCTTGCTCAAGACAATTTTTAGCATAACATAAATTATTATTGGGAGCAAAAAGTTGTAGACAATAATTAAAGCATTCACACTTATTCCGCGCGCCATTAGAGTTGTTATAACTGGCGCGATAACTAATCCCATAACAGGCAAAACAATTCCAAGCATGTAAAGAACAATTATTGGCAATCTCAATCCTCTCGCGAATTTCTGCATCATCTCCAAATTTCCGCGGAGCATAATACGCGCCCCCTCATCCAAAGTTTTAATCCTCTCCTTCTCATCTGCAATTTTCATAGAATTTCTTATTAACTCAATTGCAGTTGCAAAATTCTGATTAGTTGACTGCCATTTTGCTGCGTACTCTGCTAAAGCCTGGTCCATGCTTAAATAAGCGCCATTTTCTAAATCCCAAACCAGTTTTCTTAAATCGCGGCCTAAAGTTCCTGTCAGATGTGCTGCTGTAAATCTTACTGCCCCTTCCAAAGTTGCCGAGGTGCGCAGGTAAATAACCATATAAGTAATTGCTAACGGCATCGAATTTAGAGTTTCAACAGTTGAAACACGCTGCAGATACTCCGGGTATTTCTGAATTCCAAATAAAGCAATAACTCCTACAATCACGCTTACTAGAGCGTAAATAAATCCAAATGTAAAAAATAGAGCCGCGCTTAAAATTAAAAAGAGCATAAATGCAAAAATACCAAAACTAATTACCTCTGCTGGCCTAATTACAAGGCCAGTGTAATAAAGAATTTGATTTAACTTTTCCTCGTCCTCTTTTTTTATTCCAACTTTTAAAACTCGTCCAGAAAATCTGCAAGCTTTTTCAAAAAGAGTTTTTGGCTCTCCAGCAGCAAAATATTCTTCCTGAAATTCCTTGAACTCTTTTGTTACAAAGCGCAATTCTGTTGGCGCAACTGCTTTTTTGCGCTGCTCCACCCCGTATTTTTCAATTATTTTTTGTAGTTCCTCGTGTTCTTTCAGAACAGGAATTTCTTCTTTTTTCTTCTTGTCCGCCATAAAACGAGCTAGGCTTTAAGTGTATTTAATTATTTTCTGCAAGGGTTTAAATTGTAGTTAATCCACTTTAATATTAATGGACAAAGAAATCAGGAAAAAGATAAAAGAAATAATAATGTTGGGGTTCCCAGATTTAACAGTTCCTCAGAAAAGCATGGTATTGGCAATTGTTTTGCGACAATTTTCTTCTGTAGAAAATAGAGATAGGCTATTTAGAAGCAAATTTTTTAGGGAATGGGTTTTAGGGCAGGTAGATGTTATACGGCGTTCAACAGATGGCTTCAATGAAGCTATGCTTATCAATTTAGTTAAATCTATTTTTGAGGGTGAGATAGAGGCAGATGAATTATTTGCAAAATTTCCTGGCTTAAAAGAATATTTAATCAGCAAACATCCTAAAAATAAAGCCTTCTTGGATCAATTAAAATTATATGTAAGCTGGCATCACTCTGAGGAAGGGGACCTTTATGCCGTGATAATTAAATTTAAACCAAGAGCTGGTGGAGCACATTTACTCCTTACTGACGATAAAACCTCATTTGAGAAAATAGATATTCCAAAAGAATATAGAGATAGAGGTTTTGGTCTACTTTTATTTTTAGGCCGCTTACTTTTTGTCGATAAAATTGCGAGTGGTGAAACGATAGAATTACATTTAGATGATTCTGGAATAGAATTCTATTCAGGACTTTTTGGAGTCGGCAGAATAAAAGAAGTTTATGAATACAACGAATTTATTCAACTTGTTTCACAAGGTCTTAGACGAAAAAGAATAGGTTGCAATTTATAACTTTAGTGCGCAACCGGCTTCCCTCTTATTTCACTCTTTGCCCAGTCCATCCATTTATTGTAAATTTCTTTTGAATCAAAACCGCCTGTTTCTCTGGTCACCTTGTCCGAAATTAAGTGGAAAGCATCAGTTGCCCTTCCAACAAATCTGGCTTCTAAAATTTCTTTGTTCTTAGACTGATTCGAAAGATCAACTATTGCCTGCTTTATATCTGCGCGCAATTTTATGTTATCCATAATTGCATGCCAATCCCCTGCCCATTCTTTAACTTTGCTTCCTATCCCCATTAAAACTTCAGAATTTCCATCCAGAAAATCTTTTGTAGGTTCGAGCGCATCTTTTTTCGCATTGTATTTCATTAATTCTATAAAGCCGTTTTCCTTCAGAGGATCTTTTAGCCATTTTTTTCCAATTTCGGTTATTGTGACAACTCTTCTGGATCTGTGCAGTCCATCAGCACTTCTAATTGGCGCAGGCATAACTAAGAGATCGGTTGCTTTGAAAGAGGTTGTTGGAACCCCCAAATCGTTTACAACCCGGTCCCAAACTCCATAAGGATCATCCCCATGAATAGTTCCTGCAACAACATTGCTCAGCGCGCCAACACGCATTGCCTCATACAGGGCTTTTGCTTCGTGTGATCTTACCTCTCCTATAATTAAGCATGAATCTCCTAATCTCAGCGCTGTTCTAATTCCCTCATCTGCGGGTATTTCAGATTCTAATTTTGTAATAACAGATTGAACTTTTAAAGAAAGAATATTGTATCCAAGTTTTCTATACTCATCTATTGGCAATTCAAGAGTATCCTCTACTGTAATAATTCTGTACTTTCTCATAATCTCAACAATAGATGCGCTTAGCATAGAGGTTTTTCCAGATGAGCGCGGGCCTGCGTATAATATTGCGCGGCCTCCATCAATAACAAACCAAATTAATCCTGCTGCCAATGGGGACATCATTTTCTGATCAATGAAAAGTGGAAAAGTCCAGGGCTCTGACCTGTGCCTTCTAAAAGCAAATGCCAACCCCTGTGGACTTAAACTTCTTGTAATTACACATACTCTTGCCCTTCCTTCTGGAGTAATAGCACTTGTATCAAGAACAGGCTCTGCCTCATCCAATGGCCTTCCAGATTCTAATCTAAATCTCGCAGCCATTGATTCTGCATCTTCTTTTGTTGGGAGTAAATTAGTTGTGCACTCTTCAAAGTCTGAATGTAAAATTCGAATTTGTTGTTCCCCAATTGGCGCATTTATATAAATATCTTGAATTTTTGGATCTGCAAGCAAAATCTCCATAATTCCAAGGCCTGTTGTGTATCGAGTTAGAATTTGGGCAAGTTTTAAAACTTGATCATGCTTTAAACTTATTCCCTGCTCATTCGCAACAGTTGCAATTAAATCTGCACCTA
>DVAB01000001.1 GCA_014189685.1 Candidatus Naiadarchaeum limnaeum
AAAAAAGATAGTAACAAATTTTGAGCGTAATACCTTGCCGCTTAATTGGTGGCTTGCATGAATGGAATAATGAGGTTTCTACTGTCCCTGGGTGGCACCCAGCGAACACGCTCTTGTGGCGAATAGGCCACAGACTTCCAGTGGGGAGATAAGACCCCGTGGAGCTTTTCGGCAGTCTAATGCTGTGGCAAGTTTGCGAATACGTAGGGTAGGCAGGAGCCTTCGAAGCCTCTCTTTCGGGGGAGGTGGAGGCGAAAGTGAAACACTGCTTTTTCGCGGACTTGTTGCTAACTTTTCGAAAGAGAAGGACAACATTAGATGGGCCGTTTGGCTGGAGCGGCACCGCCTTGAAAACTCATCAAGGCGGCCCAAAGGTCAGCTCATCCGCGTCAGAACTGCGGAATGGAGTGTAAAGGCAAAAGCTGGCTTGATATGATCTTTATCAGTATAAGATCGTGGTACGAAAGTAGGGCTTAGCGAACCTCAAGTTCTTCTCGATGGAGACTTGAGCTAACAGAAAAGCTACCCCGGGGATAACAGACTTGTCTCAGGCAAGAGTCCGTATCGACCCTGAGGTTTGGAACTCCGATGTCGGCTCGGCTCATCCTGGCTCTGCAGCATAGCTGTGAAATAAATTAAAAAATTTCACCGCTCTGAAAGGAGCCAAGGGTACGGGTGTTCACCGGTTAAAGGGCCTCGTGAGCTTGGTTTAGAACGTCGCGAGACAGTTCAGCATATACCTACTGGAAGTGCATAGCTCTCTGAGAGGAAAGGACTCTTAGTACGAGAGGAACAGAGTGCTGCAGCCTCTGGTCTACCGGTTGTCTTACAAGGCATCGCCGGGCAGCCACGCTGTAGAGGGATAAGGGCTGAAAGCATCTAAGCCCGAAGCCCCCCTCGAAAATAGAGAGCTGGGCTCTTATAAAACATGAGGTTGATAGGGCAGCGATGTACGCACAAAGCCAAAAGCGATGTGTTCAGTCGGCTGCTACTAATTGCCCGTTAGCCCAGTTTACACGCTTTGCAGGACCACTTATTTTTTCTTTTATTTTGTTTTAGCAGACAGCTTTCGCTTTAGCAAATTTTTAGATACTTTGTAAGAAAAAATAAGTGGGTAGCAAAATCTTGAATTATTTTACAGAGAGATTTTGCCTGACCACTTTTTTCTTATAATTTTTAGAATTAGCTTTAGCCTTGCTTATTAAGAAATGTTTATAAGTGTGCGCAAATTATTTTGTTTGGGAGGAAATATGGCTAGAAATCCATTTAGTATGTCGGGGTACGATCCACTTGGACTACAGCCTGAGGGAGATAGAAAAAGAAAACCTATTAGCAAAAGTCTGCGCGATCAAGTTTGGTTAAAATACTTTCGTAATAAAACGCAGGGAAAATGTTATTGTTGTAGGATAAGGCCAATTCATTTTACATATTTCCAGGTAGGGCACAACAAAGCAGTTTCTAGAGGTGGCAAAAATCATATAACTAATTTAAGGCCGATTTGTGCAACCTGCAATAGGGACATGGGGACAAGGTCAATTGAAGCTTATAGGAAGGAAACTTTTGCTAAACCAACTAAAAGAAAAATTCCTAGGAAAAAATCAAGAAAAAGGCGCGCTTACAACCCTTTGGAAATTAGAATGAATCAAAGAAATCCTATTTGGGGGTAGAATGAAACTTGCAAAATTTAGAACAAAAAGCGGTAAGAAAGTAACTTTTTTGCATAGTGAAAGAAAGCGCAGAAAATAATCTTTAGGCAATAGAGTATATGGATGTGAAATACGGATATGAATATTGATATTTGGGGTTATAGAAAGAATAAGAAGCAGAAAAAGAGAGACGTCCTTGAACAAAATAAAATGAAAGGACGATATGCAGAAGATATGGCTGCTTTGAATTTGGCAACGCAAGGATATGAAGTTGAAAGAACCGGTCGTGGCCATGACTTCAAAGTTAGAAAAAGGGATATATTGACAGGGAGAGTTACAGAGACAGGATATCGCGAGATTAAAAGTGGGCGAGCAAGCCTATCAAAATTACAAAGAAAAACAAAAAAGAAAAAAAGTAATTATAGAGTTATGCGCTCCTCATCTCTCTTTTAGCAATTTACAATCTAAGGAATGCAACCTTTTTAAAATTTTAAATATAGCCTAGTCAATAGTTTATTCATGCCTGAACAAAGCCTTCAAGAAAAATACGCTCCAAATAGCACTTGTTATGGCTGCGGCCCTGCAAATCCAAAAGGATTACATGTAAAAAGTTTTGTTCAAGGAGAACAAGTTGTTGCTAAGTGGATTCCTGAAAAATATCACGAGGCTTTTGTAGGATTTTTGAGCGGAGGAATTATTGGGACGCTTTTGGATTGTCATTCAAACTGGGCTGCTGCGTGGTTCATGAAGAAATATCTCGATCTTGATTATTTTCCAGATTCAGTTACTGCGAAATACAGTGTAACTCTCAAGCGGCCAACTCCTACTAATAAAGGAGAGATAGAATTAGTTGCTAAATCATTCATGCCTGGAAAGATTCGTGATTACGATAGTGTAGAGGTTGAATCAGAACTTAAAGCAGGCGGCAATGTTTGTGCAGTTTTTAATGGAACTTTTATTAGAATTGAGAATCCAGATCATCCTGCGTATGGGCGCTGGAGCGGAAGAAAATAACTAATTCTATATTTTTTTCAAAACATAAATCTCATTGAGCGAGTGTCTCGGTTTGTTGTTGCGGCTGTTTCTTTTTTAAATAAAAATATGCCGTTGCACTAACCGCGACTATTATGGCTGCCAAAATTACTGCTATAATTTGAACTGGAAACGTCTTTTTCACTTCTTTTGCTATTGGCAGTGGTATTTGCTGGGCAGTTTCTTTTTTTTCCTCAACCACAGGGGCTGTAACCTGCGGCGGTGGAGTGCTCGACGCAGCTTTTGTGCCCCTGAGTTTTGTAACAATTATTTTCGCTGAAGTAGAGCTCACAGCATTGCTAACAGTAACTTTCAAGTCATTCACTCCATCTCTGTCTAAATCAACATATTCCGTGTCCCCAAACTTTGTCTTTACTAAAAACGCGCTTGTTGGCTCTCGCGGCTGCCAAATCAAAATTATTGCCAGCACTACAAGAAACACCATTACTATTGTTGTTGCATTTTTTCCGTTTCTCATTTTATCTCAAATGTTACACTTCCGCCATCTATGCTCAACACATTAATCGTATATGTTTCAGAAACATTGTTGCCTTTCGGAATCCCGAAGTCAACAACAATGCTGTCGCCTACTGAAACAGTATTTTTACTTTCACTGACATTTGCTGGAATTATAAATGTCTTAGCTTTTTTTGCTGTTGTTTCTCCGCCACCGGTGCTTGTACTTGTCCCTCCAGAGCTTGAAGTAGTAAGTGTTATAGTTAGCAATTGGCTTGATGAAAAGTTAAACTGCGTGCTGTAGTCATCATAACCTGTTTTGTTCGCAGTTATTGTATAAGGAGTGAAATAAAGATAGCCCGATGTGGCGTTCTTTGAGCGGTTTCCCAGAAATTGCGTCAAAAGCTGCTGAGAGATATAGCCAGATGAATTTGTTGTTCCTGAGAAACTGCTGCCTGCAGGATTTTCTGAATCAGCAACAGAGCTTGTGTCGTTTCCAACGATTGTTGTATTGTTTACAGGGTTGCCGTTTGAATCCACAACTCTGATAGCAATCCTGTGCTGGACAAATATTTTTCCAGTTGAGTCAGTAGGGATATTAATATCAGATTCGTTAAATGTTGAATTTACTAAGTAGTTGTCACCCCCTGAGTTAGCCGCAAATATATCCGGCGACCCGCTAGCATTTATTGCTGTATCGTTGATAAAAGAGCCCTTAATGTAATCGAAATATATTCCATAATTAGTTGTTCCGCCTGCTGTTGTAATATTGTTTGAAGAATAATTAGCGTAGTCTCCACCTATATAGATGCCGTAGCTATTGCCTGTGCCATAGGCCGATATTATATTGTTGCTTATATTACTAAAATACCCCCTATCATCAATGCCAGAATTACCAGTTCCTGTGCCACGCGCGGATATTGTGTTGTTGACTATAGCGCTAGAATCGCCTCCTATTAAGATTCCAACATTCAACGATGTGCCGTTTGTTGTTATGGTATTGTTAATTATAGTATCATGTTGGGTTGTAAAATAGACGCCATAATTGTCGCTTCCACTACCATTTGTGCTTACTATGTTGTTGGTCACAAATGCACCATAAGAGGCTGCTGTGTAAATACCATAACTATTGATGGTGCCATTTGTGCTTACTATATTGCCTGTTATATTTATGCTGCTCTCTGCCTCATTTAAAATTCCATAATTGTTCTGGTTATTGCCCCTTGTTGATATGCTGTTGTATGCTATTATGTCATCACCCCGAGATCCATCATTGATGCCATAATTGTATCCCCCATCACCATTTGTTGTTATGATGTTGCTGACTATTGTTGAATTTTTAGCAAAGTTGTAGATTCCTGTATTGCAACAACCGCTGCCATCTGCATTTATCACATTATTTGTTATTGCGAAGTTCAAAGTATTATTAACTCCACTGCCACTATTGCTGTACACACCATAATTACTATCAGTGCCGTTTGTGTTTATCACATTGTTTGAAAAATTATTGCTTTGTGCATTTTTATTGGAATATATGCCATAATTATTATTTCCACCATTTGTGTATATTGTATTGTTAATAACATTGCTGGAATTTGTTGTATCAAAAAGGACTCCATATCCAGTATTGCCCGAGCCAGTATTGTTTATTATGTTGTTTGCAATTGTAATATTGCTTTTTGAGGTTGCAGATATTACCGCCATAGATGCAGAAGTGCCGTTATATTTCAACATAAGTCTGCTAATTGTTGTATTATTTGCAGTTATGGTTACTGTATTTGAACTTCCATCAAAGAAAACAGTAGGCCATGTCGTATTGTTGGATGTAAGCAAAACACTCTTGTTCGCAGTAACAGTTTCATTGTATTCCCTGCTGTCTGTTATCCTAACTTCATCACCATTGCTGGCAAGGTTTATCCCTGTTTGCACTGAAGTAGAATTGCAGCCGGATGAACAGACATCTACAACTGCTGCATTAGCATCCTCTATTAAAAGGAATAATAAGAAGCTGAATGTTAGCATTAGCAAATAGGTGATTGTTTTTTTCATCAATCAATTAGTCATTCACCCAGTCTTATTTATATTTTTTTCAAAACATAAATTTCTCGTTTCACAATTTGGTAATGTTCTCCCTCAACAAGCGGCGCTTTCACCTCAAACCCAATCTGATTAGCGATTTTTTTAACATCCACTCTTACTTGCCCACGGCCAGTTGTTATTAATGGAGAAATTATTGCGCAAAATTTTTCCGGTTTTAAAATTCTGTAAATTTCTTTAAGCGCACCTGTGTAAATCGGCCGCAGTTCATTTATGATTTGGTTTGCAAAATCCTGTTTTGGCCGCTGTTTTAAAGTTTTCCCCAAATAAGGCTCTGTTGCAACAGCATCAACAGAATTATCTGCTAAATTTATTTTGCGCGCATCTCCCTGGTCAATGTCATAGGAAACATTTTTTCTATAACTTTTTAAAGTCGCTTCCATGTTCGCGGCCGCGAATTTTATTGCGTTTCCATCTAAATCTCGGCCAATAACATGAATATCATTTAAAATTGCCTCTTTCAAAACAACTCCGATTCCACAAAACGGATCAAGCAAAATATCTCCTTGTTTCGCGCGTGCCAAATTTATAAGCGTTTTTCCCAGCCGCGTTCGAATTCCAAATTTCCAATGTTGCGGCCTGAGCATTTCGTCCCCGCGCTTTTTTTCCCAGTCAATATTATACAAGCCTTCCACAACTCCAAAGTAAGTTTTTTCCTTTCCAATTCCAATAACCAATTCTGAATTTTCGCCTGCATAATCGCGCGCAAAACTTTCTGATGGAATTATGAAACTGCTCTCAGAATATTTTGTCATCTGCGGAGTAACAATCGAAGGAGTTGGAGCGATTTGCTTTAATTCTGTTTCCAAAAACTCATTTAGTTCTTCCCAATCAGTTTTTTCAATGGCGCTTTTGCTGTAGAAATACAAACTTATTCCAATTTCTTTGGGCGCGCCCCGCACCCCTAAATATTTTTTGTCTAAATCGCTTATATCAAATTCAAGCTCAACCGTATTTCTTTTTGCAGCCTTGATTTTTCGCGCCGCAGCCTTACCTTTTTTCTCGCTTTGCTTTGTGAATGGGCCCAAAAGTTTTCTTGTTTCAATTTCTAAAACAATTTTCGCAATCTTTATTGTTCCTCCAAGCTCCTCAATCATTTTTTTTGCGTTCAAATTGTGTTCAATCCCATAAACTGCAAAGGGCATCTCTCCCAAAAATTCTCCAATCTCTTTAAACTCAATGCCTCCGGCTAAAAAATAGCTTTTAATCTCATAAGCCGAAATTTGTGGAAATTTTCCCAAAGCGAATAGATATTTCATCTGTTCAATCTTGTTCACATCCCTTTTTATATATCGTTCATTCTCACTCCCTTTTTATGACAACCTTTAAATATTTCGCTGCTGTAAAAAACCGCATGAACGCGCGAATCGGGAGGAGGCTATTAGCTTTAACTTTCTTAGCCTTGTTATTAGCCGCGCCGCAAGCGGTTAAGGCCGCAACAGCAGATTATAATATAGTTGTAAATGACGCAGGCGATTCTTTAGTTGTTCTAAACATAGTGGGCAGTGGGGAAATTCGCATTCCTTTGCCTTTAGACGTTTCCAATCCCGAAGTTAGGGGGGCGCTTTATGTGCCTGCAGAAAATGGAATTGATATTCTAATTGGCCCATCTGGAAAAGCAAGTGTTGCTTATGATACCTCACTTTTAACTGCAAAATCAGGCGGAACATGGGTTTTCGATCTCGATTTAGTGAAATGGATGGACAAAAAAGTAACTGTGCTTCTGCCCCCACATGCTGAAATTACTTCCACAACCCCGCGCGGCGCAATTGAACAACTTTCGGATAGCAAAAAAGTAACCTGGAATGTGGATCAATATGCTGAAAAAGTTTCTGCCACTTATACTTTGGCCGAGCGCGCTACTTTAAAACCAGCTTTGATAAGTCCGATTTTGCTCGGAATTTTAGCAGTTGTGTTCGTTGGAATAATTGCTTTAGCATATGCGCGGCCGGGTTTGCTCCCAAAGCAGAAAGTAGAAAAGAGAAGATTTATTCAGCGGCCGGCAGTAATTGAAAGAAAATCACTGATAACAAAAGAAAAACAAAATGTTCTAAAAACTTTGACAGAAAACGAATTAAAAATTGTAAACAATTTGCTTACAAATTCAGGAAGTATGAAGCGCAACAAGCTGGAGCGGGAAGCCCAGATAGCAAAATCATCCCTTGCTTCTGCTTTAGCAACTCTTGAGCGCAGAAATGTTGTTCAAATTGATCGGACTTACACTGTTCACACAGTTGAACTATCTGATTGGTTTAGGAAACTCTGAACAAGGCTGTTCAAAGCTGTTCTGCTCCTAATATAAAAACCGTTCGGAATATAATAAAACCAGCAAAAATGGAGAAAAAAGAATGAAAGCGAAAAATTTGCTTGCAATTGCGTTGTTTGCATTAATATTAGTTAGTGCAACTGCAATTACAGCATACGCTGCTCGCGGAGGAAATCCAGGGCCAAACTCAGTATCAGGAAATTTAGTGGCCGGTGGGAGAGGTTCTGAAAAAGCTATGGAAAAATCCTCTGAAAAAGCTCAAGAAAAGCTTGAGCGCGCAGGGGAGCGCGTAGAGAGAGCTCAGGAAAGGCTTGCTGGGTTAAAGGAAAGAATAAATGAAAAGTTAGAGGAAAAGAGACAGGAAAGGCTAGCAGCTGCAGAAGAAAATGAATCTAACGAAACTGAAAATGAAACCGAGGACAATGTAACAAAAATTGCCCCAGGAAGATTGATTTCTCAAGTTCAACAGGCGCGCAGAGAAGTCTGGCAGGAAACAAAGGAAATTTTGCGAGAAGCTGGCTATCATGGCCGCGTAAATGAGTTCCAAAGGCTCTTTAATCAATTTACAAAGTCAATGAAGGATGAAATCAGAGCAAAAATCGCCTCTGGAAATAATACAGACCTGAGCGCAGAAGTTGTTCGAGAAATTGCAAAGCGCGAACTCACAAAACTTAGAGAGGAAGTGCTTGCAAAATTAAACATAACTGCTGAAAATGTTACTGACGAGATTGAAAACGCAACTAATGAGACAAATGAAACCGTAAATACTTCAACATTGACACTGATCTCAGCTCAGTTGGCTGGCGCATCTCCTGAATTCAGGGGAAAACTTTTCATTGCCCTTCAGGACGCAACTCCTGAAGAAAAGGCTGAGATAATTGCACAGCTGAATGAGTTTGCAAGCTCTGTGGGCGGAGAAGTAAAAGAGCTCAGAATCAAAGAGGGCAACGCAGGAAAGATTAGAGACCAGCTCAAAAAGCGCGGGCACAATATCAGGGAAATATTAGCAGGCTGAAAATGGCAACTAAATCCGTGTTGCAGGTAAGAATGCTTGTGCAGATGATAGCGAACAAAAAAGCTCGTCTAAAAATTAATAGGATTTTCAAGAAGACTTAAATACTATCTTTTACATTATATTCTTGAGGAGCATCAGGGCGACTAACGCTTGGACTCGTTGATAATAAAATCGAGTTTTCAAGCGAGGAAAATCCTCCACCCGCAGC
Source organism: Candidatus Naiadarchaeum limnaeum (assembly GCA_014189685.1). GTDB lineage: Archaea > Undinarchaeota > Undinarchaeia > Undinarchaeales > Naiadarchaeaceae > Naiadarchaeum > Naiadarchaeum limnaeum. The sequence goes on from DVAB01000001.1 coordinate 8,721, forward strand.
TGCTTGCTAGTAATAGCATGCTCGAGAGGGCATATACTGGTAACAGAAACGATACTCTGCGCGGCTATGCGATGATGTTGAAAGACCGAGATCACGCAGCAGAGATGAAACGGACTAGTGTGAGTGGGTGCAAGCCAAAATACTTGCCAATGACTGCTAAAGAGGCGAGAAGTAGGCGCTTAGTAAAATGTCGTCACTCTCTGCATAAGAGAGCAACTCGAATGTGAAATAAAATTCGAGTAAGAGAACAAAAGAGGATTTACTCGATGCTCCTCACTTTTACTTTTAAGTAACTTTATTAATAAGAGCGAATACTATTTCTCCCCAATGCACTTCCTGCAAAAATCTAAAATGAGTGATAAAAATGATACGCCAGCCAATAGTTTCTGTACTCGGCCATATAGACCATGGCAAGACAACCCTACTGGACAGAATAAGAGGGAGTGCAATAGCAGCGAAGGAAGCTGGCTACATAACACAGCATATTGGAGCAACCGAAGTTCCGATTGATGCTGTAAAAAAAGTCTGCGGCGAACTTTTGGAGCGCATGAATATTTCTCTCACAATTCCTGGTCTGCTTTTTATTGATACTCCTGGCCACGCGGCTTTTATAAATCTGCGAAAGCGCGGCGGCTCAATTGCGGATATTGCCATTTTAGTTGTTGATGCAAATGAAGGATTCAATGTTCAAACTTACGAGTCCTTGAACATTCTAAAAACATACAAAACTCCTTTTGTAGTTGCAGCGAACAAAATTGATTTAGTCCCTGGCTGGCGGCCAAATAAAAATGAATGTTTTTCCGATTCTTTTGCGAAACAAAAGGATGATGTTCAGCAAACTCTTGATTTGAAAATTTATCAGATTGTTGAAACACTTTATAAAAACGGATTTAATTCAGAACGCTACGATCGTGTTAGAGATTTTACAAATCAGATTGCTGTAATTCCAGTGAGCGCAAAAACAGGCGAAGGCGTTCAAGAACTTTTATCTGTTTTATCAGGATTAGCACAGAAATTTTTGGAGAAACAACTGAAAACAGATGTTAAAGGCACTGGAAAGGGTTCAATTCTGGAAGTGAAAAAAACAGAAGGGCTTGGAATAACGCTTGATGTAATTCTTTACGATGGCACAATTAGGAAAGGGGATATAATTGTTGTCGGAAGCGCAGAAGAGCCAATAGTTACAAATGTAAAAGCTCTTCTGAAACCTTTGCCCCTAGAAGAAATAAGAGTTGGGAACAGATTTGAAAATGTAGATGAAGTCTACGCTGCTGCAGGAATAAAAATTGCTGCGCCGAATTTAGAAAATGCACTTTCAGGCGCGCCTGTTTATGTTGCGCAGGAGGAATCTGAAATTGGATTATTGAAATCTCAAATAAAAGCAGAAATTGAGGAAGTTCAAATCAAAACAGAGAAAAAAGGGGTAATTGTTCGCGCAGATACTTTGGGAAGTTTAGAGGCTTTAGTAAAAATGCTTGAGGATGAAAAAATTACTGTTCGCCGCGCGAGCTTTGGAACTTTATCCCATGCTGATATAAGGGAAGTTGAAGTAGTTAAAAAAGAAAACCCAGTTTATGCCGCGATTTTCGCGTTTAACATAAAAATTCCAGATGAAATAAAAAAAGAAGCAGAGGATTTTGGAATAAAAATTTTTGCAGGCGAAGTTGTTTATACTTTAATTGAGGATTACAGGAATTGGATTAGAGAGGAGGCTGCGCTCTCAAAGGAGGAATTGTTTAAGCGCGTTTCCTTGCCGGCAAAAATTCGAATTAAACCCGGCTATGTTTTCAGGCAATCTAAACCAGCGATTTGCGGAGTTGAAGTTTTAGTTGGAACAATTAAGCCGCGCGCAATTTTGATAAATGAAAAAGGAGAGGAAATCGGAGAGGTAAAAGAAGTTCAGAGGGAAGGCAAACCAATCAGCGAGGCAAAAGGCGGAGAGGATGTTGCGCTTTCAATTCAAGGAGCAATTATTGGACGAAATGTGAATGAGGGTGATTATCTTTTTACAAGAGTTTCAATTCGCGATGCGCAGCTTTTGAAAACAAAACTTGCTGAGCTTATGAGCGGTGAAGAATTGGAGCTTTTGCGTGAGATTGAAAAAATTTCGAAGGCTAAAGCTTAAATAGTGTTTCAAATATCATTCTAAGCCATGGCATTTAAATTAGTTATCTCAGATCCAAAATCCGGAAAAAGTTTTCAGAAGGAATTCGAGCAAACAGGAATTTTAGTAGGCAAAAAAATCGGAGAAACTTTGAGCGGTGAGGCTTTTGGTTTATCTGGATATGAATTGCAAATAACAGGCGGCTCTGATAAAATCGGGGTTCCAATGCGAAAAGATGTTGAGGGTGCTGCAAGCAGAAGATTGCTTTTAACAAAAGGGGTTGGTTACAGAGCGAAATTTAAAATAAAAAAAGATGGCAAGGTTTGGTACGATGCAGAGCCTGCTGGCGCACGAAAAAAGAAAAGACAGCGCGGAAACACAATCGGGCCTGGGATGATTCACGTTAAGTTAATAGT
>DVAB01000039.1 GCA_014189685.1 Candidatus Naiadarchaeum limnaeum
TATTTTTTAGACCCCAAACCCCATACTTCTCCACAACCTCTTTTTCAGTATCGCAAAGCAAAATATGTGGCAAATTATACTTTTGCACAAATTTTTGATGGGATTTTTCATTATCAGTGCTAACTCCTAGTACAACAATTCCCACTTTCTTCAATTTATCAAAATTATCGCGCACAGAGCAAGCCTCTGCTGTGCATCCAGGCGTATCATCTTTTGGGTAAAAATAAAGCGCAACTTTTTTTCCGCGGAAATCTTTCAGGCTAATCTTTTTTCCATTTGTATCGAATAGAGTAAAATCTGGAGCTTTGTTTCCAATTTCTAGTTTTTGAGCTTTTTTTGTTTCCATTAAAATCCGCCACCAAGAAAAGTTCCAATTAAATATGCGCCTGCGGTTGCGATCAATCCAATTATTAAAATCTCTAACCCACTTTTTATCCAGTTTCTTCCTGTTAAATAAGTTTTTGCCGCTCCGATTCCAAAAAGTGCTACTGCTGTTAAACATATTGAATACCATAGTGCATTAGCAGGCGGCAAAAGTATGAAAGGAATCAATGGGATAAATCCTCCTATTGTGTAAAAAAGAAACATGTAAACCGAACTTATGACTGGATTTTCTCTATCATCAGCAACTCCGCCGAGCTCCTCCTTTATCATAACATCGAGCATCGCAGCCTTGTTCTTTTTCAACCTCCTTACAACCATCTCTATTTCTTTTGGTATGAATCCCTTTGCCCTATAGAATTCCCTTAATTCTGCCTCTTCTTTTTCAGGCTCCTCCTCAATCTCAATTTTCTCGCGCTCAACCTCTGCATTATAAACTTCTATCTGCGATTTTGTCCCAATATATGTTCCAAAACTCATAGATATCGAACCTGCGAAAATCTCAGCAACTGTTGCAAGTATGATTACAAAGTCTGTAATCTGAGCCCCCTTTAATGCAGCTCCTGTTAAGCCAGCCAAAAGTGCCACTGCGCTCACTATTCCATCCTGCCATCCGAAAATGCTTGAGCGAATATACTTTCCCTTTTTTCCATGCAGTTCTTCTGCGTGCAATTTTCTTTTCAATTCTTTTTTCATTGTTTTGCAAGTATTCCTAAAAGCTTTTCAGGATTAAATGCTGGCGGCATGCACATAGTTCCAAAGCAAACAAATGCCGCTGGAAATGTATTTGGATCGTATCCTAGTTTTTCTATTTGCGATTTGTTTTCATTTACTTCCAGCATGCGAATAATTTTGCTGGGGTAATAAGCTTTTAAAAGCTCTGAGTGCAAACTTTTTGATTTTTCATCCTTTTTTGAATAAATAAAATTCACCATTGCGTGATTCAGATAAAAATCTAAAGACAGGGCATAAGTCGCTGCAAAAATTCCATAATACTCATACATTGTTTGCAAAAGTTTCAAAACTGCTTCTGATTTTTTGTGGTATTCTTCATTATCTGTTATGTAATAAAGCCTTACAAAAAACCGCGCCGCGAATGAATTTTCAATAAATGAATGCTCAGCTTTTTCAAGCTTTCCAAGGTTTTCGTGCTTATTTGATATGTCTCTAAATCCGCCCTTTTCCTTGTCAAAAAAGTTTTTAATCATGAAATCCGCGAGCTCCTTTGCTTTTTCTAAATATTTTTGCTCTCCTGCTATTTCATAAGCATCCAAAAGTGCGCTCGCAAAATAAAGATTATCGGTTAAAAGCCCGCCCATTCCTTTTTTTCCGGTTGCATAGAAGTGGCAAACTCCTCCCTCTTGCGAATAACAATCTTTTAAAACAAAATCAATTGTTTTGAGCGCGAATTCTTTCAAATGCGTGTCTTGCAAAACAGAGAATGCGTATAAATAAGAAGAAACCATTTTTCCATTCCAATTCACATAAATTGTTTTGTCAATTAAAGGAGGGGTTTTCTTTTTGCGCCCTTCTAAATCTAATTTATAATACTCCTCATCCGCATCCTGGCTTCCAAAAAATCCGCCTTCTTTGTTTTCAAGCTTTTCTTGAGCATACTTTATAATTCCAAGCGCAGCTTTTTTTATCTCCTCATCTTTTGATGCTTGATACCCCTCAGCATAATTTCTCAAAAGTTCCGCATGATCCTCTAACATTTTTTCATAATGTGGCTCTGTCCAATTTCTGCGCACGCAGTATCTGAAAAATCCGTTTTCAACTTTGTCATACATTTCCGAATTGTACATTGCAAGCAAAGTTTTTGTTGCCATTTTCAAATATTGTTCATTTTTCGATTTTCTATACTTCAGGAGCAAAAGCCTAATTGCTTCTGAGCTTGGGAATTTTGGCTCAATGCCAAATCCGCCGTACTCCATATCAAAATTCAGAACTAAATTATCAACAATATCCTCAAAAATTTCAGGGTTTAATTTAACTTCTTCAATTTTTGCAAGGCTCATTATTGATTCGCGCCGCGAAATTTGAGAAAGTTTGTTTTTAATTTCGCTCTTATCTTTTTTGTACACATCATATAAATCCTCAAGAAAATGTTTCATCTGAACAGGCGGAATATAAGTTGCGCCTGCAATTGTTTCACCCTCCGGAGTTAAGACAGCAGTTGTTGGCCAGCCGCCCATATTATAGCGCGCGTTTACATCTGGTCGTTTATCGTTATCAACTTTAATGGGAATAAATTTTTCATTTATTATATTTGCAACTTCATTATCAGAATAAGTATCCTCATCCATTCTGTGGCACCAATGGCACCAAACTGCACTTATATCAAGTAGAATTGGCTTGTCCTCTTTTTTCGCTTTTGCGAAAGCTTCGCTGCCCCATTCTAGCCAGTTAATTTTTGTGCCTCCCATAACAGTGATGCTTAAGAACTAAGGATTAAAATACTTTATTTTTGCTCAACCGGTTGCTTTTGTTTCCAGCTAATGCATTGCACAGGGCACATATCAATCGCTGTCTGAATTTTTTCAGCTATTGGCTCCTGCTCAGCCTTATCATTTGTAAAACTCTTAAAAGAATTGTCGTGCTCAGGATCTTCCTTTACAACAAAAACCTCAGGGCACTCGGTGCTGCAGACATTGCATCCTATGCAGATATTCTTGTCAACATAAGCTTTTCTGACCATTTAAAAGCAATTATTTTTTGCTTATATAAAACCTCGCATAAATTAAACTAGAATAGCTCAACATCGTCCCCTGTGTTCTCTTCCTTTGCTTTGCAGTCAAAACAGATATGCTCCTCTTTCTTTCCGTGCTTTCTGCAGAATGTCATCCCGCAGACTTCGCACTCATCCACTGCATCCTGCCCGCAAGCTTCAATTGCACATGTGTCCATTTACTCCCTCTACTTCGCGCATTTTAATTATTTGGCTCTGTTCTATTGATTATATAAATACTTTTCTGCCAATCAAAATGGGATACGGTAATATATAAATAAAGAATCGCATATTGCATTTTACTCAAAAGGGGGAGCTATGGTAAGGCATTCAAAAGGATTCAGAGCTAGGACTAGAAAAAAGCTTACAGGTGGAGAATTTAGCATAGCAGATGCACTGCAAGAATTCAAGCTAGATGAAAAAGTTGTTATTGACTTAAATGCAGCAGTGCACAAGGGAATGCCACATCCGCGCTTTCAGGGACAGATTGGAAGAGTAGTGGAAAAGCGAGGCAGAGCTTTTGTTGTAGAGTTTATGGATCATGAGAAGAAAAAGCAAATAATCGCAAAGGCGGAGCACTTAAAAAGATTCTAATTTTGGAGGAAAGAAAAATGATCGGAAAAAAAATTGTCAATTCGGATCCAATTTCATTAACAGAAGCAAAAGAACTAATTGAGCAGAGAAAAAAAGAGGGTGAGCTGAGCTATGAGCAAAACTTAACTCTTGAATATACAAAAAAGTTCTCCAAACTTAGTTCTGATGATGCACGCGCATTGATAAATGAATTGTTGCAAGTTAAGAATATCGCAAGAAGGCATGCAGTTGAAATTGTTGACCTATTTCCTAAAAATTTGGATGAATTAAGATTGATTTTTGCAAAGGAGCACCTCACTTTTGTAGATGAGGATCTCCAAAGCATACTTGGTGTTTTAGACAAATATAGGAATAAGTGAGGTGCCCGCATGCCAACAGACGATTATGCTTTTGTTCTCGACTATTTGCCAGAGGGGCATGCCGATGTAAATATTCCGCAGTATAGGCGAGAAAAAAGAGTTGCCCAGATATTAGGAGAGGAGTATTATTCTTTGCTCGAGGTTTCAGTCCGAGAAGGGCAATCTGTTTCGCAGGGCGAGAAAATTTACATTGGGAAAGCAACAAGAGAAAAAATTCATCATATTATACGCAGATTAAACTATGATGATTTAACCTCAACGGGAAAAGTTGAGATAGAATACACTTTAGAAAAACTTGTGAAAGAGCAGGAGCCAAAGTTTGTGCGCTTTTTTAATGAATGCAGTCCGCTCACAACTCGGTTGCATCGGTTAGAACTTTTGCCCGGAATTGGAAAAAAACATATGTGGGACATGACAAAAGCCCGCACTGAAAAAACATTTGAGAGCTTTAAAGAGATTTTAGAGAGGATAAAATTATTGCCGGATATAGAAAAAATGATTATTAAAAGAATAATTTGGGAGCTAAAGGGCATTGATGATAGGGGAGAGCAGATTAAGTATAAAATTTTTGTTGGGGTTCCACTTCCATATCCGGAAGGAAAAGAGCCAAAGAGGGAGGAGCCACCAGCTCCAAAACCAGAGTAAAAATAATTCTTATGCGCGCAGAAGTTAAAAGAATTTTAAATCAGGCAGGAATTAATTTATCCAAGAGACTGGACCAGCATTTTTTAGTTGACGAAAGAATTTTGCAGCGCGAAGTTGAGTATGCAAATATAACAAAAGATGATAATGTTTTAGAAATCGGCCCAGGGATAGGAACTCTGACTCGATTTTTGGCAAAAGCTGCAAAAAAAGTTGTTGTCATTGAAAAGGACAGAAAATTCGAATCATTTTTATTTCAGATTCCAAATACAGAAATAATAATTGCAGATGCGCTTAAAATTGATTTTCCTCCATGCAATAAAATTCTCGGAAATCTGCCCTACTCGATTTCCTCTGATATAACTTTTAAAATTCTTTCTGCTCCAATAGAAATTGCAGTTCTTTGCTATCAGAAAGAATTTGCTGAGCGAATGACCGCACAGCCTGGAACAAAAGATTATTCAAGATTAACTGTTAATTGCACTCTGCGCGCAGATATTGAATTGCTTGAAACAGTTTCAAAAACAAAATATTTTCCGCAGCCGAAAGTTGATTCTGCGATTGTTAGATTAACCCCAAAGCAAATAACACTTCCGCCTAAATTTGACGCAATAGTTCGTGCATTGTTCCAGCACAAGAATCAAAAAGTTAGAAATGCTTTAGTTAAATCTGCGCATGAAATTGGGACAAAAAAAGATGTTGAGAAATTTGTAGAAAAACTCGGCGCGGCTGCGCAAAAAAGAGTTATATCACTTACGCCTGAAGAAATTGCGGTGATTGCAGAGAAATGGTAAGCAAAGCTGTTATCGAATTAAGAAATTTAAGTAAAAAGTACAAGATGGATGCTGTCACAGTTAATGCCCTGGAAAATGTAAGCCTGCAAATAAAGCAAGGCGATTTTGTTGCAGTAATTGGACCATCTGGCTCTGGAAAATCAACTTTACTCCATATGGTTGGCTTGCTTGATAGGCCGACTTCAGGAGCAATTTATGTTGAGGGAAAAAACATTCTTAATTTTAGCGATTCTGAGCTTGCGCACGTAAGAGGAGAAAAGATTGGATTTGTTTTTCAGTTTTTCAATCTTTATCCCACAATGAGCGCTCTTGGAAATGTTGAACTTCCAATGATAATTGCAGAAAAGGATTTGGATTATAGAAAGGAGCGCGCAATGGAACTTTTAAAATTGGTTGGGCTTGAAAAAAGAGCCGACCACTTTCCAGCACAGCTCTCAGGCGGGGAAAGGCAGAGAGTTGCAATTGCCCGTGCACTTGCAAACGACCCTCTTTTAATACTTGCAGATGAGCCAACTGGAAATTTAGATTCAAAAAGCGGGCACGAGGTGATGAAGCTTTTTACAAAGCTAAATAATTCCGGAAAAACAATAGTTGTTGTAACTCATGATTCTGAAATAGCCTCGCATGCCGAAAGGCTTATAAGAATAAGCGATGGAAAGGTTGTCGCTAAATGAGAAAATCAATTTTATGTTTTACAATTGTACTAATTTTGGCTACGCTTGCCCCTCGCAGCTATGCTGTTACTCCAACTGCAGATTTTAACATAAGTTTTATTGGCCAAGACCCTTCTCCTGCAGTTCCTGGAAAATATGTTGACCTCTCATTTAGAGCTAAAGGAGGAAAATTATACAGTCCAAACGAAGTTACTTTCGAGATTATTGAAAAATTCCCATTCTCACTTGAGCCTGGCGAAAGTGCCATTAAGACATTAGGAAATGTGAAAATTATTGGAAAAGCCACTGAGGAAAACGAGATATTATTCCAAGTTAGACTTTTGGTTGATGGTAGAGCGGTTGAAGGCGATAATGAACTTGAGTACAAATATACTATAGGAGGCTCTGTATTTTCCCAAAAAATAAATATCCCTGTTTCAGGGGTGCAAACGGACTTTGATATTGTTGTTCAGGAAGTTTCCGGGAATTCAGTTTCACTCGGGATTGTAAATATTGGAAAAAATTCTGCTCGTTCGGTTATAGTGAGCATTCCAGAACAGAAAAATTTTGAGATAGTGAATGTAGACTCTAGCATAATCGGAAATTTAGCAAGTGGTGATTTTACAGTTACAACTTTTAAGATTCTTCCAATGGTAAATTCAAAAGAGAATTTAAAAGTCTTTGTTGCTTACACAGATACTGAAGGGACAAGGCATACTCTTGAAAAATCTGTAAGCCTCAAACTAAATGCCGAAGAGGCAACTGCTGTTAAAGGTGGAAATGAAAGCAGACTGAGCAGCCCACTGCTATCTATTGTTCTAATTCTAATAATTATTGTACTTGCCTACTTAGCGTTCTTTAAGAAGAAGCGATGAGAATTGTTGATATAGTAACTATTGCGGTAAGAAGTCTTACTAGTCGCAGATTGAGGAGCTGGCTCACAATTTTAGGAGTTGTAATTGGAGTTGCTGCAGTTGTTGGGCTTGTTTCAATTGGGCAGGGTTTCAAAGAAAATATTGAAAAACAGCTCAGTGGCTTTGGAGGAGACTTAATTTTTGTAAGTCCAGGGCATACAAGAAGCGAACAAGGTTTTGGAGGCGGCCCTCGTTTTGGCGATGATTTTACAACTGGCGGAGTAATTTCTGGTAATCTTACTGAAAACGATTTAAGGCTTATACGATCTGTTCCAGGCGTTTTTGTCAGCAGTGGTTTGTTGAACAGGCCAGCTACGCTTCGCTATGTCTCAGAAATTTCAAATATTAATGTTCAGGGAGTTGATCCTTCAATTGCCAAAGTTTTTAGTACAGTTGTTCTTGATGAAGGAAGATATTTGCTCGCAGGAGACGATCAAGCTGCTGTTTTAGGGCACAATGTTGCCAATGAACTTTTCAAAGATCCAATTAAACTAAATACTGTAATCTTCATCAACAGCCAAGCATACAGAGTCGTTGGGATACTCAGGCAATCTGGACAGGCATCTCCAACAGATAATCTTGTAATACTTCCAGTTGCCTCTGCTAGAAGAGTTTTCTCTGATTTCCCAAGAGATCAATATTCTTCAATAGTGCTCAAAGTATCTGCATCAGCTGTTGTGAAAGATGTAGCTAGCCAAATCGAGAAACGACTTTTTCTTGCACACCATGTAACAAAGGACACTCAGGATTTTACTATTCTTACCTCTCAATCAATTTTGGAAACTATTGGGCAAATAAGTACTTCAATAACATTTTTCCTTGGTGGAATTGCAGCAATTTCTCTTTTAGTTGGAGGAATTGGAATAGCAAACACAATGTTTATGTCAGTAATTGAGCGAACAAGGCAAATTGGGGTTTTAAAGTCCCTAGGCGCAACTAATTTCGATGTTTCCAGTTTATTTCTAACAGAATCTGGAATACTGGGGTTAATGGGCGGAATATTCGGAGTTATTTTAGGATATTTTGTTTCATCGCTGCTCTCAAGAATAAGATTTGGCCCTCCTGGTTCAGAGGGGATAGTTACCAGCATTACTCCTGCGCTTGTTGCCTTTGCAATTATTTTCTCTGTTGTAATTGGAATTCTGTCCGGAGTACTTCCAGCGCGAAAAGCAGCAAAACTGCAGCCGACTGAAGCGCTCAGGTATGAATAGGTTTAAATATAATTCTTTACACAATTAAAAACATGGTTGAAAAATACGGAAGGGCTTATAAAGACAAGGTTAGCGAAAAAGTTTCTGCCATACTTGAGCAATGGTATAAGAGCCTCGGAGCATTAAGACACCTCCCGCGTCCAGAAAAAGTTGACACTTTTAAGCAACAGGTCTGGGAGAAATTTCTAAAACTTTACAGGGAAGTTTATACTGAGATATTAGGCGCAAATGAAGAAATCATCAACTCTTCTAAGTCCGTTAAAGAGCGCCATAAATCTTCTGCAGACCATAGTGAAACTATGGCTGAAAAAACAACTGTAATTAACCTTGCGGAAAAAGATATCGCGTCATTAATGAAGTTTGCAATAGATTTTGTGAGAGTTGAATATACAAGTAAAGTTTTTGGCTTTTTGCGCAAAGTTTTATCTCCAAGGCATTTAGCCGATACAGATAAAATGGTTGATTATTATGTAGAGCCATACAACGCAGCACTCCAAGAAGTAAGAAAGAAGCCTCTTCTTGGGGGTGATAGAGCAAGGCACTTTTCCAACTTCTTAACTGATTTAACTGAAAAAGGAATCCCTGGGCTTTTAATAACTATAAGAGCTGAGGCAGCTCGCGCTGATTCAAGGTCTCAAGCTTTGTTGCCAGAACTAGCAACTCTAAGAAAAAAAGTTGAAACGTATGAGTACACTTCAAAATATTATGAGATTCTGCTAGAACTTGCAATGATGCAACACCTTTCCTCATTAACCGACCCTGATATAAAAGCACTTGTGGCACTCGATGATACTGTTGCCGCTCTTCAAGAAGAAATTGATAAGGCCGTTAAAATTACTGCCGGAGAATCTCCCAGAAAAGGCCTTTCTCAAGACCTCATTGGCATCCTAAGGGATTTAGAAGGGCCTAGAAGATAGTAAACTATTTTTAAAATTTAAACAAAACTTTTTCAAACTTTTTTATTTTTCTGCCACGAATTTCAATTCCCTCTTTTTGAAGTAGCTCTTTTTTACTATATTTCTCGGAAGTGTATCCCCCCAAACTTCCATCTGACTTTACAACTCTATGGCAAGGAATTACAATTGGATGCTCATTCCTTTTCAAAGCCTGCCCAACTGCGCGCGGCGAGGTTTTCAGTTTTTTTGCAATAATTCCATACGTTGTTATTTTTCCGCGCGGAATTTTTTTGGTTAATTTTAGAACTCTTTCTTGAAAATCCATGTTAAAGCATACGCTGATTAAAAATAAAAATGTTCCGCAGCTTTGCGGCCGCGGAGAATTGTAGTTTTAAGCTTTAAGAAACTGTTACGTTTACAGCCTGTCCGTATCCTGTGTTTCCTGCAGCATCTGAGCAACCCGCATATGCGGCATGTAAACCGGTTGCATTTTCAGTATATATTTTCGACCATGTACCACTCTGTGGATTTCCTCCACTAAGTGTCATTGCTCCTCGATTCACATAGTCCCAGTAGAAATTGCAGGATGTAACTCCTACATTATCGCTTGCTGTTACACTATAATTTGTTGGTACGTTTGCGCTTGCAGATGTTGGTGTAACTGCGCTTACCACTGGAGCCTGTGTATCAGGCTGCGGATTTACAGTTATTTGTGTATTCGGTCCAGTTGTTTTCTTTCCTTGATTGTCTGTGCAATCTGCTCGTGCAGTAAATGTTCCACTGCCTGTTGGAGTAAAGTATCTACCCCAAACTCCATTTTTGTTAGTTCCCGAGATCAATGACATCGCTCCTTGGCTTGCGCCCGACCAAAAGAATTCACAAGAACTCACTGCTTTGTTATCTGAAGCATTTACCTTAAACTGGGTTTGCTGGTTTTGAGTTGCTGTAGTTGGATAAACTGTGCTCACTATTGGCGGAGGATTTCCTTGCCCGCCACCACCACTCCCTGGCGCATTGCCACCAGGCTTCACTGCATACGTAGTTATATTTGGCATCATTAATACTACAATAAGAAGCACTAATGATATCGCCCATGCAACTTTAAATCTCATTTCCATATTCACCTCACCCAAAGGTTATAGTGGTCAAATATATAAAGCTATTTCGCAAGAATTATAACTCTTATCTTTTTTACCTTAATTGTTAAAATCATATTCATCCTTTCTAACTTTCTAATTATTCTATGCAGAGTTGTGTTCGGTATTCCACTATACTTTCTTATACTTGTTAATGAACAACTCCCACTGTTTTCTTTCAAAAATTTTATTATATTTTTCTCTCGTTTCCCGAGTTTTTCAGCCAATTTATATTTCACCGCTCTTTTTCATCCGGGAAACATTATTTAAATGCATAGAGAAACAATCGCAAAAATTAGCTTCTAAAAGCCTTTTTTCTCTGTTTTTAGTGCGCTAATCGTCCCTTCTCTAAAAAAAGCGCTTGTAAAGCAAGTCTTTATATAATAAAATTTTATATCCTAACTTATGGCCTTTGAAAACTTCGAATTGGATGAGCACGGCTGGCCGGTTGTAATTGCAATAGGACTTTTAATCGGATTCGCTCTCTTATCAGCATTTACTGGATTTTCAGCAGTTACCGGAAGATTTTTGGATCTTTTGCTCGCATTTAGAATTGATTTTAATCTTGCATATTCTTTAATTCCAATATATTTGAACTGGCTTGTTGCTGATTATTATCAGGAGCGCCGCGGAACAAGTTTCGGAAACGCAATCTCTAATGGATTTATGGGTTTATGGGTGAGCATGGACTGGTTTAGGACTGCGCAGCAAAGATTTTCAGTAAATGGTGATTTTGGATTCATGATTGGAAAAGCAATTTTTGGAATTGGAATCTTAACTTATGCTGGTTTTATTATAAGAGCAGCTGCTCAGGGTAAAAAAATAGCGCATTTTGTTGGCAGGATTAGAGAAGTGAGCTATGTTGCGATAATGCTCACCCCGCTTGTTTATGAGGCAGTTCCACTTGATTTAGTTACATTAGCAGCAATGATTTTATTTTTCCCAATCTTCTATGGAACTGCTGAATTAATTGATTACTATATTTTACCGCCATCAAAAGCAGAGCTTGCTGAAGCAGAAGAAAAAGCCTAATGGGAAATCATTATCTTTATAATATCCCTGTCCTTCAATTCATAATCCGCTGCCAACCTCTTTTTTGTTCGCGCATCAACAGCAGCAATAAATTTTTCCCCAATCTGTGTGTGAACTTTATATGCTAATTCGCGTGCAGTTGTGCCGCGAATAACTAAGAATGTGTGCGGAAGAACGTTTCCATGCTTGTCAGTTAACTTATTTTCATCCTCAACTGGATAAACCACAATTAAATTTAGAATTTTAAAAACAGCTTTGTTTATGCATTGTTGCACCCCTGTATTTCCTAATTTTTTTAAAATATTTTCTCTTATAAATTCCAGTGCTTTTTTCTGACTATCGGAGAGCTCTCTTGCAATTTTAAAATCATTCGTCCCTGGAACATATTCAATTAATCCTTTTTCAGCAGCTCTTCTAAGAGCAAGCTCAGAATCAGCAGAAGTTGGAATTGCATTATGCGAAATCTTTAATTCATCTAAAAATTTCTCGCTTTCCTTTAAATCAGATTTGTTTGCACAAATTATTATCGGTTTTGAATTTTTTCTCAATGCGCGGGCAAAATCCTCAACAGCCAAGCCCGACTCTTTCATTGATTTTGCAATCTGTTTTTCTGTGATTCCAAGGCCAGAAAGTTTTTCAGCCAGAACTTTTTCAGGATTTTTTGAGCTCTGCTCGACTTCTTTTGAAATTTTTTGCCAGTCTTTTTTTAATAAATTGATAAACCATAAATCCAATTCTTCTTCTAAAAATTTAACATCCGCAATTGGATTGTGAGTTCCGGGTTCGCATTGTTTTCCTTCAGAATCTGTTGAACCACTTGCATCAACAATATGAATTAAAGCATCTGCTTGCCTTAAATCATCTAAAAATTGATTTCCCATACCTTTTCCCATATGAGCGCCAGGAACTAACCCAGCAACATCCAGCATTTCAATTGGAATTAAACGAGTTCCATTTTCACAAACAGAATTTTGCGGATTGCAAGTTTTGTTAAACTCTTTGCACGCGCATTTAACTTTAACATATCCAACCCCTCTATTTGGCTTGATAGTTGTAAAGGGGTATGCGGCAATCTCAGCATGAGCTAGAGTTGCGGCGCTAAAAAAAGTTGATTTGCCAGAATTTGGCTTTCCAACAACTCCCACCAGTTTTCCCATGGTTTAGTAATTTATATATTCCAAGATAAATACTATATTATTGGTGGGACGAATGAAAGCTCCAATCTGCAGAGTCTGTGTTACATCGGATATACTCTGCACCGGCTGCGAGGATAAATTAAAGCAGGGAAATATTTCGCAGGTAGATATTGATTTAGCCCGCACCCTCTCAAAGCTTGCTGTACAACATCCAATTCTTGAGCACTCTGAATTCAAGAGCACTATTTCCTTTAAGGAAATGCTTTTAGTTCTTGTCCCAAAAGGGATGGCAGGCAACTTTATTGGAAGAAAAGGAACTCTTATCAAAGAAATCTCCGATACTCTCGGCCAAAGAAGGATAAAAGTTGTTGAAGAAACAAATAACCCAAAAGAGCTTGTTCAACGAATTTTATACCCTGCTCAACTCTTAGGAGTTAATGTTGTCTATTCTGGAAAAAAACAAATCTTTAAAGTTCGTATTTCGCGCGCAGATAGACAGCGCATTCATGAAAAAGAAAGTCTTGAGAAGCTTTTTGAAAAACTTTTGGGCAGCGAAACAAACATTATTTTTGAGTAAATTCATCAGAAGGGGCTGGTTTTCTTAAAAATGCAAGTGCAGTTACAAAAACTACTGCCCCAAGAATTACCCCCATCCCGATTAAATTTGCTTTTTCAACTGCCTCTGGACTAAGCTCAGCCTTTTGAATTTCTATTGTCGAAGCCGTACTCCCAACTGCTGTTCCTGTTGCCAATGAGCCACCTTTATAATTCATAGCAAACAAGCCAGCTAATGAAAATGAAATTAAAAGACAAATCAAAGTTACAATATGCGCCCTTCTCATCTTTCCCACTGTCATATATGTTTTTAGTTATATATTTATTTGTTTACATTGAATAAACTGCTATGGCCTTAGTTCTTGGAGTCGAATCAACAGCACATACTATAGGAATCGGAATTGTAAATACAGAAGGAAAAATCTTAGCAGATGCCCGCGCAACCTATTTCCCAAAAAAGGGCGGAATTCTTCCGCGTGAGGCTGCTGATTTTATTTCTGAAAATTATTCAAAAGTTTTAAAAGAAGCGCTTGCCCAAGCAAAAGTTTCTCTAAAAGAAATTGATTGCTTTGCTTTTTCGCAAGGTCCAGGATTGGGTGGTTGTTTAAAAATTGGGTCAAATGTTACTCGATACTTAGCGATTAAACATAAGAAGCCTTTAATTGGGGTTGTTCATGGAATTGGGCATATTGAAATTGGGAAACTCTTAACTGAAGCAAAAGATCCTGTAATACTTTATGTTTCAGGCGGGAACACACAAGTAATTGCTTTAAGCGGCGGCCGCTACAGAGTTTTTGGAGAAACTTTAGACATTCCAATTGGAAATTGTCTAGACCAATTCGCTTTGCAAGTTGGATTAAAACATCCCGGCGGCCCTGAGGTTGAAAAACTTGCTCTGAAAGGAAAAAATTACATCGAGCTCCCTTACATTGTTAAAGGAATGGATTTGAGTTTTACAGGGCTATTAACCTCTGCCATGAAACTTCACAAAACTGGAAAATATTCTTTAGAAGATTTGGCATTTTCTTTGCAAGAAACTGCTTATGCAATGCTGATTGAAGTAACTGAGCGCGCGATGGCGCACACAAACAAAAAAGAAGTTTTAATTGTTGGCGGAGTTGCAGCAAATAAAAGATTTTGTGAAATGCTTGAAATAATGGCAAAAGAAAGAAATGCAAAAGCTTACTACGTTCCAATGAAATATGCTGCTGACAACGGAACAATGATTGCATGGGCAGGCGCGTTAATGCTTAAGTCAGGAGTAAAACAAGAACTTTCTAAAACTTCCGTACGACAAAAATTCCGGCCAGATGAAGTTGATGTGACTTGGACTTAGTATTGAATTCCGGGAGTTGTTACCATTTTTTTCGGCATTTTAACTAAACGAATTTCATTTACAAATTCTGCCCTTCTCAATAAAGCTTTTGGAACTTGCCGTCCTGTAATAACAATATCTGTATTCTTTGGAAGTTTTTTCAAAGTAGCTAAAACATCTTTCATATTAACTAATCCAATATGTGCCGCATACCCAAGCTCATCTAAAATTAAAAGTTTTGGAGGATTTTTTCTGTGCAAAACTCTTTTTGCAAAATCAAGAGCTTTTTTTGAGCGCTTTTTATCTTTTTCGCTTGGATTTTTTACATCAACCCATCCAAGAGTTCCAAATTGTTTTACTTTATAGCCGCGCACTTTTCTCTGAAATCTAAATTCTCCTGTTCTGTGCCAACCCTTCATCCACTGTATCATTAAAACATTTCTACCATGCCCCAATGAGCGCAGAGCAAGTCCTAGTGCAGTTGTTGTTTTCCCAGCTCCCCGGCCATAGTAAAGATATATGTAGCCCATTCTCCAGTATTTTTTAGTGAGGCTGAGTTTAAAAATCTATGGCTATTGATTTTTTACAAAAAGCAGAAGAAACCTTTAGCACTTTTATTAATTGGGCAAAGAGCAATAAGTTAGGCCAGATTTTGCGCGAGGAATCAGGGATTTTTGCTTTTGTTTGCGAAAAAAAGCCCGCAAGCTGGACTAAAGCATGGATGCCTCTCCGTGTAATTATTTCTGCATATGATGTTGTCGATCCAAAAGTTCTTGACCAAATAAATTCTCTAGAAAAGACGATTAGTGAGGGAAAACCTGCGCGCTCTGTTGTTCTATGCGGAAGGTTTGACCATGCAGCTTTAATGCTAAAGCCAAAAAATGTTGCATTTTATGTCTGGAATCCAGCAAGGGAAAAGTGGATTCATGATAGTGATTGCTGGAGCGACCCTGTTTTTGAGGAATTTTTAAAAAATTCGTAATTACTTTTTCTCAAATTTTCTTAACTTGACATCGCACTGTGTAAAAATCTCTTCTGAGAATTTATCTGGATAGCCAGTTTGATAAACAAACTCCTTTATCCCAGCATTTATTATCATTTTCGCGCAGTTATAGCAGGGCGAGTGCGTGCAGAACATTGTTCCGCCATTTATTGAAACTCCAAAAATCGCCGCTTGGATTATAGCATTTTGCTCAGCGTGGAGGGTGCGGGTGCAATGATCTTCTATATGTTCAGATTGCGGATGCTTAACTTTTGTAATGTTGCATCCAACCTCTGTACAGTGCGGCATTCCCTGCGGCGCGCCATTGTACCCTGTTGAAATAATTCTTTTGTCTTTAACAACAACTACTCCCACATGCGCGCGATTGCAAGTAGAGCGTTCCTTAACTAAATTGGTTATATCCATGAAATATTCATCTAATGAAGGCCTTTTAGTTGTCAAGATTCCCACCAAGCGAGAAAGTTAATAAATTGAGCTATTTAAATATTTGCGCTATGGGAAAAGAATTAAAGCTCGGTGCTGAGGCGCGGTTAACTCTGAAAGATAATGTTGTTGTAAAAGAGCGAATTAAAAAATCCTATCGCCTTGCGCAAATTGATTCAGTGTTAAGAAAAGAAAGAACTTCTAAAGAAGCCTCGCTTTTGCAAAAAGCTGCGCGCGCCCAGGTAAATGTTCCGCGAGTTCTGAAAGTTGATAAAGAAAATTTTGCAATTGAAATGGAATTTATTAGTGGGGAATTAATTGATAAAATTATTGATGAAAAACTCGCGCGCGAATTGGGCCGCGAAATTGCCTTAATGCATGATAATGGAATTATTCATGGTGATTTGACAACTTCGAATATAATTGTTAAGTCTGGGCAAGTCTTTTTCATTGATTTTGGATTGGGAGAAATTTCAGATTCAGTTGAAAAAAAAGCTGTTGATTTAAGAGTTTTAAAAGAAGCAATTCGCGCAAATCATCCAGCGGCCGCGGATAAGTTGAATGAAATTATTTTAGATTCTTACAAAAGACATTCAAAAAAGGCTACAGAAGTTTTAACAAGATTGGAAGATGTTGAGAAAAGAGGGAGGTATAAGGAAAGATAATGAAATTAGTAAAACAATCTGAAAACGAATACTTCGGCCGCTACGAAGAGAACGAAGACTTAATCGAAGCACTTTTAAAATTCTGCAACGAAAACAAAATCGAAACAGGAATTTTTTCAATTATCGGCGCTGTGAAAAGTTCTAGCTTCGCGTTTTACGACCAAAAACAGAAAAAATATTTGCAAATGGATTTGGATGAGAACGCAGAAATTTCGCACTGCACTGGAAATATTTCTTTGCGCGAGAACAAGCCTTTTATACATGCACACATACTTTTGGCCGACAGGGAAGGCCGCGCATATGGCGGGCATTTAGTTGCTGCGAAAGTTTTTGCAGCCGAGATTTATATTAAAAAATTTGAAAAATCTGTGCATAGAAAGAAAAATGAGAGCACGGGATTGCATCTTTTAGAGCCATGACAAAAACCTTTTATTTCGCCACCTCAAACAAAGGCAAATTCGCAGAAGCTAAAGAAAAATTCCGCGCAGCTGGTATGAAATTAAAGCGAAAGCCAGTTGAGCTTTTGGAAATTCAATCTGATGATGTTAAAGAAATTGTCCGCATTAGTGCGCTGGAATTAACAAAAACTTTTAAGAAGCCGTTTTATGTTGAAGATACTGCATTTTTTATAAATGCGCTGAACGGATTCCCAGGGACATATGCAAAGCATGTTTATTTTACAATTGGTCTGAGAAATGTTTTGAAATTAATGCAAGGTGCAAAGAACAGAAATGCGCGTTTTGAAACAGCCATAGCTTTTCGCGATGGAAACAGAGAAAAAGTATTTAAAGGAATATGCAGAGGTAATGTCACGCACAGCGTTCAGGGCACTCAAGGATGGGGTTATGATCCTATTTTTGTCCCTGAAGGCGACCGAAAAACTTTCGCTTCCGATCCTCGTTTGAAGCAGAGGGTTTCGGCTCGGGCGCTGGCTTTACAAAAATTAATCTCTTACCTTAAGAGAGCATACTAACAATGGTTGAGAAAACTAAAGCTAAGAAAAAAACGAAAAAAGCTGAGCCAAAGGAGAAGAAGCTCAGTACTCAGGAAGTAACTGAGACAATTTTAGATTTAGCTAGGACTGGAACACCTTCTGTAAAAATCGGACATATCTTAAAAGAGGAGCACGGAATTTTAAATGTGAAAGAATTAACCGGAAAAAGAATTACCCAAATTTTGCGCGAAAATAATTTGGCCCCAAAATTGCCAGCTGATTTAAATGCGCTGATACAAAAGGCAGCTTCAATAAGAAAGCATGTTGCAACTCACAAAATTGATTTAGAGGCCAGATATGGATTAATGCTCACAGAATCAAAAATCAGGAGTTTAGCAAAATATTACAAGCGCGAAAAAGTTCTGCCAGTAGATTGGAAATACGTAGCAGCGGAGCGCGTTGCATGATTTCAAGGTTATCACAAATAGAAGTAGAAGTTAGGCCTATTAAGGGACTGCGAGCTGATAAACTTCATAGCGAGCATGTCCCTTATGTAGTCCCAGCGGACACTCCGGACGCTACATCGTTCGAAAAAATTTCATAGGGGTAACAACGGAGAATGGTAAAAGCAGCTGTTGATAAATGGAAACTGAAAAAATGGTATGAAATCATAGCTCCGCCGCTCTTTAAGGAACAACAAATAGGAGAAACAGTTGCAAATGATCACAGGCAATTAATTGGGCGAATTATTGAAGTTGCGCTTTCTGATTTAACAAATGACCCAAAGTTGCAGCGCATAAAATTGCGCTTTAGAATTCACGAGGTTAAAGGCGAGCGCGCGCTCACAAATTTTTTGGGGCATGTTATAACTCAGGATTATGAGCATTCTTTAGTTCGCAGGCGCACAAGTAAAATTTATGCAAATCAAACTATAGAGACAAAAGACGGGCAAAAGGTTGTTGTAAAATCTTTTATGATTACAATGGTGAAATTAAATCTCTCAAGAAGAAATGCGCTGCGCAAGAAATTAGTTGAAGTTGTTGATTCATTTGCAAAAACAGAAACTTTTGACGATTTCATTAATAGCGTTTTGTATGGAAAGCTTTCTACACAAGTTAAAAAAGAATTGCACAAGATTTATCCTTTAAGGCATGCTGTTGTTCAGAAGACTGAAATTCCACAAATTGCTGTAGAAGTCAAATCTTAAATATAACATTGATCAAACTATTTTTGATTTAAGATGTCAGAAGTAAATGGTGAAACAGATCTTCTCAGAGAACTAGTTCATCTTGAGGGTGTGAGGAAGCCTATTTATCCTGCTGTTAAAGCTTTAATTGATTTACTTGATCAAGCCACCAGAGACCAAAATCTAATTACGCTTGGAGGCGGAGCTCCTGGTATGGCGCCACCACAGTTTGTGCAAACCGCAGCTGCTTATGATCAAATGATAGTAACAGCTCACGAGGATGTTGAGACAGGGGAGAAATATGAGGCAGGTGCAAAAATACCAGAAAATATTTCCCCAGACAGGATTCGCCCTATCTCAAGGGCAGAACAATTGAATTATTTCAAGTACACTGCTTCAGCTGGAATAAAGCCAGCAAGGCAAGCCGCACTTCTCGATACTTTAGATTTCTGTAATTTTCCTGCCAGCCAGACTTTTGCTAAACGATACTTCAGTGGCGAGCCAAAAACGGTTTCTCCTGAGACTGTTAAACAGCTGTGGAATGAAACTCTTGGGAAAGCGGAAGTTTGGCGAAAACCTGGCCTTTCAGAAATGGAGCCTTTTCAATACTTTTTACTTGCTCCTGGTAGCAGTTATGCTGTTGCATACATTTTAAGATTTTTAGCAAGAGCTAAAAGAGATTTTGTTCTCACTGATCCAACTTACATTGGATATCCTGAGCCTATCTTGCATTATGGGGGAAAAATAAAATGGTGCCCAACTGATGGAAAGTATTGGCCAGTTTTTCATCAGTTAAAGAAAAAACTAAAGAAAGGGGATGTTTTTCTTTACTTGTCACCATCAAATCCAACAGGTGCACAATATAGTTATGAATTTACCAAAGCACTGGTAAAACTAGTAAACAGAAAAAATGCATTTCTTATTGGTGATTTTGCCTATCGCTATCTTATTTATGAACCCGCCAAATTAGAGGAGATGCACCGTTCTTATGCTTATATCTGTCAGCATACCAGAAATCTAATTGGCATAAATACAATTTCTAAGGAAGGCTCAAATCCAGGCTCGAGAATTGGCTATATATTCAGCAACATTCCAAGCTTTCTGGAATGGTTTGAAGATGAAGCTCCATGGGAATATCTCAGCATAAATGTTCCTGCACAGTACGCAACAATGCGTTTCTTTGGATTTACCACTTTGCGAAAAGTAGTGGGAGTCGATCATAAAGTAGTCGATCATAAAGTTCCAAATGTATTTTGTTCCTATCCAGCTTACTATCATGCGAAACAGGAGTATATAGAAAAGCAATTACTCCGCATGTACAGGATAAGAAGAGAAGCCTTAATGAAAGCCCTTGCTGAGCATTTAGGACTTAAGGCAGGAGTTGATTACAATCCGCCAGATGGCGCACTATTTGTTTATGCCAATTTCTCTAAAGTTATAGAAGAAGCATATCTTGATGGAACGGAAATTGTTGAAAAATATAATGACTATCAATCTAACTACGATCAATTACTAAATGATTATATGGCAGGTCAAGATCATTTCATAAGGACCTCTCCTGCATTTAAACTAACTCAGGATGTTCGCAAAAAAAATGTAGACATTCTCCCGGGGGTTTTCTTTGGCGCGGCGCAAGGGCTGAATTTTAGACTTAATTTTGTGACAGAATCTCCGCACAGGCTTGATAGTGCAATTAAAAGGATAAAGACTTTTGTAGACCGAGGAGACAAGGGAAATATGTATACGCAGGAAGAGCGCAAGCGTATAAAGTGGCTGCATAACTGATTTTAAAGCATTTATATCCGATTATTCAATCTAGTTTCTGCAATGAAGAAGTGAACACCCTCTGATCGCCGCCCGATATGATGAAAGGTTGGTAGCTTCTGAGCAACCTTTTTGCTCAAAAAAGTATTAATAAATAGAAAATCACTACAAAAGTGTCAGATGGGTATAAAGCACGAGGATCATTGGGAAAGATTTTGGGGCGAAGACATTCCCACGCTTAGGCATTCTTTTCTTGCAGATCATTATAATCATGTTAAAAGAATTGCAAAAAAACTTGACATTCCTTGGCCAGAGCGGGTGTCTGTTCCTTTGTCTGATGAAGAACTAGTAAGTTGGGAGTTAATGACACTTGGAAATGTTCTTTCTCAGATAGAACAGAGGCTAGGCATACAGTATAGGCCGCATAAACCAGATGTTGAAACAGAAGATGGTCTCAAGCGGTGGATGATGAAGAGTTTTTGCAATAGAATAAAAGCGATTGAAGAAAAGCTTGGATAAATTGATATTTATACTCCATATTTCTAATTCTTTTTATGGAAAAAGTTCTTCAAGAAGTTCTAAAGAAAATTAAACCTTCTCAAAAAGAGCAATCAGAATTAAACAACTTCTCAAATAAAGTAATTTCATTAATCGCAAAGCAAAACTTCCGCGCAACTCTTGAGGGCTCGCTTGCAAAAGGGACTTGGATTTCCGGAGACCACGATGTTGATATCTTTACTTTTTTTGATAAAAAAACTCCGCGCCCGACTTTGGAAAAAAAAGGCTTGGAAATTGGAAAAAAAGTTGCAAAGGATCTCAGATCTAAATTTGAAGTTGAATATGCCGAGCATCCATACACAAGAATTTTTTACAAGAATTACATTTTGGATGTTGTTCCCTGTTATGAGCACAAAACTCTTTCTGAGTTGCACTCGGCAGTTGATAGAACACCGTTTCACACAGAATATGTTAGAAAAAATTTGACCGAGCAGCAAAAGGACCAAGTGCGTTTGCTAAAACAATTTATGAAAGGTGTTAGAGTTTATAGTGCGAAAGAAAAAGTGCATGGTTTTTCTGGATATTTGTGTGAGCTTCTTGTAATCTATTATGGGAATTTTGAACATGTTATACAAGAAGCTGCAAAAAATTGGAAGTATGGACTAATTTTAGATAAAAAAGGATATTACAAGCCAGAACAACACTCGGAATTGCGCGCAAGATTTAAGCATCCTTTAATTGTAATCGATCCGATAGATAAGAACAGAAATGTTGCGGCCGCGCTTGACCAAGATAAATTTGAGGAATTTATTTTTGCATGCAAGGAATTCTTGAAAAAGCCTTCAATAAAATTCTTTTTCCCAAATTCTCCAAAACTGTTTTCTGCCGTGGAATTGAAAAAAGAAATTTCAAAGCACGGCCCTATACTAATTGCTAAATTTAATCCGCCAAAATTAGTTGAAGATATTCTTTACTCACAATTGCGCAGTTCGGAGGCTGCGATTTCAACACAGTTTAAGTTAAATGAATTTAGGGTTTTAGATCACGCAATTTTTTCAAACTCATTTGCCTACTTAATTTTCGAGCTGGAAGATTTCAATCTGCCAAAAGTTAAAATTGTTAAAGGCCCGCCGGTAAAAGTTTCTCAAAAATATCAGGACAAATTTGTCCAAAAATATGAGAAGTTTGAGCCATGGGTTGAAAAAGGAAAATGGTATGCTGAAATTCCACGTAAGATTACCAATGCAGATGAATTTTTAAAAGAAATTTTGAAAAAGCCTGAACGCGCAGGAGTTGGGAAATATATTGCAGCACAGATTAAGAAAAAATATTCTTTACTTGATAGCAAAAGTGTTTCAAAAGAATATAAAAAAGAATTTGCAAAATTCTTTACAACATTTTTAACAAAGAAAAAGCCCTGGGGGTGGTAATTATTTTTTCGCAATACTTTTTGCAAGCTCAATTACTTTCGGTGCCGGATTTACTCCTGTATACTTAACAAGTCCTTCAAATCCTGGTGTAATATTTGCTTCAAGAATCATTGGTCCTCGTTTATCTTCAATAATATCGACTCCGACAATTTTTGTTTCCAAAATTTCTGCAGTTTTCAAAGCCATTTCTTCTTTTTCAGTATCCAAATTTACTTTGTATCCGCGGCCGCCAACAGCAATATTTGCTTTCCACATTCCTTTCCGTCCTTTGCGTTTCATTGCTCCAACAACCTCATCCCCCACAACAAAGGCTCTGTAATCAACCCCAGGCGAATTAACAAATTCCTGCGTGAAAATTAATTGGTCAAGCGCTTTCAGAGTTCCTGTTAATCCCTCTGCTTCCACAAAATTTTCAGCCATCATCACTCCTTTTCCAGAGCTGCTTTCCAAAAGTTTAATTACAACTGGCATTCGCATGCGGTTCATTTCTAAAAGTGCTAAATCCTGGGAATAAGTTAAAAAAGTATCAGGCACTGGCAATCCTGCTTGGGCAACCGCTTGCAGAGTGGCAAATTTATTTCTTGTTTTCCATACTGCAACCGCGCCTGCTGTTAATGGAATCCCCATTCCTTCCATATGATCGAGCAGGTGCAAAATATATGGAAAGCATCTTCTGTTTCCGCCATGAATTGAAGAAGCGAAAGTAGAGAGGTCCAATTCTGTATGCGCAACCCTAAATTTTCCATCTCTTAATTCAAGTTTTGTTTCAAAAGGATCTATAGGGCAGAGTCTAATGTGCTGTTTGCGCGCAGCTTTTATGAACTGCTGCATTCTCCAGGACTCTGGATTTGAACTAAGTATCCCAATTCTCATATTTTCTCCCGATAAAGCAAAAGAACAATAAGAGGTACATATACTTTTCTAATATGGAACTAAAAGTCAGGGTTGTACCAAATTCGAAAGAAAGGTCAATAAACGTTCTTAATGGCTTTTTGAAAATTCATTTAAAGGCGCCGGCAACTGGAGGCAAGGCAAACAAAGAGCTCATTGAAGTTCTTGCAAAACATTTTCAAGTCAAAAAATCACAAGTGGAAATCCTGCGCGGCGCAAAAAGCAGGGAAAAAACAGTTCTAATTAATTCTCATTAAAAAATTGGCTAGAAGAAATAGCATCTTTTCAATAGCTTTTTACCAGTCAAAATCGTCCATTTCTTCTCCCTTGGAATGTTTCAATAGAATTTGCCAGACTTATAAACTTTTCTAAATAGTCTTATTTAAAAATTGAGCCGAAATCTGTTCCTGTTCTTTTTTCTTTTACGCGCTCGTTTAATGCGTGTACAACTAACGGAAGAGCAATAGTTGCATCAGAATAGCATTGGACTAATTTTCCTTCAGGAGCTTCCTTACCCCATGAAACGGCTTCCTCAAAAGTGCATCCAGATAATCCTCCCCATTGAGGAGAATCAGTTGTTATTTGTATTGCATATTTGTGCGGATAATAAGTTTCAGTTGTTCCCTTGCGCACGCGGCCTTTTTCTCTTCCTGGAATTCTTTTGTCTTTATACAGGAGATCAGCAGTTGCTGCAAACAATTGTATAAAATCTTTTGGAACTCCGCCGCCGATATAAATTACTCCAGTGTCTTTTACTTTTTCCCCCAAACTCATGAATTCAACATAATCCTTTACAGAATCAAGTACTAAATTGTATCCTCTGCTTCTTGCAATCAATGCGGCATCTCCATATGGGGAATCAACTATTGCTGGGCAAAAAATTGGGACTTTGTGCTCTGCTGCTGTTGCAATAATGCTGTCTATCTTCTTTTTGCCAAGCCATTTTCCAAACAAATAAAGAAATTCTTTTGAGGAATATCTGTAATCTTTTTCAAGAGTTAAAATAAAATCTGCAATTAATTCTGTCATTTTTAAATAATCTGCTTCATTACCATAGATGTCATAATATCTGTTGTATCCTTGTTTAAACAAATCTTCATCATTCGCGCGATGAGTTCCTTGGATGTAATTCATGCCCATTGCTTCAACAATGTCCTCAGAAATATTTGCACCAGTTGGAACAAGCACATCAATAAATCTTTTTTCAATAAGCCACTTTACCATTTTCCATTGCCCAGTTATGCTAAGCGATCCTGCGTATCCCATAAAAATTGTGATGTCCTCGTCTTTGAGCATATCCTCCCAGACATTAACAACCTCTCCAAGTTTTCTTCCTTGGAATCCTGTGAGGGTCATTTCAGAAAGAAGTTGAGAAATAGTTTTAGGATTGTGAACTTCAATTGCCTTTACTTTTCTCTTCGAAGAGAATTCGTTCATCCTTTCGTTTCTTTTGCTCTCCCACAACTAATTTTGTATAAAAATCTTTGTTATTTAAATGTTTCGGAAAATTTTTTTCTGAAAAATTTTTTGATTTATCTAAAGATAGTCCAATCGATAAGAGCTTTTGTAAGTCTTGGAAATTTTGATGCAATACTTCTTTTGCTGAAATATCTTTTGTCAATGCTATTAAGCATTTCTGTTTCTCTGCTTAGTTTTCTAACTAACCAATCTCTTGCCATTATTCCACACAAAAAAGCAAAAAGAAGTCCTGGCCCGAAAATAAAAATTTGTTTTTCATCAGTATTTTCAATATATCCAATTCCAGGCCGCTCATCGAAGCCCATTGTTAGAAAATCTCCATGCCAAAAGTACTCAACAGGGTTTTTTAATTTCTTTAAAGGGGGAAAGTAGCTGAGCATTCTCTCTTTTAAATCAGAGTAGACTTTTTCCATCTTTTCTTCTTTAAATGTAGTGAACCCCCCAAATAACAATCTTTTTCTTAAAATTCTAAAGTAAGTAAACTGCGGTGGCGGAACAGCGTCCCACAACATTAAACCTTCTCTGACTCCAATCTCTTCTAAAATTTGATTGGAAAGTTCTGGTGTTGCTAAAAGAAATGTATAAGATTTCTCTGCTTCTTTCAGTTTTACAAATTTCAGTATGTCAGTCCAGCAGGCATATATTACTCTATTCGCAGTTATATCGCCATGTTCTGTGCGCACTATATTTTTTCCATTTTCGTATTTTACCCCTAAGACTTTGTTTTTTTCAAATATACTTACCCCTAAATTATTGCAGACTGCAGCGAATCCTATAAGAAAAAGCATTGGGTTTATACAATATTCGTTTGGATTGTAAATTCCCCCGTAAAAACTATCAACTGGTCCTAAAAATCTGTGCAATTGGTCTCTTGTTAACAATTCAGTTTCATATCCAAAACTCTTTCTGAGCGCCGCCTCTTTTCTGAAATATCTGCGCCATTCTTCGCTGTCATCAGTTTGTAAATAAATACTTCCAACATTCTTTAAATCACATTTAATTCCATGTCTTTTAATTAGTTCTACAAGTTTCTTTGCAAGATCTGTTTTCAAATTCCAAAAAATTTCTCCGCCCCTTTTACCAAATTCATGTATAACATCAATCACATCAGCTTCTACTGATGGGGCTAAAAAACCCCCAGATTTTCCAGTTGCACCGCTTCCAATTAATTCTGCTTCTAAAACAACAATAGTTTTATCTCTAAACTCCTCACTTTGCTTTAAGTGATATGCAGCTGATAATCCAGAAAGTCCACCGCCAATGATTACCACATCAGCGTAACCTAATTTCTTAGGATCAAATTTTTGGAATCTTTGCCTTATAGTTCCTTCCCACCAGAACGGATTTTCTTTCATTTACAAATAATTAGTGTGTTGCACTATATATTAACTTTTCAAAACTCTTTCCACTTTTTTCAGAATTTTTTCTTGAAACTGTAAATTTTTTTCCTTCTGTTTTTCTTACTTTTTCCATTTCTAAAAAATACCAATTCTTTCCGTTAAATCGAACTCCAATATACGGAGTTGCTCCAAATTTTTCCGAAAAGGTTTTTAATTTTTCAACTTCTTCAGCATCAAGATAAACATTTGTTTTTTTAGTTGCCTTGCATGAAATTGCAAAAATCTTTTCTCCATTAGAAGCAATTACATCAACACTCGGGAGCCTTGAAATTCCGCTTCCTGCTGCGCGCATTGCAGCATATCCGCTATTCCAGAACATTTCTATCAGTTCGCGCTCTGCTTTTGCACCTTTTGCGTATTGGGCCATCGGAGTAAATATTATAAATTTTTATATCTAAGGTCTAATTATAATTTTGCATGAGTAAGAAAGGGAATCTGAGCGATAAAAATCAAATAAAACTATTTAAGTGCACTAATTTACTTATAATCTATGGGCGCACAATTTCCTGTTGGTGTCCGAATTCGTCATTGTAAAGTATCCCTTGATTTCTGTCATATAGAAGTAATTCAGGGACTTGTATTAAAAGAAGTTTTTTCTGAAAATGATTTATCTGGAGAGCTAATACCAGTTACTGGGAAAATAGAAATTGAACGGCGGTTTGTCGAACCATTTTGGGATAACATACGGCATCCCTCACGCAACCTCAGAGCGTTTATACATAAGCATGAACGTCACGATGATAAATATGAGATAGATTTTTTAAGGGATCCTATAGCAATTTTTTTTAAAATTTCTAAAAAAGTTGAGGGCGGATTATTGCGGCGCACTGAAAAGGTAATTGGTAGAGTACTCATAGGTTCAACTGAAGTAGGAGATATTGAGCTACAGAAATAAATCTATTTATAATATTTTTATCTCCACGGCGTTTCTCTAATACTCCATTCAGAGTTGCCAT
Organism: Candidatus Naiadarchaeum limnaeum; assembly: GCA_014189685.1. Lineage (GTDB taxonomy): Archaea > Undinarchaeota > Undinarchaeia > Undinarchaeales > Naiadarchaeaceae > Naiadarchaeum > Naiadarchaeum limnaeum. The sequence continues at coordinate 26,976 of DVAB01000039.1, forward strand.
TAGTGTAATTTAGCACTACTTGCTTGCATTTGTTTTCTGGCCCTATCTTAAAGTATGTGGAGTAGTAAACATAATCTGCTGTTGTCTCGTATGAAACAACACTTCCTTTTGTTGCGTCAGTTAAGACAATCCTAGTGTCAACATCCACCGGAAACATATTTCTTATTCCAGTAGTGGTGGTAGTTCTCCCGAAGTTTCCTGTGCCGCCTCCTTCTGCAAAATTGTTGCCCACATAATCATGCATCATATCTGTAAATGGCTTATCTGATGTAACATACGTGTCTGCAGCGCCGCGCACAGCAACATCGCCGGCATCAACAGTATCGCCCAATATTGGAATTGTTTTATAGTCGCCTACTGGCCATCCACCCATAAACAAATCATATGTATTGATGTTCCATGTTGGAATCACAAATGGCTCTGTTCCTGAATAATCATTATAGAAAGATACAGAACCTACATAGGTGGGTGATTGGGTATATGTCGGGCCAACCGATCCCTGCATATAGCAGTCTGGAGCATACGCAACATATCCGCTCCAATCAGTCCCATATCCCGGAAAAGCGGTTTTTGTAGAATATGTAAACCCACCATTTGAATCTGTGTACATCTCTGTGCGCGCTTGAAGCCTTTGATTTGCCAATGGCTGCCCTGAAAATCTGTCCACAAGACGTCCCCTTACTGTGACTGTTTCTCCTAAAATGCTAAATTGCTTGTCATTTGTATCACTAAGTTGGCCAGGCTTTTTGCTCTTTCCTACTTCGCGTACCTCAATTGTGTAGTCGCTGCTTGGAGGAATATCTGCTGGTATTTCCCACCAGAACTGCGAAAGATAATTATCGGTTTTTGTATTAACATTAGCAATATTTCGGAAAAATTTTCCTGATTTAAGAAGGTTAATCTCAAACGAGATATCCTGGGTTCCGCCTCTTTTTGCATACCAATACCATGTAATCGCCATTTTTGCATCTTTTTGCCCCCTTACCCATCCAGCTCCGCCTCCTGGTGTAGTAATATAAAGAAATTCATTGCCAGAAGTTGGCTTTGATAATTGTGGCGGTATTGCCGGCACAGCAGGAATTGCTGGCAGCCCTACACCTGGTGATGGTTGCGCTGGTGTGGCTGGGGTTGGTCCAAGTTGTCCCGTCAAACCATCCAAATGCAGAA
>DVAB01000040.1 GCA_014189685.1 Candidatus Naiadarchaeum limnaeum
CTTGTTTCAATCTCAGCAGTTTCCATTCTTGGATGGGAAAAACTAGGGACTTCAAGTGCTCCTTTGGCAGATGTTGCCTCATCAGCACTTGGAGGAAATGCCTTTCTAATACTTTCAATTATTGCACTTTTCGCAACTTCTAACACTGCATTGCTAATGATGCTAGCTTCTTCCAGAATAATGTATGGAATGGCACGCGATCATGGATTTCCTGAAATTTTTTCAAGAGTTCATGCAATTCACAGAACTCCGTATTTTGCAGTGTTTTTAGTAATGCTCATATCTGTTCTCTTCGCCCTTGTTGGAAAAATTGAGGTTGTTGCTGATTTGACAAACTTTGTTGCATTCATAACTTTTATTGTAATTAATGCAAGCGTAATCTTGCTCCGCCAAAAATTTCCAAAAACAAACAGGCATTTTCACACCCCGGGAAGAATTGGAAAAATTCCAATTTTGCCTGTTCTTGGAATAATTTTCAGTGCATTTATGCTTCTAAATTTAGGAATATGGATTTTAGTTTACGGAGTTGTCTTAGTTGTTATAAGCATAATACTCTATAATGTGGTTGCTAAAAAATGAGGTCCTTTATTTTCCAGGCTCTTCGAAACGTATTTTCGGTGTTGTGGCCCTTCCTTCCTCATCAGTTGTAGAGAACTCATCTTTAAAAGCAAGGTGTACAAAACGCTTTAGCATTTCTATGTACTCCTCGCCTGCGTCTAATCTAAATGTTATGACCCACCACCCAAATTTTTTTCCTTCATGTGGGTAATATTTGTGCCTTATTTCCACTTCTGCTTCGCCTTTCTGGAATACTTCAGATGTTCTATCAAGAAGCGAGAGAATAAGCAATCTCATTGCTCCCAGCGTATCTTCTTTAAAAGATCTAGCATAAATTACGAATTCCCTTTTGGCCATCTTATCTAGTTTGTATAAAAAACTATATAAATTTACTCTTGCATTTTACTCTTTTATGGCACGCACCGCAAGCATAATAATAGTTATAGGCATAGTAGCCTAATGCAGTGCGAGCCGTGCCCTATTTATTTTTCAAAATTTTGAGGGGCACTGAAGAGTCTAGAAAATGGATCAAAAGTTCAATTTAAAACAAATCGAAGAAAAAATTCTAAAATTTTGGAGTGAGAACTCTATTTACAAAAAAGTTGTGCAAAAAAATTCCAAAGGCCCGCGATTTAAATATATTGATGGTCCGCCCTACACAACTGGTGCAATTCATTTAGGAACAGCTTGGAATAAAGTTTTGAAAGATACTGCTCTCAGATACAAGCGTTTTCAGGGATACAATGTTCGCGACCAACCAGGCTATGACATGCATGGATTGCCAATTGAAGTTAAAGTTGAAGAGGATTTAAAATTAAAAAACAAGCGCGATATTGAGGAGAAAATCGGGGTTGAGAATTTTATTGAACTGTGTAGAAAGTTTGCGCTTGATAATTTGGATTTGATGAATAAGCAATTTTCTCGGTTAGGAGTTTGGATGGATTGGGGTGACCCCTACATGACAATTAAAAATTCATATATTGAGGGCGCATGGTGGGCTTTAAAACAAGCTCATGAAAAAAATTATCTGTATTTGGGCCCAAAATCAATTACATGGTGTGCGCGCTGTGCAACTGCTCTAGCAAAACATGAATTAGAGTATGAAACAATTAAAGACAATTCCATTTTTGTAAAATTTCAGTTGGAAGATTCTCCTGATACTTATTTAATTATTTGGACCACAACTCCTTGGACGCTTCCAGCAAATTTAGGAGTTGCAGTTAATCCTGATTTCCAGTATGCAAAATTAAAAATTCTTTCGGAAAACGAACTTTGGATTGTTGCAAAGGATTTAGCTCCTGCACTGCTCGGCGCAATTGGGAAAAAATTTGAAATTGTCGAAACTTTCTCAGGCGCGCAATTAGCAGGAACAAAATATGTTCATCCGTTTTTAGAAGAAGTTCCAATTCACAAAAAAATCAAAAGCGAATATCAAAATGCGCATTCTGTTCTGGCTGTTGGAGAAGATGTTTATGAGAATTTTGTAACTTTAACTGCAGGAAGCGGATTGGTTCATACAGCTCCTGGCGCAGGTCCGGAAGATTTTGAAGTAGGAAAACATTTCGGACTTCCAGGATTAACACTGATTGACGAAAACGGAGTTTTTACTTCTGACGGAGGAAAGTACAAAGGGTTTGTTGCGCGCAAGGATGATAAAAAAATTGTCGAGGAACTAAAAAAGCGCAATTTAGTTGTGCATGAGGCTGCTGTTTCGCATGAATATGCACACTGTTGGCGCTGCAAAAATGGAGTTGTTTACAGAGTTACAGACCAGTGGTATCTTGCTGTATCTAAATTAAAACAAAAAATGATTGAGGAAAACAAAAAAATTAAATGGACTCCTGATTGGGCAGGAGAAAAGTGGTTCCACAGCTGGATTGAGAATTTGCAGGATTGGTGTGTCTCAAGGCAGAGATATTGGGGGATCCCACTGCCAATCTGGAAATGTGCAAAATGCGATAATTTAAAAGTTATTGGCTCAAGAAATGAGCTTCCAGCAAACCTAAAAGATTTGCACAGGCCTTGGATCGACCAAATTACTTTTAAGTGTGAAAAATGTGGGGCAACAATGCGCCGCATTGAAGATGTTTTGGATGTCTGGCTTGACTCTGGAGCAGCAACTTGGGCCTCTTTGCCATTTCCAGAGAGTGGAAAAGAAATTTTGGACAAATGGTTTCCAGCTGATTTTATTTTAGAAGGAAAAGATCAGATTAGAGGATGGTTTAATTCTCTTATGAGTTTATCAATGGTTTCCCACGGAATTCCAAGTTACAAATCAGTTTATATGCACGGCTTTGTTGCAGACGAACAGGGAATGAAAATGTCAAAATCTCTTGGGAATATTGTTTCCCCTGATGAGGTTATTGAAAAATATGGAAGTGAAGCATTCAGATTTTATTGTTTGCGCGCAAACCCTGGCGAAGATTTGAGATTTAATTGGAAAGATGTTGAGGAGTCCTATAGAGCTTTAAACATTTTGTGGAACATTGCAGTTTTTGCGAAATATATGGAGCTCGAGAAATTTAATCCAGAAACTTACAAGTTAGATAAGAAAAAACTCAAGCCCGAAGACAAATGGATTCTCTCAAGAGTCAATACTCTGAATGAAAAGGTAACCCATGCTTTCGAATCTTACAATTTCCACGAGGTTCCAAAACTCTTGCATGAATTTATTGTTGAGGATGTTTCAAGATGGTATGTAAAATTAATTCGAAACAGAACATGGGTTTCTGTAAAAGGAGAAGACAAGTTAATTGCGTTTAAAGTTTTGTATGATGTATTGAAAAAATATCTTGCCCTAGCAGCGCCCATTGTTCCTCTCTTGGCAGAAGAGATTTATCAGAGTTTAATCCACCCCTTGGATAAAAGGTTTCCTGACTCAATTCATTTGTTTGAGTGGCCAAAGCCTCAAACTGAATTTGTTGATTTGAGCACTGAGGAAAATATGCAGGTTGCAAGAAAAATTGTTGAAACTACCTTAAATATCCGCGAAGAATCAAAAGTTAAGCTGAGATGGCCGCTTAAAGCTCTGGCTGTCAAGGGAGAAAAAGTTCAAACAGCAATCGAACAATTTTCAGACGTGATTAAAGAGCAAGCAAATGTAAAGTCTGCTAAATTCGGGGCAGCAAAAGGAGTTGAAAAAGACTTCGAATATGGAAAAGTTTACTTGGATACAGAAATAACCCAAGATATTATGGAAGAAGCTCTTGCAAGAGAAGTCATGCGCGCTGTCCAAGTTTTGCGCAAGAAGCATGGATTCAAAGTTGAAGAAAAAATTGTTCTCACTCTTTCAAGCGAGGATGAATTTTCGCGCGAAGCTCTGAATAAGTTTAGAAAAGAAATAACTGAAAAAGTTGGCGCTGTTAAATTAGAGGTTTCTATTCAAAAATCCAAAGCAAAGCATGAAGGCGATTTGGATTTTGAGGGAAAACTTATACAGATAGCGTTTGATAGAAGATGATAGGGTTAAATTTGCTAAATTTAAGTCAAAGATAACAGGGATAGTAATTCGCTGTAATCATTGTCCAGGTATGGAATTTGAAAAGCAAAAAGAATTTGGAAAATATACGCAGTTAGTCTGCCGGATGTGCCACTGCGATAATTTAGTTGAAACTGATGAAATTGAAGAACTAAAATAAATTGGGCCTGTAGCTTAGCCTGGTGGAGCGCCCGCCTTATATGGCGGCGTTTCATAACATATATGAAACCGCTTGTGAAAGCGGGAGGTCCCAAGTTCGAATCTTGGCAGGCCCATTACAGCCGCCGACATGAACGTTTGTATAACTTGGAATCGGCTGGCGCTTCGGACTATATTGGGGGCATCGCTCGCCCTTTGAAAGGTGTGAGCTCGCGAGCCCCCAAATAGGCCTAGTATTTAAGATCAAAAAATGGAACTACCAAAAGAATACAATTGGAAAGCAGAAGAAAAAAAATGGCAGAAGTACTGGATAGAAAAGAAAATTTTTGCTTTCAATCCAAAATCCAATAAAAAAATATATTCAATTGACACCCCGCCTCCAACAGTTTCTGGGAAAATGCATCTTGGCCACGCTTTTTCTTATTCGCACATAGATTTTATTGCGCGTTATAGAAGAATGACATCTTATAATGTATTTTTCCCATGGGGATTTGATGACAATGGACTTGCGACTGAACTATTCGTTGAAAAATTAACAGGAAAAACAGCAGAACAAGTCGGCCGCGAAAAATTTATTGAGCTCTGTTTGAAAAATACAGTTGAAGCTGAAAAAGAAATGCTTACTTCTTGGCAATCAATTGGAATGAGCTGCGACTGGAATATTTTTTACAGAACAATTTCAAAAGATGTGCAAAAAATTTCTCAAAAAGCGTTCATCGATTTGTACAAACAGGGCCGTGCATATAGAAAAGAGGATCCCGCAATCTGGTGTACAAAATGCAGAACCGCAATTGCGCAGGCTGAACTAGAAGATGTTGAGCAAGAAAGTACATTTTATTACTTGAGATTTAATGTTCCCTCCTTGAAAAAAGATATAACAATAGCAACCACTCGCCCAGAATTTTTTACAGCTTGTGTTGCGATTTTTGTAAATCCAAAGGATTCCAGATATAAAGAATTTATTGGAAAAAAAGCAATGCTCCATTTAATTGATAGGGAAATTCCAATAATTGCAAGCGAAAACGCAAATCCTGAAAAAGGAACAGGGGCTGTTTACATTTGTACTTTTGGAGATTATGAAGATGTTATTTGGGTAAAAAGCGAAAAGCTTCCAGTAATTCAAATGTTAAATCCAGACGGCCGTCTGAATGAAAATGCAGGAAAATATTCTGGCTTAAAATTGAAGGAAGCAAAAGAAAAAATTATAAATGATTTGAAAATGGTTGGCGCGCTTGTAAAAGAAGAAAAGATAAAAAACATTGTGAATGTCCACGAGCGCTGTGGAACTCCTGCTGAGTACATTGTAGCAAAGCAGTGGTTTATTAAATATTTGGATTTGCGCGAAACATTTTTGCAATCAGGGGCAAAAATAAAATGGCATCCCTCTTATATGTTCCACCGCCTCGAACACTGGATAAAAGGCTTAAAATGGGATTGGTGTGTTTCAAGGCAAAGATATTTTGGGATCCCTATTCCTGTTTGGTATTGTGCAAAGTGCGGGACAGTTTTGCTCCCAGATGAAAAAGTTCTTCCGATTAATCCTTTAGTTGATAAGCCAAAGAAAAAATGTGCAGAATGCAGCTCAAAAGAATTTATTCCTGAGAAAGATGTTTTTGATACCTGGGTTACTTCTTCACATACTCCAGAAATAGCTGCTGGACTAGTTGATAAAAAATTATTCTCAAAACTTTTTCCAATGGATTTGCGGCCGCAGGCTCATGATATAATTAATTTCTGGCTCTTCTACACTTTAGCGAAGTCAATTATGCTCCACAAAAAAATTCCATGGGAAAACGCAATGATTTCCGGATATGCCCTTGACCCGCACGGAGAAAAAATGTCAAAATCAAAAGGAAACATTATCGAGCCGCAGGATGTTTTAGCAAAATTCCCCGCAGATGCTCTAAGATTCTGGAGTGCAGGCAGTGTTTTAGGCGAGGATTTGCCTTTTCAAGAAAAAGATTTAGTAACCGGACAGAAATTCATAACAAAAATCTGGAACAGCTCAAAATTAGTAATCGCACAGCTTGAAAATTTTAAACCAGCGAAGATAAAAGATTTAAGAGTTGTTGACCGATGGATTCTCTCACGCTTAAATAATTTAATTAGAGATAGCTCAGAAGCTTTTGAAAATTACAATTTCTCAAAAGTCAAAAGAGATGTTGAGGCATTTTATTGGCACGATTTCTGCGATTATTATCTTGAAATTGTAAAAGACCGCTTGTACAATCCTCAGAAATACGGAGGAAAAAAAGCCGTGCAGAATACTTTATACAATGTTCTCTTAAATTCTTTAAAATTACTTGCTCCCATCATGCCACATATAACAGAAGAAGTTTTCCAAATTTATTTTGCGCAGCCGGAAAAAGAAAAATCAATACACATTTCAAAATGGCCGCAAGTAAAAGAAGAATGGATTGATAAAGAAGCAGAAGAAGCTGGAGAAATTTTGAAAAAAATAGTTGCTGCAGTAAGGCAGTTTAAACAATCAAAAAATGTTTCGCTTGGAGCTGAATTAAAAGCGCTCTATCTTTACACAGAAGATGCAAAAATGCAAAAAGTTTTAGAGGATATCGCTCTAGATTTGCAAGGAGTTTCGCGCGCGCAAAAACTTGCTTTTGAAAAAGGAGAAGGCGAGGGCGTAGAAATTCCTGAATCGAATATCGAATTAAAAATTGTGATGTAAATGGTATTAATCAACGAGGCACAGCAAACATACGGAGTAGGAGAAGAAGCATTAGATTTTTCTCTTCCTGGAACAGATGGGAAAACATATTTTTTAGAAAGTTTTTCCTCTGCAAAAGTTCTTGTAATAGTTTTTACCTGCAACCACTGCCCATATGCGCAGGTTTACATGCCTCGAATTATTCAATTGCAAAAAGATTTTGTAAAGAAGGGAGTACAGTTTGTCGGAATAAATCCAAATGATTCTGTTGCTTATCCTGATGATTCTTTTGAAGAAATGAAAGTTTGGGCTGAAAAATGGGGCTTGAACTTTCCATATTTGCGCGATGAAACTCAGGAAACAGCGATGGCTTACAAAGCAGTTTGCACTCCTGATATTTTTGTTTTTGATTCACAAAGAAAACTCCGCTATAGGGGAAAAGTTGATGACTCAAGTCCTTATGACCAACCAAAAACCGCAAAGAATTTCTGGCTACGCGAAGCAATTGATTTAGCTCTACAACAAAAATCTCCAAAAACTGCTTTTAGGCCAGTGATGGGCTGCTCTATTAAATGGAAAAAGAAGAATGAGCCGCAATTTTTAAGTATTAAAGCTAGCAAATAAGCGCATGGACTCTCTTGACTTAAAATATTTTATTTCTTTCCTTGTTGGCCTTGGGACCAGCCCTTTATTTATTCTAATCCCTCTCTATGCAAAAGAGCTTGGGGCTACTGATATGATGCTCAGTGTAGTTGTCGCAAGTTTTTTTGCCGCAAGCATGCTGAGCTATTTTATATTTGGAAGATATTCTGATGTGCGCGCTGTTAGAAAAGCTTTAGTTGTTGCCGGGTTGTTGCTCTTGACAATTACTCTCGCATTGCATTATTTTGCAAATACAATCGACTTCTTACTTTTGATAAGATTCATTTCAGGAATTACAGCTGGGGTTTATACAGGTCCGATGCTCGCATACATGTCAGCCAATAAAGAATATAGAACGCATCTAAGCTCGTTTTATGGCTTTGGAAGTTTGGGGTGGGCATTTGGATTTTTTATATGCACCTCTTTACTAAAATATTTTAGTTTTACGGAAATTTTTTCAATTTTTTCAATTCCAGTTTTTATCGCATTTTTACTCTCTACTCAGACAAAAAAAGAAAAGCTTGAGCGCATTGAAGTTCCACTCATTCCAATTGCCTTGATTAAAAGGAATTTCTCTCTCTATACCTCCTTTTTCATAAGGCACATTTCAGCACACGCAATATTTGCGTTTTTGCCAATCTTTCTTTTATTCCTCGGGGCCCCAAAAGAATTAATTGGCCCATTGTTTGCACTTAATCCTATTGTTCAATTTTTTGTCATGAATTCGATTCCAAAGCTTAAATGGGGAAGCAGAGCAATCTTTCGCGCAGGATTTTTGCTCTCAACAATTTCCTTTTTTGTAGTTGCTCTTTCCCCAAACTATTATTTTATCCTAATTCCAATGGTTTTAATTGGAATTGGATGGAGTTTTCTTTCTGTAGGGGCGAATTTAGTTTTAATTGAGAGAAATATCGAGAAGGCAACTGTTACAGGGCTTTTGTGGGGCATATCGAGTTTAGCTTTAATAATCGGCCCAATTATGGGCGGCGCATTAGTAGTATCTTTTGGGCTAAGAGAAATGATTTTTGTTGCAAGTGCAATCTCTTTCTTTGCGTTGGTAATTGAGGTTTTGTTAAAAAAGAAATAATTATATTACTAGTAGCGCATAACATTTTGTGTGTTGCCCCTGTAGTCTAGCCCGGTCAAGGATTTTGGCCTTTCGAGCCGAAGACGTGGGTTCAAATCCCGCCGGGGGCACTAATTTAACATCGGCATAGCGGGTGCAGGGATAAATTGCAAGGGAATTCACAAACCGATGTTAAATTATATAAAAATTTAATCCGTCACTTCCTTCATCAAATACAGCCCAAGCAAAACAATGATTAAAAAATTAGCATTTTCTGTTACATAATTCGGCCCTGGCGCGATTCCAAGTTTTAGTACTATTGCAGAGCCTATTATTACAACTGTTGACAAAATCATGCCCACGGGATTTGCCCCAAATGCCATTACGTGTATCATCTGCACAATCAGCAAATAAGCTGCAAAAAACACAATTCCTTTTATTGGAAGAAATGTTGGATTGAAAAATATAATTGTTAATCCCAGAATAACTGTGACTATGTTTAGAGCTATTGAAATTGGATTCGCATGGCCGCGCACATTCGTTAAAAAGCCCATAATAGGATTAATTTTTATATTGCCTCTGTTAAATATATTCCTCTGCAGGGGTACCCAAGTCCGGCCAACGGGGTATGGCTCAAGTCTTCAAACTTGAGCGTTGAAAACTCGCAAGAGTTTGATGAAAGATACCATATGGCCTAGCGCCTTCGTAGGTTCAAATGCTCTCGCGAGCACCTCCGAACAAAGTGAGGAGGGACAGCGAAATATTATTTCGCTGGATTTCTCGCAGAGCTCGAAAATCCTACCCCCTGCACCTTTTTATATTTCTAAGTCCATACTTTTCATATGGTACCGCCGTTTAGACTTCCAACTCATCTCTCAACTCTGCGCAACTCAGATCTCGCGTTAGAGAGACGTTTTGTAGACTATCTTAGATTATCCAAATCTGTTGGCGTTCATCCTGACTTAGAAGAAGGAATGAAAGTTCTTGATGTTGGCTGCGGAAAAGGTCTTGCTGTTTACGATATGGCAAGAATTGTTGGCCCAAACGGTAGAGTTGTTGGAGTTGATGTTCTTGATAATTTCTATAGGCCAGGTGGTTATTACAGTATTTTGAAAGAAGAATCTAGGCGACACTACAAACATGATCTAAAGTTGCCTAGGCAACGATATATGGAGTTGATTAAAGCAGCAACATTTATGCGCTTAGATGCTGAATCAATGCCACAGTTTGGAGATAATACATTTGATCGAGTGTTTTCAGTCCTTTCTTTTGATTATTTTCAAAATAAGATACGCGCAATTCAAGAGATGCTTAGAGTTCTTAAAGAAGGGGGGGAACTTTATCTCATAACGCAGTTTGGTCATATAATCGTAACCGACAAAATATCTCACTTCAGCGAAGCCCTTATTAGCACAATATATGAGATTAGATATGGGCTCACGAATGAGAGGATTGAAAGAGCATTAAAAGAAAAATACGATTCAAAATTGAAATCCTATAATTTATATACATTTTTGCTTTCCTTTTTTGTAGGAGTGAACGTAACTTTTAGAAGGAAAATGCATTTTGAAGTTTATAAAATTAAAAAGACACGTCCAAGAGTAAGAGCAAAGGCTACTCTGCCACAATATCTATTTGCTATTCCATACAGTAGAGGGAACGTAACTTTTTATACAACCATTGCCCGCCCTCCAAAATAATATTTCCTAAATAGAAAAGATATTTAAACCCTAAAATCTCCTATATTCTGCCGATTTATTATATGAGGCGTGCACGCAACAGATAACTTTTTTAGTTATCTGTAAGTATCTGTGACATCCTACGTAGCTCTGAGCATGCGCACTCTGCGCGCTATGAAAGGGTTTAGTATCAAGTCTCAGAAACAAAAATATGAGGACAGCAAAAAGTTTTGCTGTTATAAAATCTGATGTGGGCTCAGTGAGATATCCGCTCAGTTATTGAGCAGGAAACTCTCTCGTTAATTCCGGTTGATCCTGCCGGACAAGACTGCTATCGGAGTTCGACTAAGCCATGCAAGTTTTCCGCGAGGAAGCGAAAGGCTGAGTAACACGTAGCTAACCTAATCTCAAGTGGGGCACAACCTCGGGAAACTGAGGATAATTCCCCATAGCCTTCGGATACTGAAATGTTCCAAAGGCAAAAGCTTCGGCGCTTGAGAATGGGGCTGCGGCCTATCAGCTTGTTGGTAAGGTAATGGCTTACCAAGGCTAAGACGGGTAGGGGCAGTGTGAGCTGGAGCCCCCAGATGGGTACTGAGACACGGACCCAAGCCTTACGAGGTGCAGCAGGCGCGAAACCTTCTCAATGCACGCAAGTGTGAAGAGGGGACTCTGAGTGTTTGTGCTTTTTGTACAAACTTTTAACCAGTGTAAACAGCTGGTTGAGTAAGGGCTGGGAAAGACAGGAGCCAGCCGTCGCGTTAATAACTGCAC
>DVAB01000006.1 GCA_014189685.1 Candidatus Naiadarchaeum limnaeum
TAACTGAATTAACCTCTGTTTTTACATACTTCTGGAGCCAACCAACAGTTCTTAATTGCTTATCGATTAGCTCATCTCTTGTTTGTTTTTCATCCATTCTTGACCCCTGCCTTAAAATCTCCTTTATCCCAATTCCCTATAAAAACATTCCCACCGCGGCACATGATTTATTTCACACATGCCGTGGGTAGCAAAGCCTCAATTATTTAACCAGCTTTGCCTGACCGCGGCAACAAAATAAAATTCTCGCTCCCTATAAAAACCCTTCCCAATTTCCCCCTAAATTGTCTCCACTTATATCACCTGACTTTTGCTGGCATTAAATTTCACTGATTCCCAATGACAACGCTTAAATATCGTTCAGTACACCGGTTTTTAAGTGAATGCTTTGTAAGAGATGGATTTGAAAAAGGGAGGCATATTATTGGTAGTATTAGTGCTAGCTGTATTGCTAGTTAGTGCACCAGCTCTTGCTTCGCACACTAAAAAAGTTATCTCGAAAAGCACTGCTCCCCAAATTTCTATTTCTAAGGGCAAGCTTGAATCTGATGAGACAATTTTGCAGAAAAGAAAAGCGCTGAGCAATATTCAGGAAATTTTAAACGAGCGCAAAAAAATAAAGCTTACAATTGAACAAAAACCACTCTCAAAAGGGCCGCAGCCTTTGAGCTCCCACTGCGTTGATTTAACTGGATTAAATGAGTATGTTGTAACTGCTAACACGGTTATCTGCCCCGGATATTATGAAATGAACGACACTGATATAGATGGGGCGATTATTTTTAATACAAACAATGTTCAGTTAGATTGCGATGAAGCAATTATAAATGGAAGCGGAAGCGGATTTGGAATTTACGCAAACGGCAGCAGCGGAATTCAAGTTTTAAATTGCAATATTCGCAATTATAGAGAGGGGATTTATTTTGATACTGTAACAAATGCATTAATTTCAAATTCAAATTTAAGCAATCATATTAGAGAGGGAGTTTTGCTTTTAGATTCAAACACAAATACAGTTTCAAATAATAACATTTCAAACAATGCTTACCACTCTGTTCTGGATATAACCGGAAATGGAAACAAAATTCTCAGCAATTTAATGACTTATGACACACTATGGGCGATGTACACCGCTGTTAGTAGCGCAAATGCAAACATTTCCGGGAATAATATTACTAATAGTGATTCAGGAGTTTGGCTTGGGGAATCAACCAATTCAGTTGTTGAAAACAATTTAATTCAGGCAAACACTTTGGAAGGAATCATAATTGAGGACGATGGCGGCCACGCAATAAAGGGAAATACAATTTTAAATAGCGGCCAAAATGGAATTCAAATCTTCAGTAATTCAAATTCAAACACAATTCAAAATAACACAGTAAGAAATAGTGGCTGGTTTGGAGTGCGCATATTTAGCGGCGCGAACACGGTAAAAGATAACAATATAAGTCAGAATTCGCTTGCAGGAATAAATGCAAGCTCTTCCGGAAATTTAATTTATAACAATTATTTCTCAAACTCTTTGAATGCTTATTCTGCTCTTTCGAATAAATGGAACACAACTCAAACATCTGGGGCAAACATAATCGGCGGTCCATATCTTGGAGGAAATTTCTGGAGCGATTATACAGGGGTTGATAACAATGTGGATGGATTAGGAGATACTTTAATTCCTTACAACTCAGGCGGAAAAATCCAGACAGGAGGAGACTTTTTGCCTTTAGTAGTTCCTGGTGGCGGAGGAGGGCAGCAAAACACAGTTCCAACAATTTTCTTAGTAAGTCCTGCAAATGAAACAACAACAAGCGATAACACTCCTGACAATGTGTTTTATTTTACAGACCCTGAAAATTTAACTGCTTCTTGTACACTTTATTATAACGGAACTTCAAAGGCATCAAATTCTGCTGTTCCAAACAACACGCAAACAACTCTAACTGCTTCTTTAACAGCAAATGGAATTTACAGTTGGTATGTAACTTGTAATGATGGAGTGGGAAGCGGCACAAGCTTACCATACACAATTACAATTAATGCGCCGCCTGATACAACTCCGCCTGTAATAACAATTGTTCCTCCAACAGATTCAAATTTAAGTGTTTTAAGAAATTGGTTTTACGTTAACATAACTTTAAACGAACAAGGAAGTTCTGCAAATATGGAAGTGAATGGAACTAATTACTCTATGTCACAAGGAACAACTAATTTAGAATGGTTTGTAAATCGAACAGGACTTTTAGAAGGAAATTACACTTGGAGAGTATTTGCAAATGACCTGGCTGGAAACACTGGCCTAACAGGATATTCATGGGTTAATATAACCGTTCCTCCCGTTCCTCCGCAAATAAACACGATTCCAACAATTTTCCTTTTGGCGCCTGCAAATAATACATTAACAACAGATGCAACACCAGTGCACCAATTCTATTTCACAGACCCTGAAAATAGCACGATTCCAACCTGCAGCCTCTATTATAATGGAACTTTCAAGGGCGGATGGTCAAATGTTGCAAACAATACTTGGTTTTTGCTTGAGGCTTCGCAAACTCAGAATGGAATTTATAGTTGGAATGTGGTTTGCAATGATGGAGTAGGAAGCAATACATCTGAAACAAGAAGAATTTTAATAAACGCTGTAACTATTCCGAACACAGCTCCAACTATTTTCATAACTGCCCCTCTAAATAATACTGTAACAAATAATAGAACATTACAGGTTGATTTCTACTTCACTGATAATGAGCAATTCGCTGGAACTTCAAGGTTTTACACAAATGGAACTCTGAGGGCAACAAACACAACTACTTGGAATAACACCCCAACAAGTTTAATCTATGGAAATCTTTCAGACGGAATTTATAATTTCTGGATAAATGTTTCAGACGGCGGATTGCAAAACAGAAGTGAAATATACACTATTGCAATTGATGGAACAACTCCAGTGCTAACTTTTGTAAGTCCAACTCCGAGCAATCAGACAATTGCACAAAACTGGGCTTATGTAAAGGTGAGCTCAAGTGAAAATCTGATTTCTGCAACTCTGGAATGGAATGGGGTAAATGAGTCCATGAGTGGAAGTGGAACAAATTGGTTTAAGAACAAAACTTCGCTTGTGGATGGGAATTACACATTTAGAGTTTATGGAAACGATTTTCTGCCAAATACAGGAAAAACAGAGGGGAGGTGGGTAGTGATTGATATAACTCCTCCTAGCCCGGTTACAAATCTGGGAGAAACTGCAACTGGAACAACTTGGATCTATTGGCAGTGGACAAATCCAAGCAATACTGATTTTAATCATGTGGAAGTTTGGTTAAACGGAACGTTCATAGCAAATACAAGCGGCACCTCTTACAATGTAACAGGCTTAACTCCAAACACAGGATATCAAATTCAAGTCCGGCCAGTTGATAATGTTGGAAATAAAGGAGTGTGGACAAACGATACTGCATTTACCCTAGTTGCGCCTGATGTAACTCCGCCGCTAATAACAATCATTCCACCAACAGATGTAAACATTTCTGTAAATAGAAACTGGACATACTTTAACATAACTTTAAATGAATCAGGAAGCGGGGCTAATGTCGAGGTGAATGGCACTAATTTCACTATGCTGCAAGGCTTGACTAACCAAGAGTGGTTCTTTAATTTAACTCAATTGGATACTGGAAATTACACTTATCGTTTCTTTGCAAATGATCTTCCAGGAAATACAGCATTTACAGGATATTCATGGGTTAACATAAGCTGGAGTTCTACAGATACAAATCCCCCGGGAAGTGTAACTAATTTAAGAGACACACAAAATGATACAACTTGGATTTTATGGAATTGGACAAACCCAACGGATTTAGATTTTAATCATGTAGAGATTTGGATTAATGGGACATTCAATGCGAATGTTTCAACTGATTACATAAATGTAACTGGTTTGCTTCCAGATACAGGATATGAGATACAGACAAGAACAGTTGATAATTCTGGAAACATAAATCCAACTTGGGTTACAGATATGGGATGGACAAAGGCCCTTCCTGGTCCAGATTTAACACCTCCAACAGTAACATTTGAGAGTCCAACTCCTAACAACACAACTGTAAACCAAAACTGGGCATACATAAATGTAAGCTTGAATGAGACAGGAAGCTCAGCAAATCTTGAATGGAACGGAGTGAATTACAGCATGTCCGGAAGCGGAATGAATTGGTTTAGAAATATGACAACCCTTGCAAACGGAAATTACACTTTCAAAGTTTACGCAAGTGATTTGGCTGGAAATATTGGAGTTTCTGAGGAAAGATGGGTTGAAATTTTTGTTCCACCGCAGTTAAACACAGTTCCAACAATTAACATTTTGTTCCCGCCAAACAACACTTTAACAACAGATGATACTCCTTCAATCTGGTTTAGCATAACTGATCCTGAAAACGCAACAACACAAGCAACAATTTTCTTTAACGGAACAAACATGAGCTATAATCCCTCTGTAATAAACAATACAGCAACAAAATTCACAGTTGGGCCGCTAGCACTTGGATTATGGACCTTCTATATTTACGCATTTGATGGAGTAGGTAGCGGCACAAGCTTGGTATATAATATTATAATTGCTCCATCTGGCGGCGGAATAGGAGCATTTGATGGGCCAACAATTTTCTTGGTAAGCCCGCCTGATAATGCAGTTACAAGTGACAATACTCCTGAGCATGTTTTCTATTATTTAGATAAGCAGCAGCCAACTTTAGCTTGTGCATTGAATTACAATTTATTACAACTTGCAGACAATTCAACCACACAAAATAATACAAACACCTTACTTACCCCTCCAAGCCCGGTTGCTCTTGGAACTTATGAGTGGAACATCCTCTGCAACAATGGAACAGCTTGGATATTGAGTAACTCTTCCACAATAGCAATAACTACTCCATCAATTCCAGGAGGCGGGGGAGGAGGGGGCGGGGGAGGAGGGGCACTGGGCACTTTTATTTCAGTTCCAAACGCAACTCTTGAACTTCCAACCTTGGAGCTCAGGCCACCTGCAACTCCTTCAGAACAAACCATAGGCATATCCGGACCAGTGGCTGTTGATGTTAGAGGATTGGGTTTTGCTGGACCAACAGGACTTGCAATTCTTGCAGGAAACCCATCTTTGTTCGCAGCATTGATTGGATTGGCGTTATTGTTAGCCTTACTATTCTTATATTATAGAAGCAAGAAAAAGGGAGAGAAGAAGGAAGAAACTGAAGTTCCAAAACCGGCTGAGCCTTCTTTGCCAACATTACCTCCTGCTCCTACTACTGCTGAAACAGCACTGCCTAAGACTGAAAGTACTGAAAAAGTTATTGCAACAGCTGTTATTATTTTATTTGCTCTTACTTTGCTTCCGTTTGCATCAGCACAAACTGTAAATCTAAGTGAAGGGCAGCAATTAGGGAGCATCAACATAACTCCAGCAACTTTTACTAAAACAATATTACTAAATGTAACAAATAAGGGGAGCGTCCCAGAGGCATTTTATATCTCACTTTTTAGCGGCCCAAATTGGGCAGCAGTTCAGCCAGCAAGAGTCTCACTGAATATAAATGAAACAAAGAATATCACTTTAACTTTAAAACCGCCTCTTGGTATATTAGGAGAGTATACTGTTAGGGTAAAGGCAGAATCCGTAAACAACCCAGAACTTTTTGCAACATATGATTTAAGAGTAATAGGCCCGACTCCCCTTGAACAAGGATTATCAGGAATGTTTTTGTTAGCAGGCACTAGGGCAGGCGCTTCAATTATGGGGGCGCTTATTTTATTTGCACTAATGTTTGCATATTGGCATGAGCTTCCAGAGGAGAGAAAGAAAGAGAGTAGAAATAAAATGAGGAAATTAATCGGAAGAAAGCCATTGCCGGAGCCTGTTGTTGAGGTAGAGAAAAGGCCTGCTCCCCCGGATATTGAGAAAATTATAAGCGAAGTTTTTAAAGGAGTAGAGATAAAAGCGCCTTCTGTAATTTCTATTGTTAAAAGAGCAGAAACAAAAATTGAACAAAAAATTCCTGTGCGGCTAATTCCATTTGAGAAAAGGCCTGGTAAATTGCTATGGGAGGTATAGGTGTCACTACTTGAAAGTAGTGAAAATCGAAAGATTTATATAGGTAAAGTTACCATTATATAGTAGCGAAAATGGATAGGATATTTGGCAAGGGAGTTGTGGGCATAATTGTAGGATTAGTTCTACTGGTAGCGCTTCCCGCTCTAGCTTCTGCTGCGCCGGATGTAACTATCACAGGAATAACTGTTTCACCATCTACTACAGATGTTAATGAAGTTTCTACTGTTACTGCAACAGTTCAAAACATTGGGGATGTAACATCCACAGGAACATGGGTTGAATTCCTAATCACAAGGGGAACCTCTATAATTGACAGGCAGAATATAACTGGATTGGCTTTAGACCCAATGGAAGTTCAGCCAGTTAGCATTCAGTGGACTCCTTTTGCAACAGGAACTCATACAATACTTGTTACAGCAGGTGTTCCTGCAGATCCAAACACAGCAAATGATGCAACAAGCACTAATGTTAATGTTGGTGCAGGGGGAATTGTTCAGATTAAAAATTACTTTGTAACTCCAACTTTAGTTGTGGATTCAAATGGATGCCCAACACTAAGCCCGCTTGAGATAAGCGGATTTGTTCAGGAGGATAATGTTGGAACTTCTGATGGTGTTTTAATTTATGTTGATAATGATTTAGTTGATTTTGTTAGAGCAAGTTCTGCGCAGGATGGATTATTCGAGAGCTCAGTAAATGATGTTTGCTTTGAGGAACCTGGAACTTATAATGTAACTGCAAATGTTGATCGCGGAAGCGGAACTATTGCAACAGCAACAGATACTGTAAATGTTCTCTTTTTAGATGAAGATGGAAGCGGAACAACTCCAACTCAGCAAAATCTTGTTGATGTTGAGGCTCTTCCAAGAATTTTAAGAGTTGGGGCAGGAGAGTTTTCAGAGTTCTTACTTTCAATTGAAAACTTAGGAAGAACAACTGATACTTACGAGATTAAAGTAAATGCTCAGTCTGAGATTGATCCATGGATTGATTTAGAAACAAATCTGGTTACAGTTTCTCCTGGGCAGACAAAGTTTGTTTCATTATTCGTTGATGTTCCAAGAAATACAAGCGATGATTCTCATCCAATAAACGTTATAGTTCAGGGAAAATCAACAGATATTGACCGCTTGTACTTAGTTGTTGAGAATGCACAGTCAACTTCTTCAACAGCAGGCGGGGTAAAGCCTGACTATGCTGTGGATGTTGAGATTGCACCGCAGGGCCTTAGCCTTGAAGCAGAGGACTCTGGACAATATGTTGTAACAGTTGAGAATGTTGGACTGAAAACAGATACTTATGAGTTAAATGTTTTGACCAGTGCAAAAATTGCAAGCTGGTTTAGACTTGAGAAAAGCAAGATAACACTTGCAACTGGGGAAAAGCAGCAAATAAAGTTATTTGTTGATGCCCCGGAAGATGCACCTTCAAAATCCTATCCAGTAACTATTGAGGCAGACGGAGTTGCAATTGATCTAGACCGCGCAAGTTTAACAACTGTAAGAAAGGTTAGCGGATTTGATGTTGAGGTTGGAAAAGCTTCTGTAAGCCCGCAAAAAGTTCCTTCTGAGCCATCTCGTGGAGTTGCTGTAAAGGGAATGGTAAGCTTTTTTGATTTAACAGGAGAGAGCGCAGGAGAGAGCGTTTTTGTTCGCTTGTATGTAAATGGGCAGCAAGTTGAATCGCAAAGCGTTTTCATTCCAAGCGGAGACTCAAAGCAGGTTTCATTTACTCTTGATACTGAAAATGACCCTGTAAGCTCTGAGCCAGGAGTTTATGATGTTTACTTAGTTGGATCTGTTGGACAAGAGGTTGATCGCGGAGCTTCTGCAACTTTAACACTTGTACAGCCAGGGGCGGCTGTGATAACTGGAATAACTCCAGTTGACTTAAACACAAGCGCAAACAAAGATGTTAGCCTTACTTTAACAATTAAAAACACAGACCTTCAGGACAACACTTATGTTATAACTGCTGATTCAATCGGAGGACTTGCAGGAAGAGTTGATGTCTCCCCAGGATTAATGAGTGTTGCAAAGAGCGAGACAAGAACTCAGGAACTCAAATTAAGCATTGGAAATGCTCCAGATGATTCCTATCCAGTGACAATAAGAATTGGAACAATTGGAACAACTGCAGAGAAAACTGTTACGGTAAATGTTAAGGGCGGACAGATAGCAGAGCCAGTTATTCCAACTGGTGGAAATCAAACTGGTGGCGGGGGAGTGCCAACAGGTTTCATATCCTTAACTGTTGGAGGAATATTTGCAGCAATAGTTGGAGCAATGTTACTCGCATTCTTATATGCACAGTATTACAAAACAAGAAAATTAGAGGAAATTGCAAAAGAGCCAGTAGAGGGAGCAGAAGAGGCAATGGAAGAGGTTCTTGGAAAAGAAGAGGTTGCAAAACCAGTAAAAATTGAGAAAGCAAAACCAAAGAAAGAAAAGCCATTTGTCTGGGAAGGCGCTGAGCCTCATGCAACTATTTCAAAATATGAAAAAGTAAAGGGAGAATGGCCAGCAGAGGAAGCTGAGAAAGTTTTGCTCAATCTAGAAAACATTAAAGATCAATTTAAGAAAACCGCAGAGGAAGCAGGAAAAGTTAAGGAAAAACTCTCCTCATTAGCAAGTGAGACAGCAACTTCTGTTAAGAAAAAAATCGCAAAAGTTGCAGATGCAGGATTGCTCGAGCCTTTAAAAGGCGCTGAAAGAGCAAAGTAATTTCTTCTTATTTTAGATATTTTTAGGGATTAAAAAAGTATAAATATACTATTTTCTAAGAGAAAGAATTCTCTTCAGACATGAGCGCTAGATCTATTGCTATATTAAGCGGAAAAGGTGGAGTTGGAAAGACTACTACAACAATTAACTTAGGCGTTGCACTCACACAATTGGGAAAAAATGTTGTTGTTGTTGATGTAAATTTAGTTACTCCGAATGTTTCTCTGCAATTAGGCCTGCCGCCAACTCCTGCAAATTTAAACTCTGTTCTAAAGGGGAAGGCATCAATAAGGGATGCTATCTGCACTCATGAAAGTGGAATAAGAGTTATTCCGGCAGGGCTTTCAATTCTTGAATCTTCTGAGCCGCTTTTAGTAGAGTATAGCGATGTTCTTGCTCCGCTAAGCGAATTTCATGATATTATTTTGCTCGACTGCGGTGCAGGGCTTTGGGGAAATATAGCAAAAGCAGTTAGAGCTGCTGATGAGGTTATTGTTGTTACGAATCCTGAATTGCCTGCGCTTATAGATGCATTAAAAAGCATACAGATGGTGGAGAAGCTCAGAGTTCCGTTAAGGGGCGTTGTTTTAAACAGGTCTAATGGCTCGAATTATGATGCAAGCACAGAGGTAATTGGAGGAATACTAAACGGCTACAAAATACTTGGCAATATCCCCTATGATAAAAGTGTTTTGAAAAGCGCGGCTGTAAGAAAGCCTGTTGTTTATTATAAACCATATTCAAAAGCTGCGCAGGCTTATAGAAAATTAGCTGCTGATATTGCAGGAATTGAATACAGAAAGAGTTTTCTTGAGTTAATCTTTGGCGCTTTTTGAAAGAGTATAAATAGGTGTTTATCTGTTTTTATTCAGCACAAGTGATACAATGGAAAAAGTAATCGCAACTGGTATCCTTGCTGGGGGCAATGTTATTGTCTCAAATCAAGAAGAGGCAAACGCCATATACAGCAAAGGATACTTTGGGGAAATGCTCAAGGGCGGGAAGTTAAACCTTGCTCTAGTTGAGGCTCTTTTTTTAGTTAATCGAGAAAAGTTAAAAGTTTTTGAGGGAAAGAAGGAATTAACTTTTGATGATTTGCTGAAAAAGGCAAAGAAAGAGGACAAAACTATTTTTGGCCAGTATGTTGCATACTCTGATTTAAGGGACCGCGGATATATTGCAAAAACTGGCTATAAATTCGGGGCGCATTTTAGAATTTATAAAAGAGGAGACCAGCCAGGGCAGGCACACTCTGCATTTTTAGTTCATACTATTCCAGAATACTATCCAATGACAATGACAGATGTTTCCAGATTTGTAAGGCTTGGGCATTCTGTTAAAAAAAGGATGTGGCTTGCGGTTGCTGATGCTGAAGGGGACTTAACTTATTATGAAGTGCGCAGAATTAAACCATAACTTTTTTATTTTTGGACAAAATTTTGTTGCCTGCGTTATCTAACCATGCGACTGGTTCGGCATTAAAAGAAGTTGTTATTTTTTGGGCATCTCCAATTTCATTTAATTTTACCTTATAAAGAACATTTTCGTATCCTTGTGTAAACTCAACTGAACTGATAGCAGAAGGCAACCGATTGTCTAAAATTCTTTTTGCGCAACTATCAAGTGTAATATAACGCACATTATAAGTTCTCATTACTACAACTATTTCTTCTAAGCTAGCAGCAGGAAATTCAACAAACTTTCTCTCTGTCTCATAGCGCAAACCTATCACATTACATGCCATTATAACTGAATCATTTTCAGTGGCCATATTGATGAGTTCGGATATGGGGCGAGTTTCTTTTTTATTTACCTCTTCATGATAATAGTTGTATATCTGCAAGAAATTAAATGAAATAAACAGTATTAGAATAAGTGCGATAACTTTGCCTGCATATTCTACCTTGAATTTTTTGTATCTTTCAGGAATTAATTCTAAAATATGTTTTATGCCAATCCAAGCAAAAATAAATAAGAAGGGTAGCAATGGAAGGAAAAATCTTTTCTCGGGGTCGACATAAAGTGAGTGCAGTAATGTAAACGCCGTCCAGAGAAGAGCAAAAATTCTAATTTTTTCATTTTCTTTTGCGAGTATGAAATTGATAATAATTAACATTATCAGATAAGGTAAAACAAGCAGCATTACATAAGAGTACATTTTAAAATAATAAACAAACAATGTGTACGAAAACAAAGAAAAAATTACTATAAAAATAGTTAAAAGAAGCAATGGTTTTTCGATCTTTTTCCTACTAGTTACTAGAAGCCCCACAAATGCCGTGAGATTTAAAATTAAGAAGTTTTCTAATTGCACCCCTAAGTCTTGTATAGTCTTTCTTAAAAAGACAATATGAAATGGCTGAGGGTACTGGCTGGCCAACCATGAAAGAGATGGTTTTTGCGCGCCCCAATAAATCTGATACCCTAAAGGCTCATAATCTGTAAGCCATCTAAATAGTACGTGAGCATATTTGTTTGCGGTAAAAAGTGGGTCTCCAAAAATTAAATAATTCCTTACAAGCCAAGGACTTATTACTAAAATTGCTACTAAAAACCCTTTAACAAAACCAAAATCAATTTTTCTCTTTACTAAATAGTATACTAAAAGTAGAGTTGGAAAAATTATCAGAGTTGTGGGCTTTATCAAATATGATATCCCTAAAACCACGCCCATAAGATAAAAGTATTTCGGTCTATCCTCTTTCATACCCTTATAAAAGAAATAAATGCTTGCTAACGTAAAAAACGCAAACGCCATATCGCGCTGGCCGCTAATAGTTAGTTCAAAAATAGTGGCATAAAACAATACAGAAATAGCAGCTAAAAAACCTATTTTTCTATCAAAAAACTCTTTCCCAAGATAGTAAGTAAGAATAGGGAAGAAAATTGTTCCTATAATTATTGTAGGCAATTTAGCAGCAAATGGAATTTTTCCAAAGAAGTAGATAAAAGGCGCAATTATCATGCCCATCATAGGATAGTCCCATTCCAAGGGGTGTGGGATCTTATCAAACTTTATATAATATTGGTCAATGTAATTAAGCACAAATCCTTTACCTTCCAACAGATTTTTTGCAAGCTCAGAATATTCAGCAGCGCGATCGCTAAAGGAAGTCATTCTTGAAACATAATAAAGTTCTGCGACAAAAAAAGATATGCTTATTAGTAGAAGCACAATAAAAAAGATGTCATATTTTTTGTTTCTTGTGTCTTTTTCATCCATAGTTAAGAGTTACTAAAATCAGCTCCAAATGAAGCTTCGTTGTAAAGAATTAGAATGCATATTACAATTAAAAGGATAATTTTTTTACTTGCCACAACTCCCTACCTCAAAGTGAGCTACAAAATATATATTTAAATACCTTTCTGTTTATTCTTCTTATAATGGCTAAGATAGATAGAAGCGAACAAGAAAAAACATTTCAGATCGGCCCCTGGAAATTAAAGATGGGGACTATTTGTATATTAGGCCTAGTTGTGATTATGTTGGGGAGCAGCCTTGGTTATATAGCAAGCCAAATTGGGCAGCCGCAAAATCCAAATCCGCAGGAAAATGAAAATTTAATTCAGGCGCAAGTAGTAATTATTTTTGATGTGAATGACACAGTTGAGAAAGTTGCAAGTGTTGACCAAGGACAAACTGCTTTTGATATTTTGAAAAAAGTTGCTGATATAACAACAGATAATACCACTAATGGAAAAGTTGTGACTGGGATAACATATAAAAATTTAACCGCCTCAAACACAAACACAGAACAGTGGGCTTTTTATATTAACGGAAGATTAAATTTGCTCGGAGTAGAGAGGCATACGATCAGAAATGGTGATCAAATTGTGCTAAAATACGAGCGCAAACCTTTCTAATATATAAATAAACAATACAACATACTAAAAGCGAATATGGAACTGGCGCGGAAGTTTTTAGAAAAAGTCTATTCAGAAGAACTGAAATTTCTAAAGGACATGCTAGACAATTCAAATTATAGAGATTACTTGTATGTTGGCCCTCTTTCTTTGGAGAGCATAATTCAGAAATTTGAGCATATGCACAATGATATAGCTGATGAAGCAAAGTGGGATGAGATGCTAATTGAGAATATTCAGTTCAAGGACCAGAGCGACTTGAAAAAACAAATTGATTATCTCGAAGCTTCGATTCAGGCAGAGATGATGCAGGATATTAAACTCGCGTATAATGCAATAACAGAGCAATTGATTTTTGATGGAGATGATTTTATTTTCACGGATTACATGCAGCGCGCGCGGACAATTAGGGATGATTCGAATTATTCAACAAAAGAAACTGACTTAATCAATTTCGTTTTGGGAAAGGATGAGGATGCGAGCAGATTAAAAGAGTTACTTCAATGAAATTAAAAAATCCTGTAAAAGACCTAGATTTAGGCAAAGCAAAAACCCTAAACCAATTAGTTAAACAATTCTCCTCAGCCGGCGGATTTTCAGCGAAAAAAGTTGGGGCCGGAGTTGATGTTTTAGAGGGAATGATGAAGAGCAATGATTGCACAAAATTCCTTTCCTTTCCGGCTGCAATTGTTTCAACAGGCACACGCGGAGTTATAAAAGAATTAGTGAAGCAAAAACTTGTGGATGTTTTAATTACAACAAGCGGCACAATTGACCATGATTTTGCGCGGGTTTTTAAGGATTACTATGCGGGTGAATTTGAATTAAACGATTTGGAGTTGAGAAAGAAAAAGATTAACAGACTTGGAAATATTTTAATTCCATACGCAAATTATGGAAAAATTATAGAAGATAAAATGCAGCCGATTTTAAAACAAATTTATAAAATTAAAAGCGAATGGGCGCCAAGCGAGGTAATTTTTGAGCTTGGAAAAAGTGTTAATGGAAAAAAAGCAAAGGATTCAATAATTTATCAAGCTGCAAAAAATAAAATTCCAATTTTCACCCCAGGATTTGAGAGTGGTGCATTCGGAAGTCAGTTGTGGCTTTTCAGACAAACACATCCGCAATTTAAAGTGGATGTTTTAACAGATGAGCAAAAATTAAATCAAATTGTTCAAAATTCTAAAAGCACAGGCGCATTAATGATTGGCGGAGGAATTTCAAAGCATCACACAATCTGGTGGAATCAGTTCAAAGGCGGATTGGATTATGCTGTTTATATAACAACAGCGCCTGAGTGGGACGGTTCTTTAAGCGGAGCGCGGGTAAGAGAGGGAATTTCTTGGGGCAAAGTTTCAGAGCGCGCAAAGCAGATTACAATTGAAGGTGAGGCAACTGTTTTATTGCCTTTAATGATAGCGGCTGTTTTGGAAAGAATTAAAAGATAAATACTCTCTATTTCTAATAAAATCTAATGGCTCAAGAATTCAAAGTCACTCCTTGGGAAGTAAGTGGAATTGTTGACTATGATAAATTAATGAAGGAATTTGGGACTCAGCCTTTAACTGATAGCTTGCTTGAGAGAGTAAAAAAATTCGCAAAAGGAGACCTTCACTATTTGTTCAGAAGAAAAATCTTTTTTTCGCACCGCGATTTTGATTGGATTTTAAATGAGTATGAAAAAGGGAACAAGTTTTTTCTCTATACCGGCCGCGCGCCTTCAGGGCACACCCACTTAGGGCATTTAATTCCCTGGATAATTACTAAGTGGCTTCAGGATAACTTTAATGCTGAACTTTATTTCCAGATGTCGGATGATGAGAAATTTTATTTTAAGGAGGAACTTACCCTAGATGATACAACTAGGTTAACAAAGGAAAATATGCTAGATATTATTGCCCTTGGGTTTGATCAGAAAAAAACGCATTTTATCATAAACACGCAACACGCAAAAATAATGTACAGGGAAGCTGCAAAAGTTGCGAAAAAACTTACAGTTTCAACAGCAAAGGCAGTTTTTGGATTAAGCGACAGAAATAACATTGGAGAATTTTTCTACACCTGCATGCAATCTGTTCCTGCTTTCCTTCCCTCAATCTTAAAGGGAAAGAATATTCCATGTTTAATCCCACTTGCGATTGATCAAGACCCGCATTTCAGAATTGCGCGCGATATTATTCCAAAATTAGGCTATTACAAGCCATCAATTCTCCACTGCAAATTCCTTCCTGCTTTAACAGGTCCTGATAGCAAAATGTCTGCTTCAGAGGAACAAACAGCTGTTTATACAACAGACACACCAGAAACTGTTGAGAAAAAAATAAAAAAATACGCATTTTCTGGAGGTCGCGATACAGTTGAGGAGCACAGAAAGCTTGGGGGAAATCCGGCTATAGATGTTAGCTATCAATGGCTAACCTTTTTTGAGGAAGATGATAAGAAATTAAAGAGAATCTATGAGGATTATAAATCGGGGAAAATGCTCACAGGAGAATTAAAAGAAATTTTAATTCAAAAACTTACTAAATTTTTAAAAGAACATCAGAGAAACAGGGAAAAGGCAAAAAAAGTTCTCAATAAATTTATTTTAAAGGATTGATGGCTCTTCTTCAGAAGGTACGACTGGAATTTCTTCCTCGCCGTCGCCGTATTTTTTCTTTGTATAGTATCTGTAAGTTACATATCCTAAAACTAGCGCAACAATTAACGCTCCAATCCAGCTTGCTCGCGCAAATGTGAAAAGTCCTGTTGGGCCAGCAGGAGTTTCAAGAACCACCTGAGGAGCTGCTTCTTCCCCTGAAGGCTCAACAACTAAAATAAATGATGCAGAAGTTTCAAGCTTTCCGTCTGAAACAGTTATTGTTATTTTATGTGAGCCAATATCAGCCTCTTTTGGAACAAAGGCAATTAACCCTGTTTCTTTTCCTATTGCAAACAAAGGAGTATCATCTTTAAATGTTAATGGGTCATCATTTGGATCGTCTGCGCTAACTTGATATGTAAATAATTTTCCTACTTTTGCAAACAGAGTTGGGATTGTTTCAATTGAGGGCGGAGCGTTAACATACACTTTACCACCTGTTGGAAGACTTCCTCCACCACCAACACTAGTACCACCTAATGGAGGCGGCGGGGGCGGAGGTTGGATTGTGAAGGTTGTGGTTGCGTTTGCCCAATTAAAAGCAAAATCACGGCAAGAGAGATAATAAGTGTAAGTCCCATATGGAAGCTCCAATTGTTGTTCATGATAGAAGCCTGTTGAATTTGCAAAGCTTGACATATTGCTGTAGGAACTTGTTGTTATATTGCTCCATAAGCATGTGGAAAAGTCGTTTGAGTTATCAGCGGTATTCAAGCTCAAAATTGGAGTTGTATCGCCTATTGTTCCGCTCGGCTGAATGTTTGAGAGAATGGGAGGGGTATTATCAAGGAATATTGGAGGATAATTGGAAACGGAGTAGTTCACATTTCCTGCTAAATCTGTAACTGAGAAATTGTAAGTATAGTTTCCTTCTGGCATCATTGTTCCATTTATATTTGTCCCATTCCAAATCCAGTAAGCCCATGTGCCAGACTCGCTAACATTAGCAAAAATTATTGGATTACCGCTTGAAGTGACAAAATTATTTGCTGAGTCATAAACTGTGAAAAAGTAAGAAAGTGTGGGGGATAGGCTGTCGTTTGCAAACACGCTTAGGTTAGCAGTGTCCTGCCAGCCATCATTTACACCTGGAGAGAATGAGCCTGTCCATCCTAAATATTGAATTCCAGGAGCAACTGTATCATAAGTAACATACAACCATTGACCACAACAAAGTGCTGCTGAGTTATTTAAGTTATCAGTTGCGCTGCTTGTTATGTTATATAGATTATTGTTAGTTGGGGTCCAGCTATAGGTCCAGCTTGTTGTTCCAGTAGCATTTACACAGGTTATACCAACTCCGTCTTCAAAGAAGCAGAATTGAACATATTGAACTCCGCTCTGCGGGTCAGAAGCAGTGCCATTTACAATAATCGGATTTCGCCAGTGTGTATTGTTTAGAGGAGCTGTTATTGTTGAGGTTGGAGGGATATCGTCATTTATAATTGTTGAAGGCCGAGTTGCTGAGCCTGTTCCATTTACATTATCTAGTGTTTCAACAAGCCAGCTTGCTGTTGTGTTAGCTGAAACAAGAGGCGCCTGCGCATCAAACCAAAATGAAAGCTGCTCTCCGGTATCAATTGGATTGGCTGATGTGTTCCACATTATAATTAATATATTTCCACTCCCATCCTGTATTGTTGTATGGCTCCAATCTACTGGATCAGAAATTGTTGAGTTATTAACTGTAAATTGAGCAACAGTTCCGTTCCAAACTGTTACATTTATTGCTACTATGGAATCTGGACCAAAAGGATTGGCCACTGTAAAGTTAAAATTCTCAACAAAAGTCTCGACAGTCCAGTTGTCATTTCCAGTTGTAAGTAGATTAATGGCGGGGTCGTGTGAATTCTCACTAACACCACCATCAGCAAAAACCACAATAGCTGAAAGAACAACAAAGAAACTAAAAGCTAAGGCCACCCCCCATAATGGCACTTTTTTATTTTCAAATTTCAGCTCTAAACACCTACTTATTTTTGTGAATTTTTTACCTTTCATTTTGCTTATGATGAACACTATTTAAGTATTATTGTGAACAGTTTTGAACAGTGCATCATAGTATATAAAAGCTTTTTTAAGTGCGAATGAATTCATAGTTATAAAAGTTAATAAATAAAGAATCATAAAGTGACTGCATGGCAGAAAGAAAATATGATAAAATCTCGGCAATCGCACGCAGGCGGGGCTTTTTTTGGCCTAGCTCTGAGCTGTATGGCGGGCTTGCAGGATTTTATGATTACGGACCAATTGGAGCGCTTTTAAAGCAGAACATTGAGAAAGTGTGGAAAAAAATTTTTATCGCGCAGGAGGGGATGCTTTTGCTTGATACTCCAAATGTTATGGCTGATTCTGTTTTTCAGGCAAGCGGGCATTTGGAGCATTTTGCCGACCCTTTAGTTACCTGCACAGATTGCAACACAAATTTCAGGGCAGACAAGCTTGTTGAGGAAAAATTAAAAATAAAAACAGAAGCAATGGGAGTTGATGAATTAAACGGGGCAATAATTGCAAATGGAGTTGCCTGCCCAAAATGCAAAGGCAAACTAGGAGAGGTTTACAAATTCAACTTAATGTTTGGAACAGAGGTTGGCCCTGGAGAGGAAAAAAGAATTGCTTATCTGCGTCCCGAGACTGCGCAGGGAGCTTTTGTTTCTTTTGAAAGATTGTGGGAAGTTGCGCGAAAAAAACTTCCATTTGGGGCTGCGCTTGTTGGGCGCTCATATAGAAATGAAATTTCTCCAAGACAGGGGATGATTAGATTAAGAGAATTTTCACAGGCAGAGGCAGAGGTTTTCTTTAATCCAAGCGATAAAAAGCATCCGTGCTTTAAAGAGGTTGAAAAAGAAGAATTGAATTTGCTAACAATTGAGGAACAGAAAAAAGGAAAATCTGAAAAGGGGGAAAAATTTACTGCAAAAGAGGCAGTGCACAAAAAAATAATCAAATCAGAGTTGCAGGCTTATTACTTAACTCTTGCAAAACAATTTTTCAACAGAATTGGATTTCCAGATAGTTCAATGAGGTGCAGGCAACAACTTTCCGAGGAAAGAGCGCATTACTCAATAGATACGTGGGATATTGAAATCCATTCAGAAGATTTTGGGTGGATTGAAGTGGCAGCAATTGCTGACCGCGCGGATTATGATTTGAAAAGGCATTCAGAAACTGCAAAAAAGGATTTATCAGTTACAATTGATGGAAAAAAATTTTTGCCGCATGTGATGGAGGCTTCTTTTGGAATTGACAGGCCGTTTTATCTTTTGCTTGAGCATTCGCTTAAAGCAGAGGGAAAAAGAACTCTTTTCAAATTCAAAAAAAAGGTCGCGCCGTTTGAGGCTGCGGTTTTTCCGCTAGTGGATAAGGACAAATTGCCGGAAAAAGCTCTGGATATTTACAATATGCTCTTAGAAAATAATGTGATGGCTCAGTATGATAACTCTGGGAATATTGGAAAAATGTATGCACGCGCTGATGAGATTGGAATTCCGATTTGTGTAACAATTGATCATCAGACTTTAAAGGATGATACTGTAACCGTGAGATACAGAGATACAACAAAACAAAAGCGAGTTCATGTTAAAAAGAACTACGAAATACTTCATGAGATTTGGGAAAAAGATTGAGGGGACTGGTGGCAAATGTTCTTGAAATGTTTAAGAAAAGAATTAAAGAAGTAGATGATTCTGTAAAAAGTTTAGAATCCGGGAAAGAAATAAATTTTGCAGTTAAAAATGAATTTATGGATTATGGAAGCGGCCGCGCCTCGTATATGCGCGCAAATGTTGATTCTAATTTATTTAGGCTAAAAGAAAATTCCTGGGAATTAGTGGAACTTGGAGTAAATCCAAACAACAGGCAAATTATTTTGCAGATTTTAGGAAAAGCTGAAAGTTTTAAAAAAGGCGCGCAGCCGCCTGAGATAAGAAAAATAATTTCTGAGTTAACAAGCTTAACAAACAAATTAAGTTATATAAAAACAGTTGAGGATGACATTTCATTTATACAAATTCCGAAACTGCCAGAGGTGATTGCAGAGGAAATCGCAGCAGATTTAAATGAATTGAGAAAATGCTTTGTTTCAGGAGCTTACAGGGGTTGTGTTGTTCTCTGTGGCCGCGTAATGGAAACAGCATTGCACAGAAAATATTTTGAAGTTGCGGGCCAGGATTTGCTTGAAACAGCCCCTAATATTGGGCTGGGGAATTTAATTGCAAAATTAAAAGAGCAAAATGTAAAAATTGACCCTGGATTGACACAGCAAATCCACTTAATAAATCAAGTGCGGGTTTTTTCTGTTCATAGCAAGAAAGAGGCTTTTTACCCGAGCAAGGAGCAGGCGCAGGCGACAATTTTATTTACCTTAGATGTTTTGAAGAAACTATTCGAATAGGTGATCAAGCCGTAAGGCCTTAAGAGCAAAATTTGAAGTGTCTTTTGAAAAAGAAGGTTCTCCCTTCTTAAGATCAAAATCCACAACAAGTGGGATATATTGCGAGTGGCCATAAGGGGCATTTGGGGTAATGCCATTCCTTGATAAAAAATCTTTAAGAATTTTTATAGTAGGCTTTATCGCAAGTTTTAGCCTTACCATCCAATTTGCATTATAATAAATATATGCCCTTACTTCACTTAAAGGAATTTTTTCCTTTTGAAACCACTTTAGTGCCTTCTCTAAACCAGCCCTTGTGCCACCCAAGCCATACTTAATATGTCCCATTGCACCAAATTTCTGCGTAGGAGAATAAAGAACTAGGACAACACATTCAATAACAAATTCTGTGTGCAAAATTTGGGGGGCATATCCCTTCCCCCAGCCTCCAACTCCGATACGCACAATCCTTCTCCTAAATATATTTAGTGCCCAAAACCTTTTTCTCATAAATATATTTAGTGCCCAAAACCTTTTTATTCTTTCCTTTGCTAGTTTATGCAACTATGGATCTCCATCCTTTAGAAATCAAAGTAATCGAAGGCCTGAAAAAGCTCGGCGGAAAAGGTTCTGCAAGCGTTGTTGCAGAGACGGCAGGAATTGAA
>DVAB01000041.1 GCA_014189685.1 Candidatus Naiadarchaeum limnaeum
CAATATTACAATCCAAACAGATGGTTACACAGACGGAGCAAACAGAACTTATAAAATGTCAGTTTCTGGCTCAGGTCATTTAAATATTACTTTAGTCTGGGACGATGTTGCAGGCGCCCCATATGCAGCAAAAGAGCTTGTGAATGATTTGGATTTGATTGTTCTTGAGCCAGATGGAACTACACAACATTATCCATGGACTTTAAGCAATTCCTCTCCCGCAAGCCCTGCTGTTCAAACCCAACCAAACACTATTGATAATGTTGAACAAGTCGTTGTGAACAGCCCAGCAGCAGGAGAATGGACAGTAATAATTAAAGGAACATCAGTTCCATTCGCGCCTGAACAATTCTCCCTAGTAACTTCCCACCCAATAACAAAAGAAGTTGACTTTGTTCCTCCAGTTGCGCCGCAATTGCAAAAAGCAATTTTAACCCCGCCGCCGACCTTTGGAAATGTTGAAATTACCTGGCAAGCTTCTTCTGATGAAGGACAGCCGGGCGGAACTACACAATACAAAATTTACCGCGCAACAAACAACTATAATGGCCCATACGACATTCAAGGAACTGTATCAGCAGGAACTTACACATTCACAGATAACCCAGCAGGAAACGGCGACCCAAACACTTACTACTATGTTGTAATGGCAGTTGACGCAGAAGGAAACAAAAACTGGAATGGAGTTGCTGGAAAGTTTGCAAAATCTTTGCCGTATGAAAAAGAATTTGTTTCTGCGCCTTTCATACAGTATTCTGAATTAGTTCCAACTGTTTTGCAGACAACAAACTTCGCTCAAGCACGGTATTACAACGCTTCAGACACAACAGACCCTTGGAAAGCTTATATCACAGCTAAACCCTCCCCTGGAGATTTTAGACAGATAAATCATTCCATGGGATTCTGGATTGGAGACAGCTCACTTATTGGAAACTATTTTACAGTTGCAGGAATAATCCCACAGCAGACTCAGATTCAGCTCTATAATGGTTGGACTATGGTTGGATTTCCGTCTGTAGAAAATAAGCTGGTTAGCGATGTGCTCTTAGGAATTTCTTACACCTCTATAGAAGAATTTGACCAAAATGCTGGTCCCTATTATTTAAAAATAAAATCCTCCACAAGTACAATGAGCATGGGAAATGCTTACTGGATATGGAAGAAAGATTTACCTGCGCAAACTATAACACTAACAAATCCAATGCCAACCGGCGCGGTTTTTAACGGCTAACAATATTTATATATTGCAAAACTCACGATATTCTAGTTATGAGTATGCCAAAATCAAAGCTGATAGATAAACTGTTCCCTGGAATTTTTGTAGCAATTGTGATACTTGGAATAATAAGCGGGAGCATTTCTTTTTTCAGGCCTAACCTAGAAATTTCATCTGAAAGCCCAACTGCTTTTGCACTTTCTATTATTTCTCCCACTGGCTCACAGGTTTCAAAAGTTCTTGTTAGCGCTGGCAATGATCAAGTTGCCCAAATAAATTCAAAAGTAAATTTGGAAGCAGTTGTTCCCTCAGGCGCAAGAGTAACTTATTTTTCCTGGCAAATACTTTCGCCCTCTGGAAAAACAGAGAGCAAATTTGGAAGAAAGATAACTTTTGACGCAAAAGAGGCTGGAAATTATTTTGCAATACTAACTTATTCAAAAGATGTTAAGGATAGAGATTCTGCAGTAATTACCGTGCTTCCAAAAACCGAATATTCTAAATTTGCTCAGGATTTGAAAATAGCGCAGACAGAGGAAAGAACTAGAAAAACCACTGCAGCCGCAGTAAACAAACTTCCGAATGCGCGCATTCTTTTGGTTTATCCAAATCCTGCTGTTGAGGGCGGAACAATTAGATTTTTAGCCTATGCTTTTGACCCTGACGGGCAAATAGTAAGCTATGAATGGCGAGTGAAAAATCGAATTATTTCAACAAAAAATTCTTTCACTGCTCTTAAAACCGCCCCTGGAACTTATGTGTTTACTTTAACAGTGCGCGATAACAAAGGCGCAACTGCAAGAGCAACTAAAACAGTTGTTGTGAAGCCAATTGACACTAGAAAGCCAACTCCCACAGCAGATGATGGAATTTCCTTCTTCGAAGTTGATTAAATAATAATATATAAATACTCCCAAAAAGAGAATATACAAAGCGATGTCCCCTAAAGGCTATAGCAAAATTGTGTTCGCAAGTTTTATTGCAATATTTCTAACTCTGAGTATTGCTGCTCTCGCGCAATTCGCTGATTATCCTCCAGGCGCTGTTTTGCCAGGAGGAGGAGTTGCGCCACCCCCGCCTTCTTATGTAGAACCAACTTCACAGCCAGGGCCCATTTATGTATCTCCAACAGGATTCATTACAGGAGGAGGGCCAACTGGATTTCAAATAGCATCTCAGCCAGTTACACAACAGCTGGGGACTTGTGCAAAATTACCCTTTTCAACACTTTGTTCACAAACACAGGCCGTTGACTTCGGGCAAGAATATACGGTTTCAAAAATAAAATTTGAGGCAAGGCCTGGCGGCTCCACTCCTCCTTGCGGTGCTACTACTGTGACATTTACAGGCTATGGTAAAGATTTAATTTTTCCAACTATAATACAGCCTGTTTCATCCTCTGCCCAAAATTGGGGCTCTGCTGAGATTTCTGTAAATAATCTAAAAGTGCAAAGGGTTATTGCATCAGTTACCTCTGGCTGCCAATATTTAGATGATATAAAAGTTACACTTACTCCCTCAACTATTACAACTTTAACTCTCACTGCTGGATTAACAACTCCCAATTCTGTTCAATTAAGCTGGAATTCTTACCCAGGGGCAGTTGATTATGTCCCACAGTACAGAAGTGCAGTATTACCTATAGGGTGGGCTGATGCCCCACGTGTAATATCTACCTCTACAACAATCTC
The DNA here is from genome assembly GCA_014189685.1 of Candidatus Naiadarchaeum limnaeum. GTDB lineage: Archaea > Undinarchaeota > Undinarchaeia > Undinarchaeales > Naiadarchaeaceae > Naiadarchaeum > Naiadarchaeum limnaeum. Next base: position 2,908 of record DVAB01000041.1, read on the forward strand.
AGGTTTAAGCTCAAACACTAATTATGAGTTCAGGGTTATCGCAATGGGAAGAATTCTTAATATTATTCCTACACAACTTGCAGAGAGCAATATTGTAGCAAGACAAACTCTTCCATTCGTGTTTACGCTTACTGCCGGAACAGCAACAGCCACTTCTGTTCCGCTAAGCTGGAATTCTATTTCAGGCGCAACAGAATATTTGCCGCAGTATAGAGGTGCCGGCACAACTTCCTGGAGCAATGCCCCACTTGTAACAACAACCTCAACAACAATTGGAGGTCTTGCTACCGGGAATTCCTATGATTTTAAAGTGATAGCAATTGCAACAGTATTCGGCGTGAAAATACCATTTGCAGAAAGCAATGTTGTGCCAAAAACAGCATCGGCACCCCCGGCAGCTGACACAACCAAGCCAACAGTTTCTGTTTCTCGTAATCCTTCAGCTCCAAAAGTCGGAGACAAAGTTACACTTTCGGCAACAGCATCCGATGCGAGCGGAATAGGAGAACTTGCTATTTATTATGGAACAACTGCAACCTCTCTTATTAAACAGGTAGGCACTCCTGGGGGGTCAGCATCTGCTACAGTAACGCCGCCTACTGCTGGAACTTACTACTATCTTGCTAACGCAACAGACAAAGCCTCTCCTGTAAATATCGGCCGCGACCCTGCAACAGGAACAAAGAGCTTTACAGTCTCAGCAGCCACACCAATAACTTATCAATTAACAGTTTCTAAATCAGGAACAGGCACAGGAACAGTTACTGCAACAGGAATTAATTGTGGAGCAGATTGTTCTGAATCTTATAATTTTGGAACTTCAGTTACACTAACAACATCTCCTTCATCTGGCTCAACTTTTGCAGGCTGGAGCGGTGCTTGTACAGGAACTTCAACAACTTGTACTGTTACTATGAATGCTGCGAAAACAGCAACTGCAACTTTTTCAACAACTACAACAACACAATACGCTCTAACAGTTACAAAACCCGGAACAGGATCAGGAACTATAACCTCTTCTCCAACAGGAATTAGCTGTGGAACAGATTGCTCTGGAACTTATAATTCTGGAACTGTTGTTACTCTGACAGCAACTCCTTTCTCTGGCTCAACTTTCACAGGCTGGAATTACTGTGCCAGCATCACAGAAACAAGTTGCACTGTTACAATGAATTCTATAAAAAGTGTAAATGCACATTTTGTATCACCAAGTGTTACCACCTATTCCTTAACCGTTCTTAAGGCCGGAACAGGCTCAGGAACTGTAACTTCTTCTCCTCAAGGAATTAACTGTGGAACAACTGATTGTTCTGAAAACTATAATTCAGGAACTAATGTTCTCCTTACAGCAAATCCATCAAGCGGCTCAACATTTGCAGGATGGAGCGGAGCTTGTACAGGTACTTCAACCTGCCAACTTTCTATGACTGCTGCAAAAAGTGTAACCGCAAGTTTCTCAACAACTACAACAACACAATACGCTCTAACAGTTTCTAAATCAGGAACAGGCACAGGAACAGTTACTGGAACAGGTATTAATTGTGGAAATGATTGTTCACAATCATATAATTCTGGAACTCAAGTAGAACTAACAGCAACTTCCCTTGAAGGCTCAACATTTGGAGGCTTTTCCGGAGCAGGATGCGTCTTAGTAACAAGCCTAATAACTAGAAAATGTACAGTTTCTATGGATGCAGCAAAAACAGTAGCCGCAAACTTTATCTCTCCTATACCATCAATTCCATCAATTGGAACTTCAACAACAGTCAACTTAGGCTCAGGCTGGAATCTAATTTCAATCCCAGGGGACTTCTCAACAGCAACTACTACTTGCAGCGGAATAACGATCTATTTCTTTGATGCAAATACCCAACAATATTCAAATGCGAAAACTTTTGATGGAGTAAAGGATAGTACTGCAGATAAACAAGTAGGAAAGAAAACTTCATGGTGGGCATACGCTCCAAGTGCATGCAGCATAACTTACACAGTTGCTATTTATCAATCATACAGTGGAATTCCAGTTAAACAGGGCTGGAACTTCCTTCCAATCACAAATGATATGAGCGGAAAGAAACTGGATAACATAAAAGGAAGCTGCGATATCACAGTTGCTTACAGATTTAACACAGCCTCAAATAATTGGGTTTCATTGCCGCTCACAGCAAACTTTGGCAATACAGACCGCTTTAATGGAATTGTAGCTTACAGCAATAATGCCTGCACACTGGGGGGCAGCACATCAACTGGGTCCGCAGCCGGAAGCTCATCAGTTGAGCACACAGACGGAAACTAAAACTACTTCTTAAATCAGCTATATCTAAGCTACGAAATTTTATATATCAATTAAAACATTCCACTCTAGCTGGGCCCGTAGTCTAGTGGTTATGATGCTTCCTTGACATGGAAGAGGTCGCAAGTTCAAATCTTGCCGGGCCCATTCCATAAGCTGAACTTCACAATGCATAAAATTGCAAAGCAGTCTGTTGGATTTTCGGTAGAAGAGCCATTGCTTAAATTATAAATATGCTCCTTTCTATTGGATTATGAAATGGGACTGTAGCTCAGCCCGGGAGAGCGCCAGGCTGAAGTCTTAGGTATTTTGACTCTGCAAAGAGAATGAAAGGCAGATACCTGGGTGTCGCCAGTTCAAATCTGGCCAGTCCCATTCTTTTCTTTTTATAATTGGTGCTAAACTAACACCTGGCACTGGAGGTATCGGAACCGGCACAAATTTCACAACAGGTTCTGATGTGGGAATCTGGCCAGTCCCATTCTTTTTTCTAACAAATTATTTATATTCAATAAACCACTCTTTTAACTGTAAATGACTCGCTTAATAGCAGTTGCTTCTGGAAAAGGCGGAGTTGGGAAAACAACAACAGTTGTAAACCTCGCCGCCTCACTTGCGAAATTTGGAAAAAATGTAATCATCGTTGATGCGAATTTAACTACCCCGAACATTGGCATTCATTTGGGAATGAAGCCGCCAATGAAAACTTTGCACGATGTTATTGCTGGAAAAGCTTCAATTACAGATGCTATTTATTTGCACGATTCAGGCTTTCGGGTTATACCAGCAGGAGTTCACTTAAAACATTTGAAATTTTCAATCCCACACAAGCTGTGGGATATTGTTCTTGGTTTGTTTGGGACAGCTGATGCTGTTATTTTAGATACTCCTGCGGGCCTTGAAAAAGGTGCAAAAGCAGTTTTAGACGCTGCCGAGGAAGTTATAATGATTACAAATCCTGAATTGCCTGCGGTTACAGATGCCTTAAAAACAATTCGCATTGCGCAGAAATCAGGATCGAATGTTTTAGGAGCTGTGATAAATAAAGTTCATGGAAAGCACTGGGAATTGAGCGCCCGCGCAATAGAGCATGAACTTGAATTGCCGATTTTAGCAAAAATCCCTTATGATATTTCTGTTCAACACGCGATTAGAGCAAAGAAGCCAGTTGTTTTGCACAATCCTCATTCTCCAGCTGCAAAAGAATTTACAAAACTGGCTGCAGATTTATTTGATATTGAGCATGAATCGAAATCAGGCGGTTGGAATATTGGAAGAATTTTGAAAAGAATTTTTGGAATGTAAATGGATGAGAAACAGAGAGCTAAGTTAAGAGAGCTAGAGGTTATTTTTGGAGCTTTGTCTGCCTTAAGATACCAGCTTTGGGACTGTTTTAAAATTTCAATATTTTTTTATGCTTGTAAAGGTTTGGAATTTGATGCGATAGTTGGTCAATTGCACCTCGAGTTGCCAAAATATCCTAAAGATGAAATCTCAACAACAGTGAGAGCTGTTATCAGGGATTTCATGCCCATACTTCTTTCAAAAAGAAAAATAACAAGTGGCCAAGTGGCTTTTGAGCCAACACCTCTTGGAAGAAAACTTTTTAAGTTAATAAAGGAATACACTGGCCTAAGTTAATTACTTTAATTTCTCTATATTCAATTCAAACAAAACCACAGGATAATCTATCTTAAAATTATTTAAAACCTCTGGATGAATTTCTCCAATAACTCCGATTATTTTTCCACCAACTAAAATTTGCGCAGCTCTGCCACCTATAAATGTTTCATCATCAATTTCATTTAATTCAAAATTCGTAAAGGAACTTTGTTCCTTTACGCGCACGGAAGCAAGGCTTCCGTGCTGTTTTCCAAAATTTCTGAAAAATGTTTCCAGATTGCTTTTCATTTCTGTAAATCCAATTTTTGAATCAGAAATTCCGGCGCAGAGTTTTAAAACATTTATTGCTCCGGTCTCAGCATTTTTATCAACTTTTACTGTTTGCCCCAATTCAAAGATTTTCTGCGGGAATTCATTTGATTGATTTTGTGCAAAAACATTCAATAAACTTGGAATCAAGCTCAATCTTGCCATTGTGTAATCAACTGTTTTCGGGTTTAAAATTTCAACATGCTCAACCCGTTCCTTTTTAATTTTCTCAAATTCATTTAGTTCATTTGAAAGAATAAAAGTTACAACTTCCTGAAATCCAAGTCCAAGCGTGATTTCTCTTATCCTATTTGAATATTCTTCTTTCTCTAATGGATTTGCAATTGTTGCAATTTTTGGCACATGCGGTTCAAATTTCTCATACCCATGCCCAATTGCGATATCCTCAACTAAATCAATTGGGTGCATGATATCAGTTCTGTAAGCAGGAATTAAAACATCATTCCCAAGCATTCCAAACCGCATTTTTTCTAAAATTTCTTTCGCTTCTTTTGGCTTCAAATCCAAATCAAGCAGTTCATTTGTGTAATTCAAATCAAGTTTCATTCTCCTTGCCCGCAAATCCGGAGCGTGAATAACTTTTTTTGTCGGGTAAAATGTTTTCACCTCAAAAATTCTTGCGCCCCTATCTGCAAGAGCTGTTGTAACAATATTTAGGATTTCCATAACAGCCTTCCACTCTGTTCCTGTAACTTCAATAAAAATATTTCTTGTTTTTGAAGTTATTTTTGCAAATTCCGCCCCAGTGAGCGGAACAATTCCCATTATTCTTTTTTTCGCATCAATGTAAACAGGATATTCAATCCAATTCTCAAGCATCTCTCCAAAATCCTTCCCTTTTGGATGCTTATTTTTTATTTCTTCCAGACTTATCTGCTCAGTGAATCCGAGGGGAACAAATTTTGTGCTTTTTGGAGCAACAGTGTAATTAATTGGAAACCTTAGCTCATCCAAATCATAAGTCCCGAGTCCAACTTTTTTTCTCTTTCTCCCAATTGTTGTTGCAAGTTTGTCCTGCAATTGCATAAAAGCCGCGATTGACTCATCTGTAAATTTCAAATCCTTTGCAACTGCAAAAGCAGCGCATCCTCTTAATCCAATTAAACGCTTATCCACACTTACAGAAAAATTGCTTTTTTTCACTTCAAATTGTGGAAGCCCTGTTTTAATTCCCAAAAATCCCTGCGCCGCGCGCGCAAATCCTTCTACACTTAATAAATCAGACCTGTTTGGGAAAACTTCAAAATCAACTTCCTCTTCTGTAATTCTTTCAAGAGGCACCCCGAGCATAACTAATCGGTCAGTATAATCACTATCAGAAAGTTTTTTTCCAATTAATTTTTCCAAATCTTTGCGGTTGAAAGTTACGAGGGCCATTTAAAAAATTCCCACCTCTCTTAACCATTTCAAATTATTGAAATAGTAGAAACTCCTAATATCCTTTAACCCCAGTTTTAGCATAATCGGCCTTTCCAAACTCAAACCCCATGCTAAAACAGGAACATCTATCCCCAACGGCTCTGTAACCTCTGGCCTGAAAATTCCTGAGCCGCCCATTTCAAGCCATTCTCCTCTTTCCTCCAAATAAACCTCAGGCTCTGTGCTCATCTCTGTATATGGGAAATAAGCAGGCCTAAAGCGGATTTTTTCAAACCCAAGCCTGTAGAAAAATTCTTTTAAATATCCGAGCAAGTCCTTGAAAGTTACATTTTCATCAGCAACAATTCCATCTATCTGAGTGAATTCTGGCAAATGCTTAAAATCTAAAGTTTCATTTCTGAAAGTTCTCCCAATGCAAAAAACTTTTGCAGGCGGCTTTATTCTTGATAAAGCACGAACAGTGACAGCTGTTGTATGCGTGCGCAGAATTGATTTTTTTGCCAGTTCCTCATTCCACTTATACCTCCATCCAGTTGAATCCTTTGTTCCCTGCTCATGCGCTTTTTTTACCTCATCCAAAATTTTTCTGGCCGGCAATTTTGCTTCGGACGGGTTTTTCAGATAAAATGTATCCTGCAAATCCCTTGATGGGTGGTCCTGCGGCTGGAAAAGCGCATCAAAATTCCAAAATGAACTTTCAATTAAAGGTCCTTCAACTTCTTCAAATCCCAAATCTAAAAAAATTCTTCTGATTTTATTGCGCGCAATTGTTAGAGGATGCAATTTCCCTCCATAAAAAGCAGGAACAGGCGCTTTCAAATCATAGCCGCGCAACTTTTTTTCCTTCCAAGCTCCTGTTTTTATCATCTCATGCGTTAACTGATGGACTACATCTCCTGTTTCTGTTGCCTCTATTTTAGCGCCCTCTTTAAGCTCCATTTTATATTCATAGTGGCTTCCAACCTCTACAACTCCGCGCTTTTTTAAAGGTTCAACAATTTCCCCTTGCACGAATCCGCCTGTGTTAATTTCTTCCAACGCATTTTCCAAATCGCTTTTTTCTTTTGATTCAAGCTTTCCGATTTCTGTTAATTCAAGTTCAATTCCCAAATCTCCTTTTCTAATAACTGCCCAGCCATTCTTTTTTAAAATTCCAAAACAAGCTTCAATCTCTTGCTGGCTTAATCCTGTTGTTTCAATCAGTTCATTCAAAGTCTGCGGCCCACTTTTTAAAACAGAGGCAATTTTTTTCTCAGGCAGTCCTTCTTTCAAATATTTTTTTCCAAACTCAGTTAATTTCGGTTTTTCAGTAACTTTTTTCTCAAGAACAACTAAGCCCTTCTGGCTTAGAGAGTATCCAAATCTTTCAGCCTGGATTTTTTCAATTCCTGCCGTCTCTGCAACAACGCTTGCAGAACCTTTTCCGCCGAGCTTTTTCAGGCCTTCGATTACTTTGATTTCTAAAGGATGGAGATCCATAGTTGCATAAACTAGCAAAGGAAAGAATAAAAAGGTTTTGGG
>DVAB01000042.1 GCA_014189685.1 Candidatus Naiadarchaeum limnaeum
ACTTGTAACGTTTTTTCTTGAACCCTTAGATTTAATATTATCCGCAGTACCCTGCTCTAAACCCAGGCGCGAAATTGTTTTATTCAAGTCATAGTCACCAGGAACATACACACTAATTAACTCAGTGTGCTTTCCGCGCTTGTCCTCAAGCAATTCAATTTTCTTTTTCAACAAATAAAGGGATTCTTCGGCCATCTTGGAATAAATTAAATTAATTCTATAAATAGTTGGTGTCTAGCGCTTCTTTAACAGAAAATATGCCACTCCGACTATGACTATAAAGAGTATGATAAGCAAATCAATTCTAAACTGTTCAGTTTCATTAGCCGGTGTAATTGGCCCCCCAATATCTTTTTCCTCTTCTGCTGCCGGAACTGGAATAGATGGCTGCTCTTCAACAGATGGCTCTTTTAATCTTATTTCTACCGCATGCTTTTCAAATCCACCCTCATTCGTTTTAATGAAATACTGCCCTTTATATGTCTGATTTCCTAATTTTCCATCTGCAAAAAATGTCAAATTAAAAAACGCGCTTTTATTTGGAGGGATGGAAGTATAGAATTCAGGTGTTGATGTAAAATTAAGTGGTAACCTTTCAATATCAATTCTTACATGAGAAATTATACAGCGCAAACTTTTAACCTGTGCTTGAACAGTTGTTTCCTCCCCAATTGTAAGATTTATTTTTTCAGGCGCAATTAAATCAAGTTTTGGAACACATCCAAAGACTTGCGGAGTAGTTTGCGGTACAACGCGTACCCCTTGTGCAAAAACCCCCCCTACTAATGCTAATGTGATGATAAGAATAAAAATTGTTTTTTTCATTTCTTTTCAAAGCTTTTTAATGATGCTTGTTGTATTTGTGTTAAACTTTCTTCTATATTTACTTTCATCCCATCCTCAGCGGCTAAGGTAACAACCCCTGTTTCACGCTCAATACTCTGCGCTTCGCTTATCGGACTTCCAGTAATCATCTTCATACCTAAATGGGTTAGAATTGCCAGTTTAGGCTTAGCTACTTTTAAGATTTTAATTGTGTCCTCTGTGCATAAATGATATGGAATTCTTTGATTCCCCGGGCGTGTATTATCAAGAATTAAAATATCGCAGTTCTTGTAAAGCATTTTTAGCTTTTCAAAATAAGCTGTATCTCCTGTATAGCCCACAACTTTCTTATCAAAGTAGAACTTAACCCCAAAGCTTGTAGGATCAGAATGCTGCGCTTCTATTATTTCAACTGAAATTTTACTCCCATTTTCTTCTAGCTCAATTCTATCGCCAGCTTTTGGGGTAAGAAATTTTTTCGGTCTTTCATAGTGGTATTTCCCTAAAACAGGGCCAATCTCCTTTGCTCCTGCAATCACAGATTTTGAAACAATCAAATAGCCGCGCTCTTTTAACATTCCTCTGCACATTGCTTCGATTAAAGGCGCAGTATCAGTTGCATGATCAGGATGCGCATGTGTAACAATTATACAATTTAAATTCTGCGGGTTTTGTTTATTCTGAATACTGCGAACAATTGCCCCTGGGCCCGGGTCAACATGTATTTTAAACTTATCTAAATTTAATCTAAAACCTCCTGTGGCGCGCTTTTGAGTAATCATTGCAAATCTTCCGCCACCTGTTCCAAGAAAAATTAGCTCTGTCATAGGCGGATTTAAATGTGAAAATGTATATAATACTTTACGCTTGGGCCCGTAGCTCAGCAGCAGAGCGCCTGTTTCGCATACAGGAGGCCGCGAGTGCGATTCTCGCCGGGTCCACATTTAATATCGGCTTGAAAGGTGCAGTTATAAATTGCAAGGGAACATTGCGGAACGAAGTTCCGCGATGCGTGCGAAACCTTTGGTTTCGCTACGTTGACAAACCGACATTAAATGGATTAAAAATATTTAAGCTGTCTTAGTAAAACGTAAGCAATGAAAAAATTAGCTGCCGTCATCATGGTGTTTATTGTACTTTTACTGACTTTAGGCACAGTGCAAGCGGACAGACACAGTACTGCATCCATAAAAGTTCCAGCAGTATCAAGTGAAGGAAAAGGAGTTCTAACAGAAGTCGAAGTAGAAATAATTCCGGGTAAAGGGCGTATTCTTCTAAATACAGAGCCATTTGGGGGAGTTCAACTACAAAATTCTGAAAGAGTAGCTGCGACTGTTGCCCAGAATTTTACAGACAAAAATCTTTCTGATAAAGATATGATAATCACCTTCAAAGCAGAGGCATTTGTTGTAGATGGACCATCAGCCGGTGGTGCCATTACAATTGCTGTTATTTCGGCTATAGAAAATGAGCTAATACGAAATGATACCTCAATGAGCGGGACAATTCAGCCAGATGGTTCGATAGGCCCGGTGAGTTCAATTTTTGATAAGGCAAAAGCAGCGCATGAACAAGGATTTAAAGTATTTCTAATTCCAAAAGGACAAGAACTCCAGGCATTTACTGTTGAAAGAGTGGAAACCCCAGCACCCGGCTTTACTTTTGTGCGGAGCTCAGTCCAATATAGGAATATTACTAGATATGCAGCAGAAAATTGGAATTTGACTGTAATTCAAATTTCTGATATTAAAGATGTTTATGATATAATGATTAAGGGAAAAAATGCAACAATTCCCAATAAAATAATAAGTACTGACGAGACCGTTCTAGAAGAGGCTGCGCTTACTCAAGTTGTCAGCCCGATGTTTAGACTTGCGAAGAGCCAGATTTTATCTGCAGAAGCTGAATTGGCTCAGGCAAAAGAAGGATTACTCAAATCAAAACTTGATTCAAAAACATTAGAGGATGCTCTCGATCTCCTGAAAATTAGCGAATCAGAGGTGAGTGATGCAAAGGCTGCTTTGAATTCGAATTATTTATATGGGGCGGCAAATCATGGTTTTAAGGCAGCGGTGCTATCCAAATCTGCTAATGACATTATAAAATTTAATTCACTAAGTAGCGCAGAACAAAAATCCTTCCTAAACAAGCGCAAATCCGAAGCTTCAGTAATTCTTAGAAAGGCTCAGCAAAAACTTTCAGATATTTCAATTTATGAAACTGATACCGGAAGCTATGAATGGGCTGTAGCAGCTCAGAACAGACTTGCTCAGGCAGAGCAGCAATTTGATCAGTTAGAGGGGGCTGACAATCCCTTAAATGCACTTGCACTTGTGGAAGGGTGGAACGATATATCAGTTTCTTTGTACGAAATTGCAAAAGAAAGCGTATCAGAAAAAAACTTTAATAAAAAAATGTTTGCAAATTCAAGTGCGCAAACAATTGTAAAAGTTGCCAATGAAGTGCAGAGATTTACACTTCCACCCTCAGGAGTTGTTTGGCTCTTGCAAGTTTCAGAGCGTGAATATAACAAACAATGGTATTTGGCAGCATATGTTGATAGCAATACTGCGCTGTCAAGAATTGATGCGCAGCGTGCTTTAAATGTGCGAAGTTTTGAGGATTTGACAAATTATGCTGAAGCGCAAATTGATTCTGTTGATGATAAAAACTCAGCTTGGGCAAAATTATACAAGGAGCAGGCAAAATTAAATCTATTTTATGCGCAGCGCGATCAGGACGCTGAACTTATAGATGATGCACTCATGTTCGCAAGCCAAGCAAAGATTTATGCTGATTTGGCTGAAAAAGTAAGTGCTGCCCCTAGAGCTACAAAAATCCAGCCTGCCGAAGTTCCTTCTCTGTTGTTAATCGCCTTGATTGGAATATTTGCAGCTGGATATTTTATATTTCGCTTTCTGAACGAACCCGATCTAAAACCGAAAAAGAGAAGGCTTTAAGCCCTCGCAGCTACTTTACCCCTGCTTCTTTAGCAAGAGTTTCTGCTAAATCCGTTTTTTCCCATGTAAATTCTGGTTCGTTTCTTCCGAAATGTCCATAGGCTGCTGTTTTTCTGTAAATTGGCCTTAACAAATCAAGTTGTTGAATTATTAGTCCTGGGTTCCAGTTAAAATGCTTTATAACAAGTTCCCTTATTTTATCATTTGGAACCTTCCCTGTATGATGTGTATTAATGTTTACAGAAAGGGGATCCTTTGCTGCGATGGAATAAGCAATTTGTACTTCACATCTGTCTGCAAGTCCGGCTGCAACTACATTCTTTGCCGCATATCTTGCCATATAACTTGCTGCGCGGTCAACTTTTGTAGGATCTTTTCCACTAAATGCTCCGCCACCATGTCCTCCTATGCCACCATATGTATCAACTATAACTTTTCGGCCAGTGCACCCTGAATCTGCTACCGGCCCTCCGTTTACAAATCTGCCTGTGTAATTTATGAAGTACTGTGTTTTTGGGTTAAGGTAATCTCCGCAAACTGGCTCAATAACATATTTCTTTATATCTTCTCTTAATTTATCAAGTTCCACATCCGGATCGTGCTGGGCTGCAACAACAACCGCATCAATTGATTCTGGCTGTCCATCTTTATAGTGCCCTGTAACCTGTGATTTTCCATCAGGCCTTAGATATGATAGCACTTTCTTTTTTCTGACTTCAGCAAGCTTCAACACAAGCTTTGTTGCCATTGAGTGTGAAAATGGCATAAACTCCGGGGTCTCATTTGTTGCATAACCAGTCATCATTCCCTGGTCTCCTGCTCCTTGCTCCTTAGTTCCTGTTACGCGGACTCCCTGTGCTATGTCTGGGGACTGCTCGTGGATTGATGTTAAAACACCGACAGTATTTGCATCAAATCCATATTCAGGCCTGTCATAACCAATCTGTTTTATAACATCTCGGACTAATTTATCAATATTAACATAGCCTTTTGTAGTAATTTCTCCTGTAACAATTACAAATCCCATTCCAACCATGCATTCGCAGGCGACTCTTGAGTATTTATCCTGCCTTAAGAGTTCGTCTAAAACACTATCAGAAAGCTGGTCGCAAACTTTATCTGGATGACCTTCTGTAACAGATTCGCTTGTATAATGAAACTTTTTTTCAGCCATGTATTTACCCCCATAAAGCTTTCTTTTTGTTTGAGAAATAAGGTTTAAATACCTTTTTGGCACTAATATTCCTATTAGAATAAAAGTATTTAAATTTATTACTAGATTATTTGAACAGAATGATTGAATTAAAGGAAATTCAAAGAAGGAGACGAAATCTCAATCTAACCCAGTCAAAACTAGCTAAGCTTTCAGGCATATCTCAATCTGCCCTAGCTAAAATCGAGTCTGGAAGGATGAATCCAAGTTTTGAGATTGCGAAAAGGATTTTTGATACACTAGAGCAGTTGGAGCATACAGAGGCTGTAAAAGCAGTGGATATTATGACAAAGCGCCTTTTTACTGTTGATATAAATGATAGGGTTGAGGAAGCCATTAGCTTGCTAAAAAGACATAATATTTCCCAGCTTCCTGTGTTAAAAAAAGGCATAATTATTGGATTATTTTCTGAGGGGGTCTTGCTCGACCGTGTTGGAGAAAAAAACTTAGGACACAGAAAAGTAAGCGAAATAATGGCAGAAGCTCCTCCGCAAATACCAGAAGGAACTCCGATTAAAAGTGTTTCAGAACTTTTAAAACATACTCCAATAGTTGTTGTTACAAAAAAAGGAGCGCCTGCAGGTGTAATTACAAAAACGGATTTGTTTAAGGTTGTGCAGTGACATGACTCTAAAAAAATGGGTGGTTGCATTTATATGTGATGCATGCCATGTTATAGAGGAGGGTGATAAGAGGCTTAGTTTTTTTACAAAAGCAGGAGCAACAAAATTTCAAAAACGCTGGAATTTGAAATATTATCCGCATCTTATATGCTTAAATTTGGACCGTACTGGACATTTTGAGGCTCATGTCTATGAAGCAAATGATATTGGTCCATTCCCAGGGATACCACTTGTAAAACGTCCAGCTGCGAAGTATTTTAAATAAAATATAAATGCTAATTCTTCCAAGCTTATTGACACAAAACGGGCCTGTAGCTTAGCTTGGTGGAGCGTTCGGCTGATAACCGGAAGGTCCTCGGTTCAAATCCGAGCAGGCCCACTCATTAAAAAACAATATTAAATGATTTAATCAATAGCAAGTCGAATTATTGCAGGGAGAACTTTTTTAATGTACTCTCTGTGAAGAGGTACCTTTCTTAAATTCTGATAAGTCTCTTTGAGCAATTCAATAATAACCATTTTATGCAATGAACTTGCTATTTGAGTGGGGTGCATATTCCTGTCTATTCTCTTATTAGGAGAATCAGGATCGTAGAAGATTTCTGCGATCTTTGCATCAATGCTGCTAGATATAGTAATAAAAATACCACTATAGGAAAAACGTGGCCCTTTCACTCCTTCATAATTGCGTATACAATAAGGTAAAATTTCAACTTTATACCTGATAGGAGTAGTTTTGGGTACTATCGTTTCTATAACAAAAATTATTTTATCCCCCTCTGCTCCTATGCTCTCTACAATGTAAGCCATTAAAGATTATTTTATCTGAGCACATAAATAACCTTTTATATAATAAGCACAATGAAACCAATATGAAAAGTAAAAAACCCCGCTGTGTTTGTGTTGTAAGCAGGTACCTTACGCCGGAAATTTTAGGTGTTGCAAATGAAATAAAGAATTATTTTTCGCGTGGCCGCTGCAAAGTTTGCTATGAAAAAAGTTTGGGCCGCAGATTGAGTGTTAAGAATTTGTTTAGACTTGAGCGCCTTCCTGTAAATTGCGATTTAATTATTACTATAGGTGGGGATGGCACCCTTTTAAGAACAGTGATGGCAGTCAAGGGAAAGAAAATTCCAGTTGTTGGGATCAGAAAGGGGACAATGGGATTTCTTGCCGAAATTGAGGCAGATGAAAATTTGGATTATTACCTCGGGAGAATAGAAAATGGAAAATTTGATGTTGAGGAGCGCACGAAATTAGAAGTGCGCTTAAATGGAAGAAGGGTTGGGGAGGTTTTAAACGATGCTGTAATAACAACAGCGCAGCCTGGGAAAATACAAAAATTCTCAATTGAGATTCATGGGGATAAAATAGATGAAATAGCTGCTGATGGAGTAATTGTATCAACACCAACAGGCTCAACCGCATATGCTTTAAGTTCAGGCGGGCCGATAATTGACCCCTTATTGGATGCATATGAAATAGTTCCAATTTCTCCGTTTAGATTAAGTACACGGCCAATAGCAGTTCCACCGTGGGCGAAAACAACTATCCGGATTATAACAGAGCGCCGCGGATTTTTAGTTTTAGATGGGTACAAAACTTTCTCACTTACAAAGCGCGATCGCATTCAGATAACAAAATCAAAAACAAAGGCATATCTTGTTAAGTTTGAGCGAAGTTTCTATAAAAAAGTGAAGGAAAAATTAATCTAACTTTTCATGTGATGCCTTTAGAGCGCTTTGAAGTAATTCTTGTAGATTTCTATCCTCAAAAACACGCCTGTAATCTTCTTCTATTTTAAGTAAGGCAGAAACAATATGAACTGCTTTTTCACCATGTTCTTGAACAATTTTTTCAAACTCTGTTAACTGTTCTTTTGCATCCTCAATCCATTTCGTTATAATGGATTTGATTTTATTGAAGTCATCCGGATATGTTAAATCGGAGATTCTGTATTTTCCGACTTCTGAGGCAAGCATCTTTGGAATAAAAAGTGATCCCATAAACCCAATTTCTCCGTGTTCATGATAAGCTACAAGTGCTATCTCAATCCTATCCATAATGATAAAAATTTCGCCCACCCTATTTACTATTAGATCAAACCCTTCAGGGCGCCCAAGTCTCAGAAGAAGCTTAACAGGAGGGCTTTCCAGCGGAACTTTTCTTCCAGTATAGTCAGCGAGCATTGCTCTTTTTAGTGCCGCAGCCTTTCTTTCCGCTTCCTCAAAATTTCTCCAGTCCTTTCCTCTTTGGTCCTCGCTTTTTCTTTTTTTAAATCTTCTTAATGCATCTTTTATCTTTTTTGGAACACTCATGAGTGTATTTATATTAGTTTAGCTCTATAAAATTTCCTATGGCTCTTTTAAAAAGGCACAAAGATTCCCACAAAGGCGATAATGGAGTTGTTCTAGTTGTTGGCGGGAGCGAGATTTATTCAGGAGCGCCAGCTTTTACAAGTTTGGCAGCTTATAGAACAGGGGTTGATATTGTTTACACAGCCACGCCGCGCAGGGCAGCAGATATTGTTGCAACTTTTTCTCCGGAAATGATTACCATTCCCTTACTGGGGAAATTCCTGGATAAGATGCACATTCCTGTAATTGAGGAATATTTGGAAAAAGTAGATGTTCTGGCAATAGGGCCTGGACTGGGAACTGAAAAATATACAATGCAAGCCTGCCGCGATATTATATCAAAGTGCAATGTTCCTATGGTCATAGATGCAGATGCACTGAAAGCTCTTGCAGGGAATTTAAAAATTTTAAAAAACAAGGAATGCGTTTTAACCCCGCACAGAGGGGAATTTGAAATAATTTCAGGCGGGCAAAAAGCTGTTGAGGAAAACGTGCGCAAATTTACAGCAGGGTTAAGCGAGAAAAATATTGTAACTGTTTTAAAAGCGCCTGTTGATATAATAACAGACGGCCATAGAATAAAAAAGAATACAACAGGAAATCCGGGAATGACAATTGGCGGAACAGGAGATACCTTAACTGGAATTGTTGCTGCTTTAATTGCACAGAAAGTCAATTTGTTTGATGCTGCTTGTAATGCTGCTTTCATAAATGGCAAGGCTGGCGATCTTTGCTTTTCGGAAAAAGGCTGTGGCTTGATAACATCTGATATTATAGAAAAGATTCCGGAAATAATAAAGAATCTATAATTTATCGTGTGCCCCATTCAGTATTATTTAGTGTCAGAATAGCTGCTGGTAATGACCAGAACACAAAAAGTTCGTATAGATATGCGTAGAGTATGCTTTGCAATCCAAATTTTACACCACGCTCAACAAACAGAGCAATATTGTGCACAAATGCCATTATGGTAACAATAATAAAGTAAGGCAAAATTAATATCGGGTAGAGAAAGATAAATGCCCAAGCCATCAGGCGCATGACTATGGAATTATAAGTCATGTAAGCTGTGTAGAGAGTATCAAAAGTGAGCATTTTTGAAATTTTCCACATAAACTTTGCGGCATAAAGAGTTTCTCGAATGTAGGATTTGCGCCATCTCATCTGCTGCTTAAATAACTGAAAAAGTTTTTCAGGAGCATGAGTTAGTGCAACAGCACTATCGACATAAAAAACTTTATATCCCTGCTCTAAAACAAGATTTGTCAAATGCCTATCATCGCCATACTGCTGAACCTTTCCTAAAAATTTTTGGTTTAAGAAACTTTCAATTTTTGGAAGTATTATTGATTTTCTAAAAGCTGCCAAAACACCGCTTGCAACAGGCACAACACCAGTATAATTCATGCTCCTGCGTTCAACATTGAAAGCATAGTAATATCTTGCAGCTATGAGTTTGCCAAGCCACTTGCCCTGATTTAAAACTGTTGCATTCCCCGTAGTTGCTCCCATTTTGGGATTTGAAAATGGCTTGATTAACTCCTCGATTGCATTTGGTTTAAGCACTGTATCGCTATCAACAAAAGCAATAATATCGCCGCTTGCCCGCTTAACCCCTGTGGCCATTGCCACTCTTTTTCCCATATTTTTCTTAAACTTAACATATGAAAATTTATAAGCGTGCTGGAGTTGCTCTAAAATATCTGCGGTTCTCCTATTGCTGCCGTCGTTTATGACCAGCAGCTCTATATTCCTAGTCTGCCTTAAAATAGATTCTATGGATTGCTTTAAGAGCTTTGGAATTTCATTATAAACAGGGACAATAACTGAAACATTTTGATCCTTAGGAAAGTTTTTTTTATATTTCTTTTGTCTAGAAAGGAAATTAAAGAAGTACCTATACCACACATAGCCGATTGCTGCAAATGTATATATGGTAATATAGAGCGCTACCGCATTCATATAATTTAACTAACAGAGCCGCCTCCGCCTCCCCCGCCTATTGCACCGCCTAGAATAAAGTTTGGAATTAGACTTACCGAAGATAGTGTTTTATTTGAAGGCTGTGTTGCTGGAGCAGGGGTAGATACTGGCAAAGTTGGTGTTGCTGGAGTTGCAGGGGTTCCAGTAATTTCTGGAGTAGGTGCTGGGGCTGCTATTAGCGCACCGGTTGGAGCGGCACTAAATTTATTTGTTGTTGCAAAGATCACTATTAGAAGTATTACTGCTACCGTTACTGCTCCAAACGTAACATATTTCCCATATTTCGGCTTGATCAAAGTTGTTTTTTGTTCTTCTGCGTAGTCCATTTTAGTTTTTTTAATCTCCTTAAAAGAGGCGTAACCACTTATTTAAACATTCAGTAAGGAATTTCTCCCCCTGTTTGAATAACAATTCCAGCTGTTGCGCTGGTATTCTTTAACAGATCCTTTACAAGCTTAGTTGCCTGCTCAATCTGCTCCTTGCTTGCAACTGTGATTTTTCCATCCATAGAGGGCTGGTGCAGTGTGCATTCATATTCTATAATTCCCGGGTTCGATGTTACTGTCCATTCAAAAGTCTGTCCTGCCTCAAGCCTTCTGTCAATTCCTAGTGATTTTAAGGTTACAGTATGCGCCCAGTTATCCTTATTAGCCCATACGATTTTATCCCCTTTTGAAACCGCAAGTATGCTCGGTACAAAGTTGTTGTTCCTTAGCTCAATAGTTTTTACAGAAGCTTTCACAGCTTGCTCTGCTTTCTCAATTGCTTTTCCAATTATTGCTTTTGAAGCAGCAAGCGCCTTTATAGCATCCCCGTGCGTTTTCACAATTTCAGAGACTTTCTGCCCTATAGCATAGCCTTGAGTGCCTTCAACATTTTTGTATTCTTGGATAAGTGATTTTACTTCAGCAACCATTTCTTTTGTGACTATTAATTTTGGATTAACCCCAGTTGCCTTTACATCTGCTTGATCAGTTGCATCGGCATTTTCTTTCTGCGCAAATTTTTTTATCTCTGAACTATCATCATAAGCATATACAGGTATTGTATCGCTAGTAGTTATTGGCTCTTTTCCACTTGCAACTAATGCTTTCTTTTTCAACTGTGTTTTAAACTTCTCATAAACTTGGATTGAGGTTTGTTGTCTTGTTTTTCCTCCAACAATAGTTACTTTTAATCCAGCAGCTTCTAAATCGGATTTGTATTTCTCAGGAACAGCAGAGTTTCCTCCAACAACAATTACTTCTGTTGGAGAAAGAGCTTTTATTCTATCAAAAACAACTTTCTGGAATTGCCCCCAGTTTGTGCTTATAACGGCCAAATTAATATCAGAAGCAACAGAGAGAGCTAGTGCCAAATCTGCTTCATTATTTGAAACTAAAATTAGTTTGTCAACCTCAGTAGGAGTTGATGTTGGCTTCTTTATTGTACTCGGAGATTGAGCAAATGCTGCGACGCTTCCAACTATAAGGAAAGCCAGTGCAAATTTTATTATTGTTTCAGTTATTTTCATCTTTGAGCGTTAGCGAGAAGATGAGAGGAAGCTATGCTTCCGAATCATTTTCCTGACATTTTATCTAGAATGAACACTATAAAAGATTTGCGGTGAACAGAATTGAACAACTATTAAATATACCTGCGAACTTATAAACATTAATATGGGCGTTCCAATCCCGAAATTTGTAAAGCAAATTTATTGGAGATTCAAGGAAAAGTTTCAAGCTGACCCGAGAAGGCTCGAAACACTAAAAAAGCTTGATCTCATAGCTGTTGGTTTTGCAAAACGATTAGAAAAGGGAGATATAAAAAGCGCATTTAGGATTTTAGAGAATCAACTAGGTGAGCCAGCAGCTGCTTTTTTGCATATCTACGAATTAAGGGTGGCAGCAGCCAAAAATGATGGTGAGGGGATGCTAGAGGCACTTGCGAAAAACTTAGAACAGGCTGGCGCGCACGAAGAAGCAAGATTTTTGCGCAACAGACGTATTTCGCCAGAGGAAAGGCTTAAGAAAGTGGCTGAACGGGCAGAACAAATTAGAAAACAGTTAAAAAAAATTCCAGAGTACTCAGAAATTTTTCAAGAGCATATATCTTACGAAGTCGAATCTTTTCAGAGAGCAGGACATATAGGATTTTCTGTACTTACGATAAGCTATATAAGTGGTATTTTTTATGCGTCTTTTGCTAAATTGCAATCTGTTACCTCGGGACGCATAGTTAAATCTACCGAAGAGCTTAACAGAATTTTAGAAGGGAAACTAGCGGAAGCAGATCCGACCGGCGGAGTTGTAATTGCGCTTACATTAATAACAGTCGCAGTTGTTGGATTACTATATTTTAAATCAAGAAAAATTTCAAAGCGATGGGGCTAGGTACTTTTGATTTCTATCTTTTGTATAATCGGCTTAATATGCAAAGCAATTTTCTGTCCAGCTTTTACTTTTTCCTTTGCGCACTCCCATTTAAGCTCATCAAAAGCTCCTTTGTGCCCGAGTTGTGAATGAATTTTTAAAGCTGTCTCAGGCAGGAATGGGAGAAGCAAAATTGCTATCGCATGAACAAGATTTGCAGTAACATAGATTGTTGTTGCCTGAGTTTCCTTATTTTTCCACGGCTCCTTTTCGTTAAAATAAACGTTTCCTGCGCGTGCTAATTCCATTATTGCCTTTAAACCTTCCAAAAAGTTAAATTCCTCAATTTTTTGAGCAACTATTTTTTGCGTTTCTGCTATTTTTGCAAAAATTTTTTTGTCCTTTTCATCTAATTTTCTGGGTTTAGGAATAGTTTTGTAGAAAAATCTTTGAATAAAAGTCAAAGTTCTATGCACAAAATTCCCCAGAACATCTGAGAGCTCATTGTTTATGCGTGCCTCAAATTCTTTCCAGGAAAAATCCATGTCTGTCGCAAGAGGAGAGGTTATTGTTAAATAATATCTCAAATAATCCGCAGGGTATTTCTTTAAAAAATCTGAGACCCATACAACCCAACCGCGCGAAGTACTCATCTTTTCCTTTTCCAAAGTAAGATACTCACCAGCGATTATTGTATAAGGCAATTTGTATTTTCCATGCGCAATCAGCATTGCAGGCCAAAAGAGTGCGTGGTGGTAAATAATGTCTTTTCCAATAAAGTGAATTATATTTCCGTTTTTCCAATAGCTTAATCCATTTTTCTTATCCCACTCCTGTGTTGCGCTTATGTATCCAATCGGCGCATCCCACCAGACATACAAAACTTTGTTCTCTGCTTCAGGAAGAGGTACTTTCACCCCCCACTCCAAATCTCGAGTTATACACCAGTTTTGCAAATTTTCTGTCCAGCTAAGAGCATAATTTTTTACATTGGTTGGCAGTTCTTTCCTGCTTAAAAATTTCTTTAGCTGCTCCTTAAACACTGTTAGCTTGAAAAACCAGTGCTTTGTACTTTTTAACTCAGGAATGCTCCCGCATATTATACAATGTGGATTATCTAAAGTTCTTAAAGCCTGTGCACATTTTTCACAGTGATCCCCGCGCGCACCTTCAAAGCCGCAATTAGGGCAATTGCCTTCAACATATCTATCTGGCAAAAATCTTTTGTTGGTATTGCAGTAATACTGGTCAACATCCTGCGCATAGATATAGCCTTTTTTATGCGCCTCCAAAAAGAATTCCTGTGCGTTCTTATGATTTAATTTAGTTGAAGTCCGCGAAAAAATATCAAAATCAATTTCTAAATCCTTTAACTCCTGTTTCATTATCTTATGATATTTTGTAGCAACTTCTAAAGGAGTGGTTTTTTCTTTCTCTGCTGTTAAAGTAATTGGGGTTCCATGCTCATCCGAACCGCAAATAAATGCAACATCCTTTCCGTTCATCCGCAGATAGCGTACATAGATATCAGCTGGCAAGTAAGTTGACCTTATGTGGCCTGCATGCAAAGGCCCGTTTGCATAGGGCAGAGCACATGTAACAAGAATTTTTTCTTTTGGCATAGCGGCTTTTTGCTCTCTGCTATATTAATTGTTTTTGATTTTGAAAATCCCCTCCGAAGCAAATTATAAGCTATATTTTTATATCACTGCGACCACTTAATAGTTCTAGAATGACTGAAGAAGGTGGTTGGGTAAAATATGCAGTAATTGGGATAATTGGAATAATTGGTATTGTTGCTGTTCTGGTTTTAACAGGTATAATTGAGATCGAAGCTCCTTCTGCTCCGTCCACTGGGCCAAGCCAGGGTGGGAGCGCGTTTGGGGGACTTGGAGGATTAATTCTTATTCCAATTGTTATTATACCAATTTTTATTATTTCTAAATTATTAAGCGGGATATTAAAAAAGCCAGAGAAACCCTTACCGCAACCGAGAGCAGAGATGGCAATGGCGCATATAGAAGTGAAACAATTTGAGGAAGACCCACAGACAAAAGAAAAGCCTCCTCTGGTAGGTGCTAAGATTCACTATAAAAATTTAGATGATCCTAGATTAGAGGGGCGCGGAACTAGTAAAGAAGGCGGTAAATGCATCCTTGAGTTTCCTTCTGGAAAGTATAGACTGAATGTTGGGCATGATGACTATCACCCTGATACACTAGTAACCTATTTCAGAGCAGGGGAAAATCCTGGGCTTCACTTCTTCTTAAAAAGCAAAACACCTCCAGCAGTAGTTGCAGCACCTCCTCCGGCTCCAACACCTGCGCCACCTCCAGTAGTTACCGCACCTACCCCAGCTCCGGCGCCAGCCACAACTGCACCAGCAGCAGTGCCTCCTTCACCACCAACGCCCGAGGAATTTGAGATACAAATTTTAGAGCCAAAGAACCGAAAGATAGAGAGGAAATTATTTTCGGGAGAAATGCTGCCGCCAGGTGAAAGTGTAAAGGTAAGAGTATATGCTAAGGTGAAAAAGGAGGGGGTTAAAGATGCTTCTGTTACATTTACTGCTTCAGGGGATGCAACAATAGGTGGTGAGGTAGTTGTTAAGAAGCTCACTGATGAGGAAGGAGTAGCTATAATAGAAAATCTAACACTGGGAATAGCAGAAAAGAAGAGACTGGACATAGAGGCGGAGGTAGAGGGGCGAAGATTAGTGCCAGAAACCATTCCAATAATTGTTGATGTAAAAATACCAACAATTGAAATAGTACGCACAGATGCTAAAAAAGATAGCGAAATCGATCTGAGGGATCCAGCTCAACAAGTGGAGGTAACTATTACTGTTAAAGATGGAAAAGGCGAACCAGTTCTCAATAAAAGTTTAGAAATAACTTACCAGAAATTTGCGGAATTTGGAAAGGCTGGAGAAAAAATTGCAACAGAAGAAACAACTAATTCGAATGGTAACCTTGAGATTTCATATAGGCCAGGGCCGCAATCTGAAAAAATGCTTGGAAATAGCATTCTGAAAGTTCACTACGAACCGCTATTTGGGGTAGATGTGTCTAAAAAATTGCAAATAAAACTCGTGAAGCCAGAAAAGCCCCCTGAGCTTAAATTAATTGAATTGAAGGAAGCGAAAACAGAGGCCAAGCGCTCATTTACTGAAGAGGACCCAGAAATATTATTTCTCTTTAGGAGAATTTACCAGGGCCGAGATCTAAAGGGTAGACTTAAAAGGGTTCCATCAAAAGACTTTGAAAAAAAGATTGAGGATTACGAAAAAATATTTGATGAAATTTCTAAATTTTCTGTTACGAAAATTGCAGACGAAAAATGGAAGCTGGCATACAAATATGAAGCACTAGAATATCTAGTTAATGAGTATATAGAGAATGGCATTAAAGTAAAAATTGAAAATGAGGGCAGAAATATACTCTCATATGAGATTTCTGTAAACTTTGCTCAACTCCTAGAGATGGATGAATTGAAGAGCGTTGTGATAGGAGCTGATAAAGAACTTGGGTTTGAAAGCTTACAAACTCAAAATAAAGTAAGTTTTTTAGAAGATTTCTTTAGTATGGTTAGTGATTATTTATCAAAAAGCGGAATTAAGATTGTGGACAAGGAGTTAATTCCTGTTATTGCTGCGTATTTTGTAATTATTCTGAGGGAGGACATAATTAAAGGAGACGGTGGCAAATATAAGAATATTAAGGATAGTATAGAAAAAGGGGGGAATATCTTTACTGCTTTAAGCCGGCTTGAAACTGGCTTTCTACTAGATTTTTTAAAAAACATTGAAAGAAAAAAGGATAAAGTTAGCGGAATGATAAAAGAGCAACAAAACATTTTAACAGACGCACTTAAGACTATAGCTGAAATTTATAACCGCAATACTATTCATAGCGAAATTAAAGCCCTTGATATGCCAGGTGTTAAGAAAAGTGAGCAAAAAATAATAAAGGAATTCCTTCAGAGAGCTTTTGATGCTATATTTTTCTGTAGTTTGGAGGCGCATATTGCAAACCTAAAAGTTCTGCTTGCAATAATTTACACTCTGTATGAACCGCGGGGATTGATGGTGGTTGATTAAAATGTTTTTGATTTTGAAATTCTTTTCAGAATAGACCTATCAAAGCTTAAAAATCTTTAAATATGTTCACGCCCACTATATAGTTGTAAAATGGCTGAAGGCAGTTGGGCAAAATACGCTGTAATTGGGATACTTGCTATAATAGGTATTGTTGCTGCTTTGGTTTTGTTTGGCGTTGTTGAATTGCCCGCTACAACTGCTCCGTCCACTGGACCAGGTGATGGGGGATTTCAGGAAGAGCCTGGGGATTTATCATGGATTTTTGTTCTGATATTTGTTGTTCTATTAATTGGAGGTTTGTGGAAAGGTGGAAGAGCAATTGCAACTTGGCTAAGAAGGCGCAGGGGTGAGGCAAGAAGAGTTAAAGAAGAGGTTGCTGCAAAAGTTTCTTCAAAAGATTATGGTCGAGTGAGCGGAACTGTTCTCTCATCCAATATGCAAAAAACTGGAAACCCATTTCCACCTGATGGAGCAAAAGTTATTTTTAAAAATAAAGTAACAGGCGAAGAGTCGTTTGCTATGGTTAATAAAAAAGGAGAATATACAAAACCGCTCCCGCCCGGCTCTTATGATGCGTTTGTTGCTGATATGAATATTTCTATAGGCCCAGAAAACTATAGAATTCATAAAACTTCTGGGGTGGATGTTGAAAAGTTGGATGTAGAGGTACTTAAAAGAAGAGAGACAGTAGCTAATTTTACAGTAACAACAGACGCGGTTTCTGCTCAAGCACAGGCTGCAACAGCTCCAGTAGCTGCCCCTCTAGCTGCTTATAGTATTACAGCAGAAACAACCCCTCCTGACCTCACAAATATCAATGCAGGAAGCCAGGTTTCGATAAAATATATTGTGCTCAAAGGCGACGATCCTGCAGATGGGATAAAAATAGATTTCACAAAAAGTGGCCCAACAGGAATAGCTCTGAATAGAACAAATACAGACACAAATCCTAGTGGAGAGGCAGGCGTCCAATTAACAACCTCAAAAACGCCAGGGGAAATCATAGTTGAAGCCCGTGCAAAAGATCCAACAGGAAAGGAAATAAGCCCATATCCATTAGCTGTGAGAGTTGCAACAAGAGGAGCTCTAATTTTAAATATTAAAATTACGGATAATGATAGGCCTGCAAATGTGATAAAGCCAAAGGATCCTGTTTACGAAGACATGAGATTAAAAGTCATAGTTTGGGTTAGTGATGAGAAAAACAATAAGGTTGCTCAAAAAGTTCGTATAAAAACAGATGACACTGAGCACTCAATTTCTGATCACGATATTTGGAACATCCCAGATAATGGCCAATTGGAAATTCCCTCTGTCACAAGCCTTCCAGATCCTTTTAAGCCAAAAAATGTTAAGACTCCACAGCTGCTGATAAAAGCTGTTTATGAAGGGACAAATCATCCACTCCCTGCAAGAAGATGGGTAAGCGATGATATTAATGAAGCACAGCCACTTGCTCCAGAGAATGGGGTATACAAACTCAGCTTTAAGATTGAAAAAATAAAAGCAAAAGGAAGGCCAAAAACTTTTGAGAAAGCAGAAGAAGCTATAATACCTGCGCATTTACAAGACCCACCATTGAAAATAGTTATATTTGAAAAATTTAAAAGACGAGGAAGCCCACCACATCACTCAGGCAGATTTTACCTTTCAAGTTATCTGAGGAAGAGACATATTAGTGGAGAAAATGTAATGATTGCGCTCTTAACAAACCCTGACCCTGGCTTAATTGGTCCTCCTGAGAAAGGCGGTTATCGGCTTCCAGCAGGAAACGAAGCGAAGTATTTATGGATAACTGATAAAGCAAGACGCCGCCCAGAATACGTTGATCCAGACGATATAATTAATGAAGATGATATTGAAAAACTCAGGGACAAAATAAATGCATTTTTCACTGAAAAAGGAGAAAACGCTGTTGTTTATATTGAAACTTTTAAAACAGTTGAAAAAAAGGGCGATGGCCCAGTAATTAGAATGCTCAAAGATATAGTTGGTCAAAGCGCCATTTTTAAGGGGATCTTTTTAATTAATTATGGCAAACAAGCAGGAGAAATTACCTTAGCATATGAAAAG
The DNA here is from genome assembly GCA_014189685.1 of Candidatus Naiadarchaeum limnaeum. Classification (GTDB taxonomy): domain Archaea; phylum Undinarchaeota; class Undinarchaeia; order Undinarchaeales; family Naiadarchaeaceae; genus Naiadarchaeum; species Naiadarchaeum limnaeum. The sequence goes on from DVAB01000042.1 coordinate 18,485, forward strand.
GAATTGCGAGAGTTGGCTACAAATGATAAGTGCATAGTTGAGTGGTATTAATTTTAAAAAAATGGCAACTGAATTTGGAAAAATAGTTTACCAAGCTTATATAATTAACTTGGGGGACATTGAGGTAAAAAACCTGATTTTAAAGATTAGAAATCAGGAAACGGGTAAATTCATAACAGAAAGAGTGAGTGAGGATGGAATTGCGGTTCTACCTGGTAAATATGAGGTATTCATTCCTACTGACCAAACGGTTATCGATCCGCCTATTAAGGAAAGTGAAATTGCAATCGAAGAGAGTCCTAAAAAAAGTTTTACTGTTGAAGCCGAAGAGCAAGTTAATCTTTTATTCAGAATAAATGTAAAGCAAGAGCGTTCAAAAGGAGTGCCACCTGAGAGTTTCACTGAAAGAAGAGAAGCAAGTGCTGAAATCATAGCTAGGGGAAAGTTGACAGCGGCTCCCCTTGTTGAAACAAGAAAGGTTGCACGGAAAAAATTAACAATGCTAGTTAGAGTATCATATCAAGAAACTGGGAAAAAGATTGAGCCTGAAGAGGATATCGAAGAGGGTACAAAATTAGTAATTCATGTTATAATTTTCGATGAGCTGTCACGGAAAGTTGATCATCCTGCTAGATATAAATTATTAGACCAGGAAAATGAAGGTTGGGAAGGTGAAGTAAACACCGAAGGCAAAACAGCAGAGATACAAGATTTTATTCCTAGTGCTTCAGATGATCCTCAGATAAAAATAGTTTCTTACTACCCAGGGACAAAAGAACCAATAGTAAGTGGCGAATTGTCATTCCATGTAAATATTATCAAGAAAAAACTAAGATTAAGCGTCGATATACTAAATGCTGTTACAAATGAGGGAATTAATGCTGAGAAAGACATTCTTAAAGAGGGGCAGAAGATAAAGGCTACAATTGGGACATTTGATGAAGACGGCACCCCTGTTGACCATATTGTAAATTATACTATAATCGATGCAAAAGCAGAGCCAATTAAAAGGAAAGATAGCACTTTTGTAGACAATAGGCCCCTTGTAATAGAATTCATTCCATCGCCAGTAAAGTCTGGACATCAGCTTATCGTAGAAGCTTCGTATAAAGATGGAAAACCGTTAGAAAATAGTCCTGTTAGAATTCATTTTCAAATAGAGGCAGCTAAAGGGGAAGCTGAAATAGTTGCTATGCTGGAGAAGAAAGAACAAGTTATTACAAGAAAAACACCCGATACTCTCGGCGATGCAATGATAGAGGTTTTTCAACCTGAGCATCTTAAACCTCCGATGAGGATAGCTATTTTTGAGGAAAAGACGCTCCGTGCTCCATATAAAGGTGGAAGACTTTATCTTTCAGCCTTTTATAAGTCAGGTGTTTTAAGTAAGCTAATAGCTAAAGCTCCGCGAAACATGATGATTGCTTTAACATCTCCTCCAATACGTGAAGTGTTGTATGGAAAATATGGCCTGCCCGAAGCTGGTCCAAGAAATAATATATTAATATGTAATACAAACAATACTTTTGCTGATTATGCTGTTGTTCGTCCATCAGAACGAGATATAGTGGTGTCAAGAATTAAAGGATTTATTAACTTCCATAAAGAAAAAGCAATAATATACCTTGAATCTTATGAGTATATTAATAAAAATGGTTTGCCTTCGATAGTGCAATTAATAGAAAAAGTTGCAGGAGAAGATTTTAAGGGAATCTTTATGTTGAATATAGGATTCAGCCTTAAAGATATAGAAAAACAGCCAGGAATTGCTGATAGAATAAAAAAATGGGCAAATTATATTATTGATTTACGATAATTGTTAGGGTCCAGTTAATTCCTTGCGCAATCCAACTGTTTTTAAGTAAGCTTTTAAATTGCTTATCTTACAATTGCCCATGTTTCTTTAAATTTTTCAGCAACTCTTTGTATAATTCTTCCGTCTCAAGCTTTGCCCTTAGCTGCCAGAATTTTTTTGGCCTAAACAAATAAACATCTTTTACCCCTAGATCCCAGAGCCAGCCATAGAGTATGTACAATGTGCTAATTGCATATGCTAAGATACTTCTTAAAAATTCCATTCTTGTTTTGATCAAATTATCCGCACTATTTTTTAACACTTCTACAGCTTTTTTAGCTTTTTTAAGAGCTGCTTCTGCCCTTGAAGCATTTCCTTTCATTTGAGTAAGGTTTCTTTCTGCATTTTGAATTTCTAGTTGTGCATTTCCAACACTTTTTTTTGCAGCTGTAAGCTCTAACTGAGTATGGGGCTTGTTCTCTGTAATCTTCAATTTCTTCTTATTTGTAGAATGAGTAACTTTTGCGCGATCCAAGCGTATCTTGGCTGCTGCTAAATTATTATTAGTCGTATCTAAATTTCTTTGTGCGTTACTCCTCACCGATTTAGCATCCTCCGTAGCAGCATCATTATTTTCCCTATCCGTCTCAACATTTTTGAGACCATTAACTGATCTTGCTAACTCGCTTAATCGCCCAATCTGTTTTTCCGAGCCCTTAAGATATACATAATACCATGCTATCTTTTTAAACTTGATATTAGGATCTGATTCAAGTCTATTAGCCAACTTTATTATGGCAGCGTTTATTTCCCGAATAAGCTTACTCCCAAGCTCATTTAACTTCTTGACATCCTCTGTCAAGCTTTTGAGCGCGCTTATAGCTCCGTTCCTTTCCGCAAGTAATCTCTCACGTTCTAGACCTTTGCTCTCCATATCCTTTGCAGTTTTGAATACATCCCCAATTTCGTGTATTAATTTATCAACATCTCCAATGTCATGAACTCCACTCAGTGTTCTTAGGCTTAACTCAATACTGAGCAATCTTTCTGCAAAAGTTCTTTGATCGCTCAAGCTTAAACGTAATTTTTTAATTGCTTCTGTATATTTCTTTATCAATTCAACTGCCTTTGGTATGCCAAGCAAAATTTCAAATTCAACTAAAGTTATTGTCATAATTATTAGTTTTTTATTTTCAGGTGCATCTGGCATATCCAGTAGGCCAAGTAAAGCATCCTTTAAACCCTTTTTTGCATCACGATCAAGATATTTAAAAGGGATAAGCTCTTTTCTTATAAGGTCGTCAATCTTTTGTTTCAAAAATGGTATGCCAAGTATCTCAAGCTGTCTAAGCCTATCTACTATTTCAGGAGTTTCCACTACTACCTTTGGTGCAAGCAAAACAGGTGGAGGTGGCAGAGGAGATGGCGGAGCAGGAGCAGCCTCAATTGGAACAGCTTCAAGAAGTGGTGCAATTATATACTCTAAATCAGAGAGAACTTGTTCTGTTGCTTGCTCTGGGTCTATTGTTACGAGCAAGATAACTGGTGCTTTTTTAACTTTGCCACTTAAGTAGTCAATATGCGATACTAATTCATCTGGTGCGCGATCATATGCATTATAAATTAAATTCAAATCTATTAAAATAATCGTATTTTCTTGCGAGCGCATTACACTTAAAGAAATATCTCCAAACTCGCCAGGAGTCATTTCGCCTTCGGCTTTCTTTTCTCTAGTGAAAAGAACGAATGTAATTCTCTCTTTATGCTTATTTAACTCGCGAAACTCCTTCAAAAGATCTGTGCGATTTTTATTGCTATAGATAACTGCTTTAAATCCCTTCTCTAAAAGCTTTATTAGAATAGTTATTGCGCCTTTAAGCGTTTTGTCTTTTTTAAGATAAGTGCCACCAATTTCTACTTGTCCATTAACATCTATTTTTTCAGGACTCATTACATTAATTAATGTACAAAGTAGTATAAAAGTAATTTCCTCATGCGAAAAAAGATATAAATATAATGATATCTATATTAAAAAACGATGGCGTTTGAAAAAGACCTGTTCCATGTACAAAAAGATGAGGTAGCTGCTAAAGAACTTGTAGGTGGAAAAGAAGAAAAAAATGTCCCAACTGTTTATATAATTTGTGGGTCGCCTGGAAATTGGAAATCTACTTTTACTCTCAGTCTTATGGTGAACTACTTGAAAGAGGCTAAAGGTGAATATGGCCTTTATTTCACATTTGAACAACGAACCAAATCTCTGCGATCCTCTTTTGGAGAAATTACAGAGATTAATTTAGATAAGATAAACAACTTTAAAATGATAGATATAGCTCGAGGAAGGGAAGAGAGACAAACTACGATAATTAGAGATGCTATGGAAAAAATTAATGCAATTGATGAAGAACTTGCAGTTCTTAGTGATGTTTTTTCACGATTAGTGGAAGGTGTAAAAGAACTCCCTGTTGAGGAGAGAAAAGAGATTGAGCCGAAAGTCCCGGATGAGTTCCTTCAAGAATTGAGAAAAGAAGGTATTCCACCAGAACTTCTGCAACAATTCACAAAAGGGGCATTAGTCGATGTTACAGAAGAGCAGGTTGACAAGCTCAACAGAATAGTGCGCGATGTATTCAATAAAAGGCTTGATAAAGATAGGAGCAGGATGGAAAAAATAGATGGGCTTATTGAAACAGCCAATGAAGGATTAAAGAAATTAAAGGCAGATGCAGATGGTGCTAAAAAAGCAAAAGATGAAGTGCAATATAAGATGTTGAGCAAATTGCATGAGGGTCTTAAAGTTAGAATAGCAAGAGCGAAGGAGTTGAGGAAAGAGAGAGAAGGTCTTGTGAAAAAAGCAGAGGACGGCTTAGAAGAAGTGGAATTCAATTGGCCTGAACTAATTTATGGGATGATATCAAAATTCAGGGGTTATGGAAAAAACGTTACTCTAATAGCTGTTGACTCATTGGCAGGCCTTTATACAGCAACTGGAATGTTCCCAGCGCCAAACACTAGAGCAGTCGTGCATAAAATTTTCGACAGATTAAGAGAGCTTGAGGTAAGAGCACTTCTTGTTGCAGATATACCTAAGTGGGAAAACGAGCCGGCAAACCTATATGATGATGAGGACTTTCTTGCTGATGCAGTAATGGGGGTTGGGTTAAATATATTAAAAAAGGAGAAACAAAGGTATGTTCGTATTAAGAAGCATAGATTTTATGATCACTCACATGATCGATATAGACTTGAAATTATGAAAAAGTATGGGGTTGTTATAAAGGGCTATTTGCCGCCCGTTGCATAAAACTTAATTACTATAAAACACTAATTTTCTTTATGGAACTTGAAACAGAACTAAACAAACTAGCCCAAAATATAAAGGCCCTAGAGCATCAGCGCTCTTCATTAGGAGAGGCGCTTAAAAAAATTAAGGCACAAATAGAATTCCCAAAAAGAGATTCGGATATTATTGAGGATAAGTTTGTTACAAAAGTTAAGCCAGATGAATTAAAAAATTTAAAAGTAGCAGCTGTAGATGGCGGAATTGTCCAGACAAAATTGCACGGAGTAAACTTGGTTGTTGGCCGCGCAGCCGCGGTTGTTTTTGATTTTAAAAATGGAGTTCTTTTTAACACGAATTATTATCCGGATGCTTTTCCAAGTCACCAGCTGCTTTCATTTAATGCACCAATAACAGATAGAGATTACGCTATTTCGATTTCATTAAACAGGCAAATAATGGAAATATCTACTGCAGAAAAAGTTGTTTCTAATTTCTCCCCAGAATTAATGCTCTTGGACGGGAGTGTTTTGCCATTGGCTATGGACAAGCCTGAAAAAAATTCACCAGAATTTAAGAGATATGAAAATTTGATTCAAACCTACTTGAGCTTATACAGAACTTGCTCGAAAAAGAAAACCCAGCTTGCAGGCGTAATAGAGGATTCAGGCGGGTTAAGGCTTACAACTTTGCTGAAAGAAAAAGTAGTTCCGGGGGTAATCCAAAGCTCTGAGTTTGACGGCGGAATTGTTGATGTTCTGGAACAAAATAAGAGTATTTTAGAAAATACAAACGATAGCAATGTAATATTTTACATTTTAGATGTTGGCGAGCGCACTTGTGTCTATTCTTATTCTGCAGATCCTGAAAAACACCAAGTCTTAAAGGATTTAGAGGATTACGGTGGAAAAATTTTCTCGTTTTACTTAAAAACAGTTCCATTTGATCGGCCGATTAGAATTGATTTCGTTTCAGAATCTGATATGCAGGAAAAGATTACAAAAATCGCAAATGATATTGCTTCAAAAGTTCTGGCAATGAGCATGCACAATGAGACTTATGGATTCCCAAGCATCTTAATTGAGGCAGACGGTCGCGCAAGGCTTTCTGAGCGCGATTTGGATTTGATTTATCATAGATTAAAGGATAAGGTCGGGGATTTGCCGAGTTTGTTTAAATTGCGCCGAGAGTTAAGACCATTTTAACTATCTAGGAAGGTTCAAATATTAGCAAATACTAGTTATTTTTGGTGATGGAATTCGTAGAAATAGGAACTGTAGTAAGCAACACAGAAGGCCCGACACCCTCACAATTTGATTTTGTTGTAAAGGATAATGGCGCAAAAGTTAGAAAGGGGCAATTTGTTGAACTAGAAACAGACGAGGGCCGCTTAGTAGGCAGAATCGAAGATATTTTCAAGGCAAACAGATATTTTGAGCGAGCTGAAAGTGTAAGGGAATATGAAAAAAACAAAGATATGAGTTCTATTTTTCCAGTGGACAGATGGGAATTTACAGTTGCGCGTGCAAAACCATTGGGAATTATGGCAAATCCAGGAACACTCAAGCCAAGTTTTCCGCCTTCTCCTGGAGAAAAAGTTTTTTTAGCAAGCGAAGATGTGCTTCCAAAATTTCTTGGACTGGATGAAAACGGAATTAACCTTGGAACAATAGAGCATCATGATATTGAAGTAAAAATTAATTTAACAAAGCTTTTGCAGAAACATCTTGCAATCCTTGCTATGAGCGGCGCAGGAAAATCATACTTTACTAGCATTTTAATTGAAGAGCTTTTGGAACGGCAGAAAAAATACGGAAGAGTTGGAGTTGTTCTAATAGATGTACACGGAGAATACACTAGTTTTGCAGAGCCTGTGAAAGCTGGCGATAAATGTATAGATTACAGCAAAAAGTGCGCGCATATAAATGGGGTTAATATCCGAATTGGAATCTCAAATATGAGCGCCGAGCAATTAATGTATTATATGCCAAACATGAGCGCCATACAGAGGAGAGAATTGGCAAAAGTTTTCGATTCATTTAAAAGAAAAATGAAAAAAGGCGAGGGAACTTTTAATTTAGATGATATAATTAAGGAAGTTGAAGAAACAGATTTGATAAAAAAACAGGCAACTAAAGAAAGCCTGATTGGATGGCTTTATGATGCGAACAAAGACACTATTTTTTCAGATACTGATTATCCGAATTTGCGAACTCTTGTTAAGCCGGGGCATCTCTCAATAATTGATTTAAGCGGAATTCTTGGGAGCAGGAGAAAACAAATAATAGTTTCGCATCTTGCACGCGAACTTTTCAACATGCGCCGCAACAATCAAATTCCACCATTTTTATTGGTTATCGAGGAGGCGCATCAGTTTGTTCCAGAAGGAGTTAAAAGCGAGTATGCGCTTGCAAAAAGCATAGTTGAACAAGTAGCCCGCGAAGGAAGAAAGTTTCATGCTTCTGTCTGTTTAATATCTCAAAGGCCAAAAAGATTGAGCACAACTGTTCTCTCGCAATGCAATACGCACATAATAATGCGTGTAACTAATCCTTATGATTTAGACCATATAAAACAGAGCTCAGAGGGAATTACACAGAGTGCATTGGATTCAATAAGCACCTTGCCAGTTGGGGAAGGTTTAATTGTTGGCGAGGCAGTTAATCATCCGATTTTTGTAAAAATTAGAAAAAGAAAATCCCAAGAAAGTACAAAAGGAATTGATTTGGAAAAAGCTGCTCAAAAATTTGAGGAAAAAATGGAAGCGCGCTCAAAAGATGCAGAGGCGTTTTTCGGATGAAAATAGAAGTTCTTCAGGATGAAAACATTCCAAGAGCCATAGGGATAAAACTTGATCAAGGCGATGAACCACATCGTTATTATGAGGAACTTAAGGAAAAAATTGGCGATATTAAGCTTGATTATATAATTGGTATTGGTGTAGAAAAGCGTGAAAAGAATGAAGTAATTAACGATCCAGATGCAGAGATCAAATTAATATTGAACTGCATTTTGGGTTTTAGTGGTGCACGAAAAATTAAAGTTATAGTAAGTGACCCGCGTAAACTTTCGAATTGGAGTTTTTTGATAAAAGACTTAAAAGATGTTATTGGCGGGAGGGTACTCTTGATAATGGAAAAAGAGTATGTACAACAGGGTTATCTGTTGCGGATTGTAAAACTTCTTGGGCAGACGCCGATTAGAATGGAAGTAGATTCTTATGCTTTACGGCATAGATTGGATTCAGTTGAAGCGGCGATGGAATCGTTAAGAAAAATCATACACAATTTCCCTCTTGTGATAGTTTACGAGCCTGTAAAAGATTAAACACCCATGGTCCGAAACTTTTAATAAAAAGGGAGCAGAGTGGATTATTCCATTGGTCATGCAAACATTGGATAGCCGCAAACAAAGACATTATGTAGGATTAATAACTTTATAGTGAGTAAAATGAGGATAGGAAGAGGAAACATCACCATAGTCCCTATTCATATTCATATAAAGCTTGAGCCTACCGATACACACGAAAATTCTGCTTTCCTGCTCAAGCGCGCTCTTGCATTGACAGGGTTTGATTATGTTGTTGGGATTATACATTTTACTTCTTTTTACTTTGACTTTCATTATCAGACCATCTGGGTGCAGCACGACGTCGTGTTGCGTGCATTCATTTGCTGATTAAATATGTTGGAGTAGAATCTATAATTTTCACCATTTACATAAGCTAAGTTATTAGAAAAACATTATTAGAAATAAAAAATGCGGCAAGCGCCGCAATAAAATTATCGCTTCTTAGGTTTTGATTTTTTACCTTTGCCTGATTTGGATACTCGCTTCTTTGCGTTTCGCCTCGTCTTGCTTGATATTGCCATGTGACCTCCAGAATCGTTATCAGTTCACCTGAGTAAAAATCCTATACCATACTATGTTGTAGTTGTATATAAGTGTGTGTATATATGGTGTACATTATTATAAAATGTTTAATTTGGAGATGGTTGTCGTAATTAGTCTGATTTCTTTACTGCACTATTATCCTCCTCCTTGGCGGCAGTCGGTCACACTACTGTGTGCCCTCCGCTCGCCATTCGGCTCGCTCTGCGCCACGGAGGATAATAGTGTACGTCACAAACGATTATGTACTCCCAAACCCTTAAATATTCCAAAATAATCATTGTTTTCATGGGTAAAAGTGGTCATCGTATTTTCCGGGTGTTTGGTATAGATGTGTATCTGCACTATTCTTGGTGGTTCATCTTTATACTCGTTGCATATCAACTCGCTACTGATTATTTTCCTACGTATTACGGTGGATTTAGTTCGAATGGTTATTGGTTATTAGGAGTAGGAGCAGCGGTATTACTGTTTGTTTCTATTTTGCTTCATGAATTATCACATTCGCTTGTGGCGAACATGCGCAAACTGAAAGTTGAGAAGATCATGCTGTTCTTTTTTGGGGGAGTTGCAAGTATTCCGCAGGAAGATGTTGAGCCTGTTACTGAGTTCTGGATGGCGCTGGCAGGACCGTTGTTTAGTTTAGCGTTTGGTGGATTCCTTTATTTGATTCATGTGACGGCGACGTCGGTTCCGGTGATTGCGATTACGGGCTACTTGTGGACGTTGAACGTTGGTGTTGCGCTGTTTAACTTGGTTCCTGCATATCCACTGGATGGTGGGCGCGTGTTTCGCGCGCTGTTAATGTTCTATTATAAAGATATCACTGTTGCAACGCGCATTGCAAGCAAGGGCGGACGAGGATTTGGGGGAGCGCTTGCCATCATGGGCGTACTTACGCTGTTTGCAGGTGCA
>DVAB01000043.1 GCA_014189685.1 Candidatus Naiadarchaeum limnaeum
AAATTGCTTTTTAATTTTTTCGGAGGATTCCGGAATAAACGACCAAAGTAAATCGGCAATTTTCAATATAGCTTCTTTAAGTTCATAAAGAACCTTTTTGTCTTTTGTTTCCCAAGGTTTTTTTGATTGAACATATTCATTGCAAACATCAATGAAAGCGAAAATCTCATTCAATGCTTTATCAAACTCAAAATTTCCAAAGTGTTTTTCTATATCTTTTTCTTTAAGTTTTTTTAATAAGGAATTTGTTGTTTTTTCCATTCCATTCTTCTCTCGTTTGGCATCCCTGACGAACGATTGAAAACCTTCGGTTTTCTCAATCAATCCGGCAACCCTAGCAACCAAATTTCCAAGCTTATTTGCAAGTTCGTTGTTATGTCTAGACACAAGAACTTCTTCACTAAAATCACCATCGTCTCCAAAAGGAGTATCTCTAATTAATGAAAATCTTATACTATCTGAAGAATATTTTTCAGCTAATTTAATTGGGTCAACCACATTTCCCAAAGACTTGCTCATCTTTTTGCCATCAACAGTTAAAAATCCATGAACAATAACTTCTTTAGGTAGCGGAATTCCAGCGCTTAATAACATGCCGGGCCAAATTCCAGTGTGGAATCTAAGCATATCTTTACCGACAATGTGTATATTCGCGGGCCAGAACTTTTTATATCTCTCATTCGGATATCCAATTCCTGTAAGATAGTTGCTAAGTGCATCCGGCCAAACGTACATAATTTGATTTTCATCCCCTGGAACAGGAATCCCCCACGGAAGATGCTCTTTTTCTCTAGAAAAGCTAACATCAGTTAACCCATCTCTGATTAAAGAAAGAAAGTCATTTTTCCATTTTGCAGGGAAAATCTTAAGCTTGTTTGTTTTAATTAATTCTTTAATTTTATCAGAGTATTTTGACAGCTTAAAAAAATAATTTTCTTCAGAGAGGTGCTGTATTTCCAAACTTGGATGATTTGGGCAGATTCCATCAACTAGTTCCTTTTCTGTAATAAATCTCTCACATCCAGAACAATAATTTCCAGAATATTTTTTCTTGTAAATATCCCCTTTTCCTTCAAGCTTTTTCCATATTTCAATGACTCCGGGCCAATGAACTTTTTTGTCAGTAGTTCTAATAAAATAATTATTAGAAATGTTTAGCACTTTAGTTAATTCCCGAAATTTCTCTGAGTTTCTGTCTACAAAATCCTTAGTGGAGAGTCCTTCTTTTTTTGCCGTTTGATAATTCTTGACTCCATGTTCATCGGTCCCGGTCAAAAAGAAAACCTCTTCTCCTTTCTGTTTATGATACCTTGCCAGAACATCTGCCAGAACAATTTCTAGGGCAAACCCGATATGGGGAGGCGCATTTGCATAGGGGATAGTTGTAGTTATGTAAAATTTCTTAGCCATAAAAAGAACAAATTAAGAGAGTATAAAAAATTATCTAGATAACCATATCAACACTTAATTTATGCAAATTCATCATCTTGTCTCAGTAACTTCAAGATTAAAATTATACAGACCAGTAGAATCTGGAGGAATAAATAAACCACCAGTGTCTTCCCCATTGATAAACACTTTGAGGGAACCAGACTGATTATTAAATTGGGAGAGAATAAAAAATGGTTTTTCTTTCTGCATAGATAGTGCAAACTTTCCATCTCGAGTCCACAATGTATTATAGCTAGATGCGGGCCTATACCCCAATGGTTGGGTTGAATCCTCACTAGCACGCAAAAAATACAAGTAAACCCAAGCTCGCGATCCATTCTGATAATATTGTGTGTTTTTCCAAACAACATTGCCATAACCTATCATCCCTTCCGATAGAGGTAATTTATGGTCAGGTAAAGAGTCGGACATTCCCTCAACAACTGATGCTTCTAAAGTATCAGGACCATATTTTAAACCTTCATCAACGGCAACAACTTGATAGTTTCCTTCTGGAAGACTGTCCAGAAAATAAAATCCCGCCGAGTCCGTAAAAACTTCCTTGTTGGTTCCGACAACCTTCACAATTGCATCTTTATATCCTATCGCTCCTAAAGTATCCTCATGAACCTCATTATAATATGGGTTTACAAAGAGAGTGTCTGAAATTATCGTGGGAACCATCACTCTTCCGCTCAAAGTTCCATATTTCTCTTTCGGATCATTGCCTTTATCCGTACAACCGCCTAAACTCACAGTTCCTGCAAGCAAAGCGGCTAATCCCAATCTCCCAATATTTCCCATGCCAATCTCTAAAAAAAGAACTATATAAATTTAATTATCAATCGTCATCCAAAAAACCCAAAGAAACATCATCACTATCTTCATCAAGTTCGACCTCTATTTCATTGAATACCTTTGCTGGAACACTTGAAGATTCTTTCAATTTGGTTTTCATCTCCATACTCTAAAAAATGACTATAAAAACCTGCCTATTTCCTATATTCCTTTCCTTCCTTAACAAAATACAACAAAACAAGAGAAACCAATCCAATCACAAAGATATAATAAAACATTGTCGTAGGATTTTGGTCCCAAAGCATGCCGGCAATCAACCCGGCCGGAATAGTTACAATTCCTACAACGGCACTATACAACCCCAAGGCAGTTCCTTTCATTTTTCCAGCCAAATCTGCAGCGTATGCTTTTTGATTGGACTGAACGATTGCATAAACTAATCCATAAACAACAAACATCAATATCAAATAAATTAAATTAAAAGCAACAATAAATCCTGCTATTGCAACAAGGAATAATATATATCCTAAAAACAAAACAGTTTTCCTCCCAATTTTATCTGAAAGTTTTCCGAATGGAACGGCAAAAACAGCATAAGAAAGACTAAAAATAGCATAAAGCGCCATAGACAAAACAATGCTTCCCGTAATTTGTTGTGCTCTCAATATCAAAAACAAATAAAGCCCGAAATGTGCAAAAGCAAAAACGGCTGAAGCAAATATAAAATATTTTAATCTTCCATCCAAATGTTTTACTCCTTGCCATAAATTTTCTTTAAGCTTCTTTGTTTTAGGGTCCTTAACAAAAAACAAAGGCACCATAGAAAATAAAGAGATTATAGAAGCCACTATGATTATGGTCTTCATTCCGTAACCCAAAAACCAGAATAAAAATATTACTAATAACGTTCCAATTATTCCTCCGGTTGTATCTAACGCTTGATGTAATGCAAAAGCCCTTCCCCTCTTTTTTACAGAATGAGCAATAATTGCATCTCTGGGAGCATCTCTTAGTTTTCCTACCCTTTCTAATGAAACAAAAACAAGAACCGATTTCCATGAATTTGCCAAAACAAGCAGCATCCTAAATATACTTGAGAACGCATATCCAAAAAACACAAATGGCCTCCTCTTTCCAGTAAAATCGGAAAGCCATCCTCCCAACAATTTCAACAAACTAGCAAGTCCTTCCCTTAGTCCTCCAAGAAGCCCAAGAGCAGCTCCTCCCCCACCAAGTGTAGCAACATAAAACGGCAAGAGAGGCGTTATCATCTCGCTCCCAACATCATTGAATAAGCTTGAGCCTCCTAGCAGCCAGACATTTTTATTTCCGGGATTATTTCGAGAATTTTTCGCCATCTTTTTTCAAATACATAAAAGATTAAAACCTATAAAAATGTGTTTATTTGTAAAGCTACGGGTTAAAGATTTTCCTCGGAGGCAATTAGAGAAAATCGCTCCAGGGATTATTAAAACCGTAGGTTTTAAGCGCTGGTGGTTTAGTGGTAGAATGAAAGCTTCCCAATGTGGGAGAACCAAGTTTCTCCTGACACTACCTCTCCTTTTGAAAAAAAGGAAATAAGGAAAAAGCTTTTGATCCGGGTTCGATTCCCGGCCAGCGCATCTTTCAATATGAACAAAAAGTTAATAGGATTAATTGGATATGCAATTGGATGTTCAATAGAATTTACTGGTGTTTATTTAGTCTTTACGAATCCTTCTGACCCATTGGAACGTGTGCAGAGAGCAGAACGGCTAGAAATGATGTTTAATACAGGATTAGGAGACTATGATCACACTAAAAGAGAACTAGATAGTTTAACAAACACTACAGAATATGCCCGAGACAAAAAAGAAAGTGATAAAAGAAAAAAAGAACAAAATCTTTACAGTTTACTGGTAGTGAGCGGGTTTGCATTAGCATATCCCTCTTCTGTTTTATTAACAAAAAAGTAAAAATAATAAAAAATAAATTAGTTCTTCCGCGATTTAACCTATCAAGACGCTTCTTTTTGCGAGCTTTAGCGAGTAAACACTGAAGCGCTAACCAATCAACACACTTCTTTCTTCGCTTCTGCTTCTTGAAATGTTTCTGCTTGCATCCATCAATGGCTGATACAAGTTTCTTGCAGCAGTTTCATTGAAGCCAAGGTTAGTCATAACTCCAAGATAATCATCAGCAGTAAGCCTTGAGCCTTGATTCATTCCAAAGTATACATGAGTTTCAGATCTTGCTCTTTCTTCTGCAATATATCCTTCAAGGATTTTCCCATATTGTGGGAATTGCTCAGAAAATTTTTCAATTCCGTCTTTCATGCCTCGAGCCTTCATTCTGTCGTCGGTTTCAACTCTTGCATAAACTCTTTCACCATAGAATGGTTGGTCTGCATTCAATCCAAGCTCTCTGGCAATCTTAGGTTTTGCTCTCTTAAGCTTTCCAGACATACTTGAAATAGGAATATCCAATCTGTCAGCAGCAATTAATTCAATTATTTTTCTTTCGTTTGTCATTTTATTTTTCCTCCGTGTTCATTTACTTAATCAAACTAGAAAAAATGGGCTAATAAATTTAAGAGGTGATAAAACTCACCACAATATTTATATATTAAAACTGCATATTTTAACCATGAACAGCATAAAATCCCAACTTCACGAAGCAGGCCTTACAGAAAACGAATC
>DVAB01000044.1 GCA_014189685.1 Candidatus Naiadarchaeum limnaeum
AAGATAGTGGCTATATTCGTGCCGAGTAAGATCTTCGAGTGTGTATATGCTTTCAGCTGCAGTTCTTTGATAAGTGTAAAACGTACCATTCTGCTCGATATATATGCCACCATTAGTTACAGGAAGGTCATATAAGAACCATTGATATTTTTGATAATCCTGCAGACTACCGTATATGATCATTTTTAAAACACCATTAGGGTCACCGCGCAAAGGAACTATTGTTTCTGTTATTCTATTGAATTGAGATTCAACCTGTTTTATGGCATGATATAAGGGTTGGATTGTATCAAGGGATAAAGATGTGTTTACAATGAGTGCTCCGTCGTCAAAAACATAATGATTAGGGAATAACATTCGTTCAATCTCTGGGATTAAATCACTCCTGCATATCCTTTCATTTGGTCTTGAAGTTTGGCAATTAGCAAACTTGTCTAATGAATATACAACCCATAAATAAGGTTCACTTAAGCGCGGATGTGTATCAAGAGCTACTGTTAATGCAGCGATAGCAGCATCTCGACGTTCTTGTATAAGAGGTATATGCCCAAGCGCCCAAATTGCATTGTTCACTAGAAAAGCGTGAGTTGAGGCAATGTTTAAGTTTGTAGCAAGATTTTGCAGCAAGTTAATCATTTCCTGATCCATCTTTGCATTAAAGTTGCTGTCATATCCTGCAGTCCTAGAAATAAGATAAAGAATCGAATAGATAGTTACACGTTGATTGAAATTTTCTACACGAGCAGGATTACTTTCAAATTCTGAGAGTATTGTTTTTAATTTATCAAAATAGATATGTCCTAATGAAGCGGTATCCACTGTTATAACCCATTCATTCAAAATAAGTGCTGCTTCATCATTAAAATCATTAAAATGCGCATTATTACTAAAGACATTAAAAGCATTTATGATTGATTGATCAACATTCGCACTAAATTGAATATCGCTAGGGTGATAAATTTTGTGATAATAAGCAATGCGAACAAAGAAAATAAGTTCACGAAGATTATTTTGATTTGTGCCATCATAGGTTGCTGACTGCAATGCTATTTCTCTCAAAACAGCTAGCATATTTTGCTCTGATAGCACTGAACGCACATCATTATTATAGTTCCACAAAAATTGCAGGCAGTCATAATCATGACTCTTCAAATAACTTACTAGCTCAGGTGGGGTCAAGGAAACTATATCCCCAATTTTACAACTACCCGGACTGCCAGAACCATCAGGACCAGTAGGACCACGAGGCTTGCCAGGCTCGATCCGATAATCTATGATATCTTGCCTTCCGTGGTCAACGGAGTTCGAAAATAAAGTTTCATTTTCTTTCGGCCTAGGTGGTGTAGTTGTAGTTATAGTAGATATCCTAGGTAACGTTTTAGTTATAGTAGATATATTTGTTTTATTTTGTACTGTGGCAACTCTAGCAGGCAATTGACCACCGTTACCCAAAATACATTTTACATCTCGAAGCATATATTTCTGGTTTGCGCCATATGGTATAGTTCTGGAAACTCCTAGGAATATGCAAGAGAAATTACTATAGTAGCTAGGACGAATTTTATAGACACTGTTTTGTAATTCAGCTAAACTATCGCTTAACGCAGCCGCAAGAATACTATCTGCTACAGTACTTTTATACAGTGTTGTTGTTAGTTGCAAATTACATCCTACTTGCTGGTTTGCTAAAAGAGTACAAACTGCATTAACGCCAAGTCGCGTATTGTGAAAATCTGCAGTTACTTGGTCTACTCTGTTGAGCTCTCCAGCAGGTACAACAAAGCCTGTTAGCGCTTTAGGAGCAACAATCGCAATCGCACCTATTATAACCAGAAAGCCTATTACAATCAGATTGCTCTGTATTTTTGAGAGTTTTCCTGCAATAATCGTCATAATAGATAATATCTTAAATATACTTAATTTAATATATATACTAAGGTGGAAGAGCAGTGGCATCTGAAACAAAAATAAATCCAAAATCCCGGCCGGACGATATTGACGTAGCTTGGGTTTAATACTGTATTCCAGGGGTCGTAACCATTTTCTTTGGCATTTTTACTAATCTAATTTCATTCACAAACTCTGCTCTCCTCAACAACGCTTTTGGCACTTGCCTCCCTGTAATTACAATATCTGTATTTTTCGGAATTTTTCTTAAAACTGCCAAAACATCTTTCATATTAACCAATCCAATGTGCGCCGCATATCCAAGCTCGTCCAGAATTAAAAGTTTTGGCGGGCTTTTTCTGTGCAAAACCCTTTTTGCAAAATCAAGGGCTTTTTTCGCGCGCTTTTTGTCCTTTTCACTCGGGTTTTTTACATCAACCCATCCTGTTGTTCCAAATTGCTTTACTTTATAACCGCGCGACTTTCTCTGGAATCTGTATTCGCCTGTTTTTTTCCAGCCCTTCATCCACTGTATCATCAAAACATTTCTTCCATGCCCAAGAGAGCGCAAAGCCAGCCCTAGTGCAGTTGTTGTTTTTCCAGCTCCCTTGCCGTAGTAAAGGTATATGTAGCCCATTCCCAATATTTTTAGTGAGGTTGAGTTTAAAAATCTATGGCTGCGGACTTTTTGCAAAGAGCAGAGGAAACTTTCAACTCTTTTGTAAGTTGGGTAAAGGAAAGTCAATTAGGCGAAATTTTGCGTGAGGAATCAGGAATTTTTGCTTTTGTCTGCGAAAAAAAGCCCGCAAGCTGGGAAAAAATGTGGATGCCAACGCGAATTATTATTTCAGCTTATGATGTTGTTGACAGGAAAGTTCTTGAGCGCATAAATGAGCTTGAAAGGGAAATCAGCGAGGGCAAACCTGCGCGCTCAGTTATTTTGTGCCAAAGGTTTGATCACGCAGCTCTAATGTTAAAGCCAAAAAGCGTCGCTTTTTACGTTTGGAATTCAGTGCGCAAAAAATGGATTGTGGATTCGGATTGCTGGAGCGATCCTGTTTTTGACGAGTTTATTTCTCAAACTTCCTGAGCTTGACCTCGCACTGTGTAAAAATTTCTTCTGAAAGTTTGTCAGGATAGCCAGTTTGATAAACAAACTCCTTTATGCCAGCATTTATTATCATTTTTGCGCAGGTATAGCAGGGAGAATGCGTGCAGTACATCACTCCGCCATTAATTGAGACGCCAAAAATTGACGCCTGTATGATTGCGTTTTGCTCTGCGTGCAAAGTTCGTGTGCAGTGGTCTTCAACATGCTCAGACTGCGGATGCTTTACTTTTGTAATGTTGCAGCCAACCTCTGTGCAGTGCGGCATCCCCTGCGGCGCGCCGTTATATCCAGTGGTGATAATTCTTTTATCTTTAACAACAATCGCTCCAACATGTGTGCGGTTGCAGGTAGAGCGTTCCTTAACTAAAGTTGTAATATCCATAAAATATTCGTCCAAAGTTGGGCGTTTGCTTGTCATTGTCCTCCCGAATTGAGAAGATTAATAAGCTGAGCTATTTATATTTTTGTTCCATGGAGAAAGAATTAAAATTGGGCGCAGAAGCCCGCCTAACCCTAAAAGACAACATTGTAATTAAAGAGCGCATTAGCAAAAGCTACCGCCTGCCGCAAATTGACATTCCATTGCGAAAAGACCGAACCTCAAAAGAAGCCTCGCTTTTGCAAAAAGCCGCGCGAGCGCAGGTTAATGTCCCAAGAGTTTTAAAAGTTGACAAGGAAAATTTTTCAATTGAGATGGAATTTATAAGCGGCGAGCTGATTGACCATGTGATTAATGAAAATTTGGCAAAAGAGCTCGGCCGCGAAATTGCCTTAATGCATGATAATTCTATTATTCACGGAGATTTGACAACTTCAAACATAATTGTGCACCGCGGAAAAGTTTTTTTCATTGATTTTGGGCTTGGAGAAATTTCAGATTCTGTTGAGAAAAAAGCTGTTGATCTCAGAGTTTTAAAAGAGGCAATTCGCGCAAACCATCCAGCGGCTGCGGATAAATTAAATAAAATAATTTTGGATTCTTACAGGAAAAATTCAAAAAAAGCCGCAGAAGTTTTATCTCGTTTGGAAGATGTTGAAAAGCGCGGAAGATATAAGGTGCGATAGTTATGGAAATTGCTAAAAAAATTGTTGAATTTATGGGGATGCCAGCATCTGGAAAATCAACTCATGTTGATCATCTTTGTCAAGTTCTTCAGAGTCTCGGCCAAAATTTTTTGGTTGTAAGAGATAGAGATGTGCAATTCAAGGAAGGAATGAGATTTGCCGAATTAAATAGGCTTAGATTCTTACATTTAGTAGAACAATATCGAATTTTTGAAAACTCTGGCTATAAGTGGCTTATATTTGATAGAGGTTTTTTAGATAGAACTGTTTGGCCCTCTGTTGATTTGGCTGCCAATTATTGTACGCGAGCTGAATACAACGGATTGCAGCGTTTATTTCGTTCATTTCAAGTACCACCTCTAAATCATATATTTTTATTTATGATAACTCCAGAAGAGGCACTTCAAAGGCATTCACATAAAAAAAATGTTGAAGCTGTTGATAAATATATAATGACTTCTAAGTATCTGCGTTTATTATATATAGGGTATACAAAATTAAAGAGAAGGTTGCCTGCTGGCTATATTATCATTAATGGAAAACAAAAATTGGAAAGTAATCGCAAAATAATTATGCGTGAATTAGGACTAAATACTGCTCCATGAAACTCCTAAAACAGTCTACAAACGAATATTTCGGCCGCTACGAAGAAAACGAAGACTTAATTGAAGCACTTTTAAAATTTTGCAACGAAAACAAAATTGAAACCGGCTATTTTTCAATAATCGGCGCTGTAAAAAGTTCAAGCTTTGCATTTTATGACCAAAAGCAGAAAAAATACTTGCAAATGGATTTGGACGAGGAAGCAGAAATTTCGCACTGCACTGGGAATATTTCCCTGCGAGAAAACAAGCCTCTTGTTCATGCTCACCTACTCTTGGCGGACAGGGAAGGCCGCGCATATGGCGGGCATTTAGTTGCTGCAAAAGTTTTTGCTGCTGAGATTTATTTGAAAAAGTTTGATAAAATTGTTCAAAGGAAGCAGGATAAAAGTACAGGGTTAAATCTTTTAGAACCATGACCAAAACTTTTTATTTCGCCACCTCAAACCGCGGAAAATTTGCAGAAGCTCAGGAAAAATTCCGCGCAGCAGGGCTGAAATTAAAGCGAAAGCCGGTTGATTTATTAGAAATTCAGTCAGATGATTTAGTTGAAATTTCCAGAATAAGCGCCCGCGAATTGGCAAAAACTTTCAAGAAGCCGTTTTTTGTTGAAGACGCAGGATTATTTGTAAAAGCTTTGAACGGATTTCCAGGACCGTACTCAAA
>DVAB01000045.1 GCA_014189685.1 Candidatus Naiadarchaeum limnaeum
GACAAAAGATAATTTGTCAGAAGCTGATACCGAACTTTTAGCACTTGCACTTGAATATAAAGCTGAAATTGCATCAGATGATTATGGCATTCAAAATATTGCGGCAAAACTGGGCCTAGGAATAATTCCTGTTGGGGAAAGTGGGATTAAAAAAGTTTTGCACTGGCAATATTATTGTCCTGGTTGCAGGAAAAAGTATGAGATGCCCGGAGTTTGCGGAATTTGTGGGACTAGGTTAAAAAGAAAAGCTAAAAGTGCTCGATAAGTTCCTTTAATATATGCCTCTTTCTCACATAAAGCATTACAATTCCCTGCGCCAATCCAAGCAATAACGGGCCGAGAATAACTCCTTTTAGCCCAAACAAAACCTCGCCCCCAAAAAATCCAATTATAAATAAAAGAGGGTGTATCTCAGAGCCTCGTGCAACAAGTTTCGGACGGATGTATAAATCAGGAATTAAAGTTAAAAACAGAACTCCAAAAACAAATATGGCCAATCCTCTTGTGTAACCTCCTGGAACAAGAGCAATTTGCCATAGAGCAAGTGGAACATAGAGTAACCATGGCCCGATAACAGGAAGGAACGCAACAACAAAAATTAGTATGCTGAGTATTCCAAGAAAAATTAAGGTTGGTCTAAGAATTATCCAAAATCCTATTGCGGCTATTGCAGTTACAATTATCGATGTGAAAAAGTGACTAACAAAAAGCGAATAGCAAATTTTATTAAAGGAATATAAAATCTCTTTTAAAAACTGGTCTCTCTTTGTAACATGGGTGTCGATAAATCTCTTGAACTGCGGTCCCTCATAAACAAAGTAAAAAGCTGCAATAAAGAAAAGCACGATTTTTACAAATAGTCCTATAACCCAAGTTGGATTTAGAACAGCTGTGCTCAAACGGGTTGCAAAACTTCCAATTAGCTTTCCAACTTCGCTTGCAATTCTCTCACTTAAAACTCCTAAGCCCAGCGCAGTAAGAGTTGTTTTTAAATCAGCTATGAATCGGCCAGATTCAATAGCAGGCAAATTTTGTATTAGCCATTTAAGAGAATAGTCTAGGGCGTAAAAAAGACTGAGTAGTAGTGGTATTATTATTAAAAGAACTGATGCAAAGCTGGCAAGTAAAAACCTCCAGCCGGGCCGAGTGTCGCCCCTTACAAGGAATCTTGCTATAGGGTATGAAATATACGCCATGGCCAATGCCGCTATTAAAACACCTACATAATTCAAGAAAATAAAAAGTGATGCTCCTACAATTACTACAAGGAGAGCTATTCCAATGAATTTCCAAGTTCTGTGTCCTTTATCCATTTTTAGAATTTAGTCAGAATTCTTTATATACTTTTATCGCTGATAGTAATTTATGATAGTATGTCCTACTTGCAAGAGAGAGATGCACTCAATTAAATCACCTGCGTTACCCAATAATACATATATGGCTCTGCTGAATTCTCATCTGGGCGAAAAAATTGCCTCTGATTTTGTTAAAAAAATAAGAGCATCACGAGAACCTTTAAGCAATCCTCTTGATGTATATTATTGTTCAACCTGTTTTACAACTGTTTTTGTCCCTTATACTTTATATAAAAGACTTACTGAATCTTAAATCTCAATATTGCCGCAATTCCGCCCAAATGCGCCAATTGCTGCCCTTCCATTGTTTCCTGCGATATAAATTCAAAACTCGCCCCTGTTTGTTCTGTTAATTTTTTTAATTCATTTATTAAATTTTCATCCCTGATTTTTTCAGAGACTAAAACAATATCTACAGCCCCAATTTCAAATGCTTTTCTAATCCTTTCTAAATCATTCAGGGCAAGCCCGGTTCCTTTTCCCAATTGCTCTAAAAATTTTGAAACCAATTGCTTCTCCTTTGTGATTGCTGTTTCTTTCAATAATCCCTGGGATTTATTCACAAGCTCCTCGATTCCTGATTCACCTGTGTAACCAATATCCACTTGCCCCAAAATTTTTTTAGCAAGCTCATGATGGAGCAAATTTGCAGATAAAAAATCCTGCTTTGTTGGGCCAGGGCCGCCTACTATGATTCCTTTTAATCGCTGGATTTTTAAAAATTCAGTATTTGCCTTTTCAGCAACTTCTTTAAAAAAATCATGGAGCAATCCCTCTGCTACGCGCTCAAATCTCTGCGCACTCTGTCCGCCTGCTCTAAATTTGCCAGGGACAATCGAGTCCAACTTTACAAGCAGTTCAGTTGATTTTCCTCTTAGAACAGCAATATCCGCTTCTTGCCTATCAATAACAATTAACCCATACACTTCCCCTGTTTCTAACATTTCTTTTAGTGGATCTAGAACGAATTTTTGTGAGCACCTGTACAAATTTGCGCTCAAAGGCTTTGGTGGAATAATAGTTTCAAGCAAAAATTCATCTTTTCCCGGGATTTGGCTTATATTTCCGCAAAAAATCGCCAGTCCGTGCTCAGGAGTTTTTTTGAAAAGTCTTAATTCAGATATTATTTTTTCAAGGGCACTTGTAACGTTTTTTCTTGTACCCTTAGATTTAATATTA
>DVAB01000046.1 GCA_014189685.1 Candidatus Naiadarchaeum limnaeum
AATTTTCGTGCCCATCTTTTAATTCAAAGTCCAGCGCTTTTTCTCCCACTGCTACCATTTTCAACCGATCACCTCTGTTTATCGACAAGGTTGAAAACACGAGGAATTTTTAATTCCGAAGTGTTTTTCTCCCGCAAATTGACCTTAAAGTAAAATTCTATTTAAACCTTTCTTCTGATTAGGTATTCCTAACTTTAAGCAGGCATTGTGAATTTTAGCTTTTTAAAAATTTTCTCGAATTCCTTTTGCATTCCCTCAACTTCAAGAATAGCAGGCTTTCCCTCTTCAGTTAGCTCACGGATCTTTTTTTCCAAATCTATTCTTCCCAAAAATTTTACTTTCATATCTTTTGCAACTTTTTCAGCTCCGCCTTTTCCAAAAATTTCCGAGCTCATATTTTCAATAATTCCCAAAATCGGAACGCTCAAATCTCGCCCCATGTTAATTGCTTTGCGTGCATCAACTAAACTTAATTCTGGGGGCGTTGTGACAATAATAATGCCATCCAAATCTAAAAGTTGAATTACAGTGTAAATTGCATCGCTTATTCCTGGCGGAGTATCAACAATTAAATAATCTAATTCTCCCCAATCTGTATTTAAAATAAATTCAGAAATCATTTTTGTTATCATTGCTCCTCTCCAGATAATTGGCTGGTCCTCTTTTTCATAAATTCCTGCGGTTGAAACTATTTTCATTCCAAATTTTTCAACAGGAATTATCTGGCCGTCCTCTTTTTCCAATTTTTCATTTATTCCCAGCATTTTATGTACATCTGGGCAGTCAATATCTGCATCTAAAATTGCAACTTTATGTCCCTTGCTCACTAAAAAAGAAGCCAGATTTACAGCAATAGTTGTTTTTCCAACTCCACCCTTTCCAGAAACGATGGCAACTTTGTATTTTATATTCCTGAGTCTCTCGAGCAATCTTTCTTTCTGTTCCAAAATTGTGCCATAAGGCAGCGTCTCAGTTGCCATTCCCAAAACACATAGAATAAATTACAATTTAAGCTTATTCCTCAACAGGAATTATTTTAATTGCAACAACAGGGCAAACCTTTTCAGCCTCAGGATTAAACTGCCCTTCCTCTAAAATTATTTCCCAGATTCCTGGCTGAACTTCTTTCGCATCCTTTAAATCGACCTTTCCATCATCAGACTTAATCCACCACTTTGCATCTGCCTCAACACAGGCAAAGACTCCAATGCAGGTGTTTCTCTCTAAAATGATTCTGTATTTCTTAGCCATCGCCTCAACTTAATTGAAGATTTTATATTTAAACCTTTTTGAGATACAAAAGCATATAAATGAGTTTTGTCTAAAAAGAGGCAGCTATTTGTATAAAATTATTTGCCTAGATGCCAGTATATTTATCAAAATGATCTCTGATGAAGAAACAGCCGGCCCTTTGAACTATGAAATTGTTAGCCCTGCCCCCAAAATTCAATTGCTCAGATATTTTGATAAGCCATTTGATTTCTCAATAAGCGCTGCGCGCACTTGTTATTCTCCAAGAGTAATTAATACAGAAGAGGTTACTGCTGATCAAAAACAGAGAATCGGCGGCGGCTGCTTTGAAGGTGGCCATCACACAGTTTTCCAGCATGCAACTTTTTCTTTCGGACTGGAAAATGTTTCAAGACATTTTGTCTGGAGCTTTTTGCACTCGCACCCATTTTACAACTCAGAGCAATCAAGCCAAAGATATGTGCGCTTGAACGAAATTAAGGCAACAATTCCTCAAATTGAAGGAAAAGAAAATCAAAATTTGTACAAAAAAGCAGTCACGCGCGCATGGGAAACCTATAATCAACTAACTGATTTGCTTTTGGAGGATGTTGTTAAAATTCATGAAGAAATTTTTAACAAAAAAGTTGCAGATGAAAAAGAGCGCAAAAAATTGAGCAAGAAAGCAATTGAAATTGCGCGCTATGTAACTCCGATTGCAGCTCACACTTCTATGGTGCATACAATTTCTGGATTAACTCTTTACAGATTGCACAAAGTGATTAATACAATGCCAACTCAATGGGAGCAGCGAATTGTAATTGGAGAAATGGTAAATGCTGTCAAGAAAGCTGATCCTGACTTTTTTATGTTTGTCCAAGATCCCGTTCCACTTGAAGAAACTCCTGAATACAAATTTTTTCAAGAGCAAACGCAAAAAACTCAGCCTAATTCTGAAAACTTTATTTCTGAATTTGACTCCCAATTAGGAAATTACCGCTCAAAACTTGTTTCTTATTTGGAAGAAGGCCCAGCTTTAATGGCAGATGCTGTCCGCGCAACAATGGGACTAACAAAAAACCAAATGTCTGATAATGAAGCAATTGACTCTGTATTAAATCCTTCGAAAAATGTCTACTTAACAGAAGCTCTAAATGTTTCAACTCTTTCTCCTCTAATGCGTGCAATGAATCATCCCTACTTTGTTTTCAAAAAGAAATTATCGCACACTTGCGATTCCCAAAATCAAAGGCATAGAATGACCTCAGCGTCGCGGCCTGTTATGGTTTTTGTTGATACAAAAAAACCTGATTATATAACTCCCTATCAAATTACCCGAAATTCAGAGGCGCAAAAAGTTTATGATGAATTTATGAAAGAAAATTGGGAATACAAAAATGGACTTCTTGAAAATGGGGTTCCAATTGAACATGCGCAATATGTTTTGCCGAATGCTTTAACACTTAGATTGGTTGAGAGCTCAAATTATCTAAACTTATATCACAAATGGCGCTTGCGAAGCTGTTTGGACGCGCAGAGAGAAATCTGGGAATTAACTATTGAGGAAATGGAACAGGTTGGAAAAATTTTTCCGCAGCTTTTAAAATACAGCGGCCCGGATTGCATGGTAAGATTTAAAGCCGAGGTCCGGCCATTCTGCACACAAGGAAATCTTTGGTGCGGCCAGCCGGTGTGGGCGTGGAAAAAATTGGAGACGGAAAAGAGAGCGAATTAAATGGCCCAAAAAAACCCCTCCGCCCCAAAAATAACCCCCGAACTAAAATCCCGCGCAACCAAAATAGTCTCAATTTTAGAAAAAACCTATCCGCGCGCGAAAATTGTTCTGTGGTATAAAAATAATTTTGAGCTTTTAGTCTCTGTGATTTTGAGCGCGCAGTGCACAGACAAGCAAGTAAACAAAGTTACTGAAAAACTTTTCAAAAAATATCACACTGTGAAGGATTATGCAACTGCAAATCAAAAAGAGTTCGAACAGGATATTCGCTCAACAGGTTTTTACCGAAACAAGACTAAAAATGTAATTGGCGCTGCGAAAATGATAATTGAAAAATTTGGCGGAAAAGTTCCAAATACAATGGAGGAACTTTTGCAATTGCCCGGAGTTGCGCGAAAAACTGCAAATATTGTTTTAGGAAATGCTTTTGGAATTGTTGAAGGAATTGCTGTTGATACGCACATGCGCCGCGTGAATTTCCGTTTGGGATTGACAAAGCAAACAACCCCTGAAAAAATTGAGCAGGATTTAATGGCTTTGCTCCCAAAAGAAAAATGGTTTAATTATACATACTATGTAATTGAGCATGGCCGCGCTATTTGTGATGCGAAAAAACCTTTGTGTAAAGAATGCCAGTTTAATAAGCTCTGCCCAAAAAATGGAGTTGACCCTAAATTTTATAAATAACATTAATCCCAGTTTTATGTTCTAGAGATATTATGACTAAGATTGGCATATTAGGCGGAACGCGCTTCATCGGATTCCATTTGGTAAAGGCTGCTCTTCAAAAAGGATGGAGTGTGAGCATTTTTAATCGGGGAATTACAAAGCCTCCTGAAAAACTTCCAAAAGAAGTTGAGCAATTTCACGGCAATAGGAATAATGGGAGAGGTCTAAAAAACTTTTTTAAAAATGATTATGACGCAGTAATTGATCTCTCAGGCCACACGCCTGCGCATGTGAAGCCTATTGTTGAATTGTTCAGAAAAAAAATTGGTCATTATATTTTTTGCAGCACATCTTATGTTTATCAGACTCCTCCTCCAGTTCCAATTGATGAAAACAGCCCGCGAACTTTTGCCCCTGGGACCTATGGGGGGGACAAGGCACTTGCAGAAGAATTGATTTTTGATATTGCAAAGAAAGAAAATTGGCCAGTGACTGTTTTTCGGCTGCAGGGAGTTTTTGGGGAATATGATGCAGGAGCGCAGGCAAGCTATGTTTTTAGAAGATTAAAAAATAATTTGCCTGTAATTTTGATGACAAAAGGCGATATCCTGTTCAATCCCCTCTATGTTAGCGACCTTGTTGATGCATTTGTCAAAGCTGCAAATAATGAAATTTCTTATGGAAAAGTTTATACAATCGCAGGGGATGATGCAGTTTATATGATTGATTTTGTTAAGCGATGCAAAAAAATTGTTGGCACTGAACTGCGCACAAAAATTGTTATGGAATCTTCTTATCTTGGAACAAAAATTGGCGTGCCATGGCCAGATTATTCTTTAGTTCTCAATAATAATGCAGTAAAAAATGATCTTGGAATTAACTTTACTCCGCTTGATGATGCTCTTTCTCAAACATGGAAATGGCTGTGTGAAAATCCAAAATATTTACGGCCTATAGTCGAAAGAGAGGAAAAATATGTTTTGCAAAACAAACCAATATCCAACTTTAGGCGCAAGTTATGGAGGATAGGGGACAAAATAAAGCGGCCATTTAGCTTCCTAATGAGAAGATTCTAAATACATAGCAAACTTTTAATACTTATTAAAAGTACTAAATTTTCATTCGCTATACTCATGAAAATTAGAATTGAATTTGATAAAAGCAAGTGCATAGGCGCTGGGCAGTGCAGGCTCTCTGATCCGATAGATTTTGTGTTTGACCCTGTTGATGATTTCCACACAGTCCTAAACGAAAGTGAGAAACAAGGAGATTCAAACATTTGGGTCAAGGAGCTGGAAACACCTGATCATCATATGCCAACAAACGCTGGAATTCACTGCCCGGTAAAGGCAATTCGTGTTATAAATCTTGAAACTGGTGAGGTAAAAGCCCCGAAGGAGAGTAAGTAAATTACTGATTAAAATGGTTAGAGTTAGAATAGAATATAACAGAACCGATTGCATCGGAGCATGGGCATGTGTTAGCCTTGGTCCAAATGATTTTGCAATGAATTATGATGAATCAAAAGCAGATTTGATTGAGGGGCAAAACCCAAAGCCAGGTTTGCAGGTGAAAGAATTAGAAGTTGATGAGGAACGCTTGCAGCAAATTAAATTCGCTGCGCAGAGCTGCCCTCCGCAGGTAATAAAAATTACCAATATTGAAACAGGTGAAGTTTTAGTGAACTGGGAAAAACCTCATAAATAGCAGCAAGCTTAATTTTAGTTATATGGCGAAGCTTCGCTTCGCCTATTTCATAAAGGAACATAGTTCCTTTATGCGCACGAAAGCTACGCTTTCGTGCAGTCGCTCGCAAACTCGCAAAAATGGCCTTAGAGGAATACAAGAAAAAGAGAAAATTTGACAAAACTCCTGAGCCTGCAGGCGGGGGAGAATTAAGCGAGGATTTTTGCGAGGAAATTAAAAGGACTCACAAAATCCAAACTGGTCGGCCAATTTATGTTGTTCAAGAACATCACTCTTCCCACTTACATTGGGATTTGCGTCTTGAGTTTAACGGAGTTTTAAAAAGCTGGGCTGTTCCAAAAGGAATTCCTCAGACTTTTGAGGACGGAAAAAGATTAGCCATTCAAACAGAAGACCATCCTTTGGAGTATGCTTCTTTTTCAGGAGAAATTCCTACTGGAAATTATGGAGCAGGCAGCGTAAAAATCTGGGACGCTGGAACTTTTGAGGTAATTGAAAGAACAGATAATAAAATAATTTTTAATGCGCGCGGGAAAAAAGTTAAAGGAGTTTATATTCTGCTCAAAGCAACATTTGGCGAGTTCGCTAAGTCAGGAAAGAACTGGCTTCTTTTCAGAAAGAAAGAACCTGAATCAAAACCAAAAGTTAAAAAGCCACAAAAGAAAAAGAGCAAGAAGTAAACTCATGGAAGCCGACCAACCAAAACGCTTTGGAACGATTTTCACAAAAAACATTGCCATTAGTTCAAACACTAAACTTTTCAGGCTAGATTTTAAGAAAGGCGAAAGTTTTAATTTTTTAGCAGGCCAGTTTGTTATGATAGCGCGAAAAACTGAAGAAGGTAAGGAAGTAAAGCGTGCCTATTCATTTTGCTCTCCTCCCTATGAAAAAGGCTATACAGAATATTGCGTTAAAATTGTTTCAGGCGGCGCGATTTCTGAGTGGTTCGACAAACTTCCTCTAAATACAGAAGTTGAAATAATTGGTCCATATGGAAAATTTGTTGTAACCGATTTCAGCAAGGATATTCTAATGATCGCAGCTGGAACTGGAATAGCTCCTTTCAGAGGCATGATAAAACAATTATTGCATGACGGATTTAATAAAAAAATTCATCTGTTGTATGGATTTCATTCAGAGCATGATTATTTGTTTAGAAAAGAAATTGAACAATTGGCTGCCATGCACAAAAATTTAATTGTGCGGCCAACAGCGAGTATTCCAGAAAATCCTTCAGCTTGGAAATTTGATACCGGAAGGGTAATTTCCATAGTTCCAAAATATATTAAGGACACAAACTTTAGCACTTTTGTCTGCGGTCCGCCTCCGATGGTAAAGGATACTGTTAATGAATTAAAAAATATTGGATTTAATGAAAAAGGAATCCATTTAGATGTTTGGGGATAAATGGCTGTAAGAATTAAAAATTACATAAACGGAAAATGGATTAATTCTGTTTCAGGCAAAACTTTAGAAAGAAGAAATCCTGCAAACACTTCCGAGGTAGTTACGATTTTTCCGCGCTCTGATAAAAGAGATGTTGATACTGCAGTAAAAGCTGCTCGCACTGCTTTTGAAAAGTGGAGCAGAACTCCAGCTCCAAAGCGCGGCCACTATCTTTTCAAGGCTGCTGAAATTCTTGAGCAGCGCAAAAACGAATTAGGGAAAATTGTTACAAAAGAAATGGGAAAAATTTTGCCAGAAGGCCTTGGAGACGTTCAAGAAGCAATTGATACCTGCTATTATTTTGCAGGCGAAGGCCGCCGCTTACAAGGGGAGACAGTTCCAAGCGAGCTTGCAAATAAAGATGCAAAAACTGTTCGCGAGCCAATTGGAGTTTTTGGCTTAATAACTCCTTGGAATTTTCCAATTGCAATTCCGAGCTGGAAAATTGCACCTGCTTTAGTCTGTGGAAATACTGTTGTTTTCAAGCCTTCTCAATTTACTCCGCTATGTGCGACAAAATTTGTTGAAATTTTTGATGAGGTTGGATTGCCATCCGGAGTTTTAAATTTAGTTCATGGGACCGGCAGCGAAATTGGAGATGAGATTTTGAAGCATAAAGAAGTTGATGCAATCTCATTTACAGGAAGTACAGCAACAGGAGCAAGAATTAAGGAACTCTGCGCAGCCACTGGAAAAGAAGCAGCATGTGAAATGGGCGGGAAAAACGCTATTATTGTTATGGACGATGCAAATTTGGATTTAGCTTTAGATGGCGCAATTTGGGGTGGATTTGGAACAAGTGGCCAGAGGTGTACGGCCGCAAGCAGATTAATTTTGCATGAAAAAATTTTTGAGAAATTTTTAACCAAATTTGTCTCACGAGCTAAAAAATTAAAATTAGGAAACGGCCTGCAAAAAACAACTCAAATGGGCCCTGTTGTGAATGAAGAGCAGTACATAAGAGTTTTAAATCATATTGAAATTGGGAAAAAAGAGCGCGCAAAATTATTAACCGGCGGCAAGCCAGCAAAAACTAAAGAAAAAGGCTACTTTATTGAGCCCACAATTTTTATTGGCAAGCCAGGAATGCACATAGAGCAGGAAGAAATTTTTGGTCCTGTTGTAACTGTTCTTAAAGCAAAAAATCTTGAGCACGCAATTCAGATTGCAAATGATACAAAGTATGGGTTAGTGAGCTCCATTTACACTCAGGATGTAAATAAAAGCGCTCGCGCAGAGAAAGAACTGAAAACTGGACTTGTTTACATAAACGCTCCGACAATTGGAGCCGAAATTCATTTGCCGTTTGGCGGAATAAAAGCAAGTGGCAGCGGGCATCCAGAAGCCGGAGGCCGCGGCGGCGCTATTGATACTTATAGCAGCGTAAAAGTGATTTACAGAGATTATAGTGGAAAATTACAGCGCGCACAAATAGATGTGAAGTATGATTGAAAAGATTTAAATTCTTGGTGATATATTATTTTGTTTATATCTAATGACTTTCAAAGAAAGCGGTTTAAATATAGAAACCCTATTGTGCTTGTTAAGAGATGGTGCTTCACAGACTGATATTTCTAATGGACTAAATATTTACAAAGGGAATCTAGCTAAACTTAGTTCGAGAGTCCTATCCCTAATATATCCTTATGCAGGAACTATACTCTCGTATCTAGTTTTAGAAGAAAAATTATCGAAAAGAAAAGCACAGCAGCTGCTTAGCCGAAATAAAATAGATCCAAACTCAAAACTTTGGAAACTTTTTATAATCGCAAAAGGTATAGCGCACGAAAAATATTATCTTTGCACTCCTGACGATATTGGAGATATTGCTTTTAGGGAAGATGCATACTTCAGAGCAGTGCTTGCTTTTGTAGAAGGTGGAACTCTTGAAGAACTATCTAGAAATTATCATTTTAATAAAGGTTTTTTGTATAGATTTATTAAAAGAACTGATAATATTGGAAAAATGTTACAAAAAGCCATGTACGATCCTGAGCTTATTAGAGCTGTCCTTCAAAGCAGAAATATTTCTCCAGAACAGAGAATAGTTCGTTTACGGCGAGATAGTGGCTTTTATTACAAACTTCAGTAATCCTGATCCGTCTCCTGTTCCAATTCTAAAGATTCAAAAGTTTCTATAATTTCTTTTGCGTGCTCCGCAGTATTTACTTTTGTAAATATGTGCGCAATTTTCCCTTCCTCATCTATCAAAAATGTTAACCTGTTCGTGCCCCAGTATATTTTTCCAAACTTATTTTTTAGACCCCAAAC
>DVAB01000047.1 GCA_014189685.1 Candidatus Naiadarchaeum limnaeum
AGTGCTGATTCTGCATTGCGCTGGCTCGTCGGTTGTTACTCCTAATGTCAAACTTGAAAAAGGCGGGATGCAATTTTTAGAATTTGAAGTTATTTCAACACCTGTGTCTGGAGGAGAAATGTCTGTTGATTTTTTATAAATATAATTTTCAGGCAATTGACTTATTGTTTTATTTTCAGTTATAACAGGATGATCTCTGTCGTCGGGATTTTGCCAGACGCATCTTTCCTGAGTTGTTCCTTTGTTTACAATTCCACATCCCTGCCCAAAAGTTTTGCATTGATATTCGGTGCATCCAAATTCAAACTTGTTGCACTCATCGCATTTTGCGCCTCCTGTTTGCGGCTGCCAGGCGCTTATCTGATAACTAATTATTTCCTGAACATAATCTTGATAACTCAATAAAGCCCAGGTTAAGATTACAACTGCAGTTACTATTGCTGCAACCCAGCCAACTGGACCAGTTGCTCCAATTGCTACAATTCCCCCCGCACCAGTTACTCCAATTTCCGCAAAGAGTATTGCTGCTCCAAATCCTACTCCTGCTCCGACAAGTCCAGCATTTGCTATCATGTTTAAATTTTGCTGTCCTGCTCCCGCTGCTTTAAAAATAAAATAAATTGCAGCAGCCGTTGCTGCAGCTGCGAGAGCTGAACCGACGACGTTTAAAGCTAAAGATGAAGTTGTTGATACTCCCCCTTCCCCAACACCGCCTGCAAACAATTGGGAAAATGTACTACTTGCTCCTGTTCCAGTAGCAATTGCTCCACCTTCACCTGCAGGTTTTCCAGCCACTTTAAAAAGTTTTATTGTTTTTCCAAAAAGTTTTGTTTGACCATTTGTAAGTAATTCAGTTATTTTGCTTGAGGTAATGCCTCCACCCATTGTAGCAAGCCATCCAGTTACTTTCCCTTTTCCTTTATCATTAAGTTTTCCAGTTTCATCAACTTCATCATTCTCAAGTTTTTGTTTATTAATTATTTCTCCTTTTTCATTTCTGCACACATAATAATTTCCATCTGTTTCCTTTTCAACAGCACATTTTACATTTTCTTCCTTATCATCAACACATCCTCTAAATTGACAAATTTGATTTTTCTTTTCACAATTATCCAACTCTGTCCAAATTTGATTATCTTCGCTACACAATAATACCTTGTTACCATCTGTTGAACATTGTTTAGCATTTGGCTCATCGCAATTATTACCCACAATTTCTTGCGCACTCACAATTCCTACTCCTCTACTAATTTCAATTCCAGATTTTTTTTCAATTTCTCCAAAAATATAACTAAATGCTAAAATTCCAATTATTAAAATTAAAATCTGGATTATGCCGAGCGATTTTGCGAAAGTAAAATTTTTTTTACCAACATTTGAGCAAGGTCGCGAGTAAATTGTTTTTTTCATTTTAAATTACACTCTCCTCTGTTCCCGGATATATTGCTCCATTGAATATAGGATTATTCAAATCTTTCAAATCCTCGCCTTTATATAAAATTCCTTCTACTACCTTTCCTTCCCATTTTGGTTTTGTTGATTGCTGATTTTGTTTTATTTTTTGTATTGTTGTGGTTATTTTTTCAGAATCATAGCTTGGGTTTTCTCCTAAGAAATTTGTTGTGATTCCGCAATCTCCCGACGCTCTTGCTCTTATTCCTATAAATTTAAGCCAGGTTTTGTGAGTATAAAATTCTGGTTTGTTAAATCTTGTATCGTCGCCCTCATCGTCAGCGCAACTTACTTTGTTTCCGATGACATTCCCGCTTTTTAATTTGTCGGGCTTGTCTTTTTTATGACAATATTGACCTTTTCTGGTAGATGCTGGCGTTGTTCCTAAAACCCAATCTTCCCATTTATTTCCATTCCACAGCGTTGCTATTTCATCTGCAAGGTCTCCATCTTTTCCTCCAAAATTTGGTATTGCAAAACAATTCCCTAAACAATCAGATTGTCTTTTATATTTTCCCTCCTTCCCTCCATAACTATATGTTTCTTCTGTTTTTTCGGAGTGTTCCAGAAGGTTCTTTCTGACTTCAAATACTGCTCCCATTTCATAAATAACCCGTCGTGAATCTTGCGACATCATGCAATATGCCTGCCCCTTTTCTGTCCAAAAATCATTTCCAGGAGTAAACAAAGGAACACATGAGCCCTGTTTTTGCACTCTTTCATCATCTGAAAATCTCCCTAAATTTAATCCCTGCTCTTTTGCTTCTTCTTCGCTGACTACGCCTAAATTAACTGCCCCTTCGTCTATATTTCCTCCAATTATCGGCGAGTTTCCTGATAACCAATAACAATCAGGTGATGCATTACATGAATCTTTATTTTGATTTTCTTTTGTAAAACACGCTCTTGGATTATTATATTCGCAAACTGCTTTTGTTCTTCCCTGCTGTTCATATTGTTTGCAAACCTGTTCTCTCTGGTCTTTACATGCAACTTCAAGAACTTCTCCGTCATAACATTCCTGCACAACATATCTGCTTCCAGGAAGATTATATTTTGTCGGGTCAAACATTTTATCTTTAGAAGTTATGTATTCTCCATTGAGGTTTACTTCTATTCCAGGACCTCCTTCCTGCCAAGGTGTTCCAGGAGTTTGTGCGCA
>DVAB01000048.1 GCA_014189685.1 Candidatus Naiadarchaeum limnaeum
AAGGACTGGGAACCTGCTGAATTGAAACATCTAAGTAGGCAGAGGAAAAGAAATCAATGAGATGCTCCTAGTAACGGCGAGCGAAAGGAGCGTAGAACAAACCGAATCTTTGCTGGCAACAGTAAAGAAATGTGGAGCCGCGTATTACCTGATAAGTTGGAGGGAGGTTGTCTGGAAAGTCGTGCCTTAGAGTGTGATAGCCACGTAATTTTGACTTGTCGGGTAAATTGTGGAAAAGAGTAGTGCACGTTAGGATTCGTGTACGAACATGGGTCGCAGTAAGATCCAATTCTAAATATTTCCCAAGACCGATAGCGTACCAGTACCGCGAGGGAATGCTGAAAAGCTCCCGTAAAGGGGAGTGAAAAGAGCCTGAAAACAAGGGGTTATGTTACGATGCAGCCCTTAGGGGTTGCATCATCCGTTTTGAAAAACGGGCCGGCGAGTTTCTGTCTGTGGCGAGCTTAATTCGAAAAGAATGAGGCGTAGCGAAAGCAATAAGCCCGCAGCGTTGAGCGAGGGGCAACGTGTGCTCGCGTGGAGTCACAGAGAGAAGACCTGAAGCCTATCGAGCTAAACCAGGGCAGGATGAAGCCTCTGTAAAAGGAGGTGGAGGTCCGAAGAGGTTCTGCACATAAGCGTTCTTCTGACCTTGGCTTAGGAGTGATATGCCAATCGAGATGGGCAATAGCTGGTTCCTACGGAAATACGCCAAAGTGTAGCATCGATGGAGTTGACTAACAGGGTAAAGTACAGATTGGATATTCAGGGGCTTCGGCTTCGGTGTCCTGTCTAACTCTGAATCTGTTAGTAACGTAGAAGTCGATAGTAAGTAAGCGTGGTTAAGCTACGTGGGCGAAAGGGGAACAACCCAGCGAAAGGTTAAGGCCCCAAAATGTTGGCTAAGTGTAAGCAAGGTTTTGCCGCTCTTAGACAGCCGGGAGGTAGGTTCCGAAGCAGCAATCCTCTAAGCAACGCGTAACAGCGGACCGGCCGAGAGCGACAAGACCGAAAATGGACGGGGCTAAGCCAACTGCCGATACCTTTCTCCGCGAAAGCGTGAGGTACGTAGGCGCTGTGATCGGGTAGAAGCTAGTGCGAGAGCATTAGTGGACCAATCGCAGATGTGAATGCCGGTGTAAGTAGAAGCTTAGTATCGTGTGAAACGATACCATCAAAGGGCTAGGTTTTCTCAGCACTAATCGTTAACTGAGAGTTAGTCGGTGCTAAGACAAGTGCGTAAATGTGCTTGCCGAAGGAGAATTCTGTTAATATTCAGAAACCACAAAATTGCGTGTGGCAACACTAGCAACTTTCTGAAACTTGATGCTAAGTCAGCATCTTCTATCAAAGATGTTAAGCGTTGAAACCTGAGGAGTTCCGTAATGGAGAGAATTAGGCTAATACGCGAATAGCTTCCGCAAGGAAGTTTGATTAATGCATTGAGTCCGTGAAAAAGAAAGTTGAAGTTATTTTGTGACCGTACTCAGAACCGACACAGGTGCCCCTAGCCTAGAAAGCTAAGATGTGAGAGGGCACTCCTTCCAAGGGAACTCGGCAAATTAGCCGCGTATCTTCGGTAGAAGCGGTCTCAGCTGTTGTGGCGCAAGCTGCGATGGCTGGGTGCAATGGCCAGGGGAACCGGACTGTTTAACAAAAACGTAGGTAAGTGCTAAGTCTAAACGGCTTAGCATACTTGCTGATTCCTGCCCAGTACAGATACCTGAAAGCTCGTTTCAACGGGACCAAGGGCCTGTAAACGGCGGAGGGAACTCTGACCTTCTTAAGGTAGAAATCTGCCTTAGTAAAATTGGGCTAGTTGCTGGAAAGTCTCGAAGAAATTTAGTAGTAAATTATTTTGGTGACGAAATAATTATCTGAAAATCTAAATAGAGAGACAATCAGCAGGAAAGATTTCTGGAATTACGACCCAGAAAAATCCTCAGAGACTATACGCCCAACATCCGCAAAGGATGAAGATATAGTCCGAACCTTGCAGCGATGCAAGGAGGTAACCCGAAATGTTTACCCGCCACATAGCGTGGTCTACAAATAACAAAAAGTAACAGATTGAGCGAAATGCCTTGTCATTTAATTGGTGACGTGCATGAAGGG
Source organism: Candidatus Naiadarchaeum limnaeum (assembly GCA_014189685.1). Taxonomy (GTDB): domain Archaea; phylum Undinarchaeota; class Undinarchaeia; order Undinarchaeales; family Naiadarchaeaceae; genus Naiadarchaeum; species Naiadarchaeum limnaeum. The sequence continues at coordinate 2,116 of DVAB01000048.1, forward strand.
CTAACTAGGTTCCCACTGTCCCTGGGAGGAACCTCACGAATTTTCCGTTCTGGCGAACAAGCCAGAGACTTCCGGTGGGAAATGAAGACCCCGTAGACCTTCACTGCAGCCTGTAGCTGCGGTTTGGTTTTGTCTGCATAGAGTAGTCGGTACCCGTTACCAGGTTGCAATCTCGGTTGCAATCAAGGGAAAAGTGTAACACCGATCTTACAGAACCGAATCGCTTACCCATTCAGGGGACACCTTCAGGTGGGCAGTTTTGCTGGGGCGGCAACCTCCCGAAAAAGTATCGGGAGGACCTTATGGTCAGCTCATCCTGGTTGGAAATCAGGAGTTGACGGTAAGGCGAAAAGCTGGCCTGAATCTGTTCTGAAGAGCGAGGGACGGATAGACGAAAGTCTAGCCTAGCGAACATTGGTGCTCTTTTGCTGAGAGCCCAATCTGATAGAAAAGGTACCTCGGGGATAACTGAGTTGTGCCGAGTTAGAGTTCACATCGACCTCGGCGCTTGCTTCTTCGCTGTCGGCTTTGCTTATCCTGGCCGTGTACAAGCGGCCAAGGGTGCAGGTGTTCACTGATTAAAAAGCATCATGAGCTGGGTTCACAACGCCGTGAGGCAGTTGGTTTACAATCTACCGGAAGTGTTGATAGTCTGAGGAGAAGGCCGTTTTAGTACGAAAGGAACGAGCGACCCGCGCCTCTGGTGTACCGGTTGTCTGATAAGGCAACGCCGGGCAGCTACGCGCGTACGGATAAGCTCTGAACGCATCTAAGAGCGAAGCCGTCCCCAAAAAGAGACTGTCTGAAGCTCTCGTAGAAGACGAGTTTGATAGGACCGGGGCGTACGCAGCAAGGTAACGAGCTGTTCAACCCGCGGTTACTAATTGCTTCAATCTTGTTTAGTAATCTCTATGATATCCTATGCACAGTCGATGATTTTAATTATATTCTTAAGCATACAATTGATAAAATTTATAAACTAACTAATTATATTTTGTTTTGGAGACGAGCTAGCAAGCTCAGCCCGCAAGGGTTAGGAAAGTCTGTCCTCGCAAAAATCTGACAAGCGCGTAATGGTGCTAGTTGAGAACAGAAACACACTGTTTGCTTTGACTTATGATGAGCAGTTGCAGGTGAAATATCTCAACTCGGATGCGAGCAAGGCCTTTGAGCCGCTATGTTCACAAGAACATCTCGCCGAACCTGTTCGGCGTTGAGTCGAATGCTTGCACTCCTTTCCTCGCAAGAGGAGGAGCAACTGAAGACAGCTTATCACTCGTCTCCAAATACTTTTTAAATCTACAGCTTGGTTCAAATAGATGAAAAATGAAATGCTAACAAAACATGATTTAAAAGATATAGAAAACATGCTAAAAGCTCTTATTTTTATAATTATTTTTTATGGTAGTCTTTTATTTGTTGCGCATTTGCTATGAATTACAGCTTGATAATTAGTATGCTGCGGTAGACTATTAGAATACTTTTTAAATCTACAGTTAAGCGTTAAATTATGGCAGAAAAAATTCGTTTACCAAGCTCAGAAGGTGGATTAGTAAGATACTCAGATGAAGATTATCCAAGTAAGCTTCAACTAAAACCAGAGTATATTATTGGTTTTGCAATCGCTGTGATCGTGATATTCGCATACTTAGCTGCATTCGGAGGCAGTTTGTTTAACTAATGGTATGGAATTATACTTATGATGAGATGCTAGAAAGAGTTTACTCGCAATTACCAGTAAGTTCTAAAGAAGAAGTTCGTTTTGAACTTCCACAAATAAAATCTGTTTTGTCAGGTAATAAAACTGTTGTTTCAAATTTGCCACAATTAGCAAGCACATTTCGCAGATCAGTTGAGCACCTATTGAAGTTTATGCTAAGAGAGCTTGCAACAACTGGCGAGCAAAAAGGTTCTGAATTTGTTTTTGTTGGAAAATTTAGGCAAGAATTTTTACAAGATAAAATAAACAAATATGCAAAAGAATTTGTGTTATGTCATCAGTGTGGCAAGCCAGACACAAATTTGTTAAAAGAAGCTGCTACAACATTTTTAATTTGCGAGGCTTGCGGTGCCAGAGAGTCCCTAAGAACATTAAAATAAAATGTATTACAAAACTTATGAGTCAAGATACGGTTTAATGGTAGCAGTTGCAGATAAAGAATTAATTGGAAAAAAGTTTAAATTCCGCAACACAGACTTTTTTGTAAATCCTAGATTTTACAAAGGCAGATCAGCAAGTGAAAAAGAAATTATTGTGCTATTAAAGTCTGCAGTTTCCATGAACTTAGTTGGAGCAAAATCAGTTGCTTGCGGTAAATCTTCTGGCGCAATATCTGATGAAAATATTTTAATGATTTCAAAAAAAGTTCCGCACGCGCAGGCAATAGTTATGCAGATTTAAACGTTTCCGCATTGTGGGCAAATTAATTTTTGTTTTAATTCAGAATTATATTTAAATTCATATTGGCAGTTGTTACACTTATAACTAATAATTTTTCCGATTGCAGACAAAAATGTAAAACCTTTACTGGTTTTTTCTTCAAAAAGTTTTGGCATGGGGTTTTAAAAAATTCTAAGCATATTTATAATTTGCTGTGCAACTGCACTAGCAACTATTCCAAATATGGCTCCGACTAGCACGTCTATTGGGTTGTGTCTTTTTAGCATAACTCTTGTTACGCAAACTGCTATTATTCCAGCAATAAAGACGACAGTAACAAAAAAGTTTTCATAAAACCCAATTAATGTTATCGCTAAAGCAGTTGCTCTGCCAGCATGCAAACTTGGAAACGCTCCAGATTTTAGTTTTTCAAACCAGTTTGCGTAGTTCTGTCCATCCGGTCTTTTCTTCCACCAAAAAAATCTAATTGTTGCTGTTACGCCGTATATAATTACAAATGCGATTGTTAGTGCCCAAAATTCTGCATAATTTTTTGTTATTAAAAACAAGAATGCTGAAGCGACATAAATGGGATCGCCACCTAACGAACTTATGTCCGGAATTAAATCTAATGTTTTCATTTTAATAGCCCCGAGCGGATTCGAACCGCTGCCACAGCCTCCAGAGGGCCGTATCCTTGACCACTAGACGACGGGGCTATATTATTAAACCTTTTAAAGTAATTTTTAAATCCTATGTATGGGCCTGTAGTTTAGCTTGGATAGAACGCGAGCTTGCGGAGCTTGTGACGGGAGTTCAAATCTTCCCAGGCCCGCTACAAAACAATTATATAGCTTATTTTTTGAGGAGTGAAAAGGTGAAAAAATGTCAGGAATGGTTATTGGTGAGCAACTAAATAAAATAACAGCGGAACGCAAAGCGCTAGCCAGACAAATGACTATAGCGAATAATGTTGAAATAACTAATGTTACATCAAAAGAGTTTGTAGTTGGCGGGGATAAAAAACCAGGTTTAAGCTTTGATTTTCAGTTCATAACAAAATA
>DVAB01000049.1 GCA_014189685.1 Candidatus Naiadarchaeum limnaeum
CAATAATTTCTGTATAATTTTTGCTTTCTGCGGTTATATTAAATGTTGTGCCACTTCCTGAACTTCTATGGTCAATACCAAAATTCATTACTCCTGAGACTTTTGTCGCACCAGGATAATAAAATACATACCCACCATATTCTTTGAGTTCCAACTCAAAAATCTTCTTTTGAGTTTGACTTTTAATTGTAGCTTGCTTCTTTGCGATTTCTTCACCAGTAATGCTATAATATTCGCTTTCTTCTAGAGCTACAACTCCTCTGCTATCTTTTGCTCGTGCTATCAGTTTAGTTTTTCCATAATGCTTTCTCGGATCAATATGAACATCGCAGTAAAAGTCAGTCCAATTATAAACACTTTTTTCACTTCTACAGTTAATATTTTCAAAAGTTTCTGTGTTGTTTTCGCTCACAATTGAAAAGTCCAATGTAATAGGTGGATATTCGCTCTGAATATTTATTACCATATCAAAAGGAGCTTTAATAGGCGTAGCCTCTGGGCCCGGATACATATTGTAAATAATCCACAAGCCCTCTGGCTGCACTAACCCAAATGACTTTTGCGATAGAAATGCAAATATCGCTATCAAGATTAACATTGCTAAAATTTTTTTCATTTACATACTTCGGAGTATTTTAATCCTCTCCTCTAAAGGAGGATGAGTTGCAAAAACTTTATCCAGAGCGCTGTGTGTTGGGTCTGAAATAAACAAATGGGACATCCCCTCGCTCACATCCATTTTTCCCTGATTTTTTTTCAAAATTTTCTCAAGAGCATTTGCAAGCCCATCCGGATACCTTGTTATTTTTGCTCCTGTTGCATCTGCCAATAACTCGCGCTTTCTTGAAATTGATGCCTGAACTATTCTTGTTGCAATCGGGGCCAAAACTGCGAGAATCACTCCTGCAATAATTATTACAAGTATAATAGCCCCGCCTTTTTTTCCACCGCCTCCGCCAAAACTCCCATGCCTCAGAGAGCGCAGGAAGATATAGCTGATTATTGCAATTATTCCAACAAGCGCTACAACAAGAGTTGCATACTTTACATCATAATTTGCTATATGGGAAATCTCATGCCCCATGACTCCTTCAATCTCATCCCTTTTCAGATTTTTCAGAGCGCCTGTCGTGAAAGTTATGGAAGCGTGCTCAGGGTCTTTTCCTGTTGCAAAAGCATTTATTTCCTCAGATTCCATCACATAAACTTTTGGCGCAGGAATTCCTGCAGCAATTGCCAATCCCTCAGCAGTGTCAATCAAATACCTGTGTTTTACTGGATCAGCAGGCTGCGCATTCACGGCTTTCAGGATTGATGCATCCCCATAATTGTAAGCGCGATAGATATGCAGAATTATCAGCAGGGTTGCAATCGGGAGTACGAAAATAGCATAAAACGGCGTGAAAATAACAGCAAGCGCAAAAACAAGAATAAAAAGTATTACAAAGAAAAATGAAACGAGCAGATATGATTTCCTTTTGTTGCGCGCGATTTCCTCATAAAAAGACGTATGGTCAAACTTCTTCATAAACGTAGATTATTAGAATTAATATTAAAACTTATTCAAACTTCACTTTCACAACCCTGCGCTCAGCTTCTGGGGTTTCCAAATATGGCATTTGCACAGTGCGCCCCATCATTTTCGCAAACCAAATCCCGGGAACTGTTGAAATTGCATTGTTGTAGCCGAGGACTTCATCGTTGTAGAACTGCCTTGAGTATGCGATTTTGCTCTCAATCCCATCAAGCTGCTCCTGCAAAAGTTTAAAATTTTCACTCGCCCTTAATTGGGGATAGTTCTCTGCAATCGCAAAAATTGATTTAAGCGCAGCAGCAAATTGGTTTGCCTCCTTCATTTTTTTCTGAGGGTCAGTCTGTTTGAGCATGCGCTCGCGCGCTTTTGCAACCTCTGTGAAAATTGTTTTCTCGTGCCTTGCATAGCCCTTTACAGTCTCAACTAAATTTGGAACTAAATCTGCTCTCTTTTTTAGCTGAACATCTATCTGGCTCCACGCATTGGTAATCCTGTTTGAGGCAAGCACGATTGCATTGTAATAGGAGAAGAAAATCACAACTATAATAAGAATTATTACAACAACTCCAATCATTAATAATGGCAATGCCATGAGCCTTTATTATCTCCTTTATATATTTAAGTTTATTCTAAAGCATACTTATGCCTTTGAGTGATAAGTAAATGTACGCTAGATAAAGTAAAATGTTGAGGAGAATTTTTGCAGAGCTAAACCCCGGGTACTTTTTAAAAGCACCACTTAAACTTAAGTCCTCTGCTTTCATAACATAGAGATCGTAGTTGAAATCTATAGCAAGGCTTATCATAGCTTACTAATACTGTGACTACAACCTTTGCGCAAATATTTAAATCACTTCGCATAATTGGTGAACTACTATGGCTAAAAAAGTTTGTGTTATCATAGCTAGTGAATCCGACAAAGATGTAGGGGACAAGGCAATTGAGGTTCTTGGCAAATTTAGCATTCCTTACCAATACGAGCAAGCCTCTGCGCACAGGGAGCCAAAAAGGGTTGAGCAAATTATTCTGACAACTGACGCAGAAGTTTTTATTTGCATTGCAGGATTAGCCGGTGCTTTGCCCGGATATGTTGCAGCGCTTACAAACAAGCCAGTGATTGGAGTTCCGAAAAATGTTAAACTTATGGGACTGGATGCATTGTTCTCAATGGTGCAAATGCCGAGCGGAATTCCAGTTGCAACTGTTGGAATCGACAATGGGAAAAATGCAGCTTATCTTGCAATTAGAATTTTAGGACTAAAATATCCAGAGGTTTTAGCAGGCGAGGCTTCTGGGAATCCAATTTCCTATCCAAGCAGCTCACCTCTTCAAACTTATAACTTTGAGCCTCCGACTTCAAGCCCTTCTCCGAGTTCATACGCAGCTTTTCCTCTTTTCTCTTCTGAGCCTTCAGCTCCAACACCAAGTTACACTCCTCCGCAAACCACTCCGCCAGCACAAAAAATGGAGCAGCGAAATCATATTGTTGGGGATTGGGGCGTAGAAGTTAAGAAAAACGAAAGGGCTCGCGGGGATTGGTTGCAATATTAATTAGTGGGAGAAAAACATGTTGGCTTGGACCTATTCAAAAGCAGGCGTAAATATCTCTAAAGCAGACCTTGCAAAAAAATCAATTGCAAAAATTCTTGGAAAAACTTATTCTAAAAAAGTTCTGCAAAAAATCGGGCATTATTGCAGCGCAGTTGATATTGGGAATGGAAAAGCAGTTGCAATTACAACTGATGGAGTTGGAACAAAAGTCTTGCTTGCGCAAAAACTGGGTAAATATGATACAGTTGGAATTGATTGCGTTGCAATGAATGTTAATGATTTGATTTGTTTAGGAGTTACTCCTATTGCAATGGTGGATTATATAGCAATTAAAAAGCCAGATGGAAAAATTATTTCTGAAATCGGCCGCGGGCTTGCAAAAGGAGCGCAGCAGGCAGGAATCTCAATTGTAGGTGGCGAAACTGCAATTCTTCCTGAAATAATCAAGGGCGCAAACGAATACGCTTTTGATTTAGCAGGCACTGCAATTGGGATTGTTGAAAAGAAAAAAATTATTGATGGGAGCAAAATTAAGGCCGGAGATGTTTTAATTGGTTTAAGGAGTTCAGGAATACATTCAAATGGATTAACTCTTGCGCGCAAAGTTCTAAATGTAAATAATAAAAAAGTTGCGTCAGAACTTTTGAAACCTACAAAAATTTATGTAAAGCCAATTTTAAAACTAATTAATTCTGCCCAAGTTCTCGGGTTAGCTCATATGACAGGTGGCGGATTGAAAAATCTTTTGCGCCTGAACAAAAAAATCGGGTTTAAAATTGAAAACTGGCCGCGGCCACACAAAATTTTCACACAGATTCAACGCGCAGGAAAAGTTTCTGATTTTGAAATGTTTAAAACTTTTAATATGGGAATCGGGTTTTGCGTTGTTGTTCCAAAAAATCAGGTAAAGAAAACTTTAGCGCTCTTAAGAAAAGAAAATCCTTTTGTCGTTGGCAAGGCAATTAAGGGAAATAAAATAATTTTCCCCTCAAAAAGCATAGTTTATAAATAACCTCATCCATTTTTTAATATGGTAGAAGCGGAAGAATTTGTTCAAAAAGCGATTTCTGAAATAAAAAATACTATCAAGTCTGGTAAAGCTATTATTGCAGCCTCTGGAGGAGTTGATAGTACAGTTGCAGCTATTTTGTGCCACCGCGCAATTGGAAAAAATTTAACTGCAGTTCATGTTGATACTGGACTAATGCGGAAAAATGAAAGCGCACAGGTTGTTGAAGTTTTGAAAAGTTTTGGATTAACTGTTAGATTTGTTGATGCAAAGCAAAAATTTTACACTGCTTTAAATGGAATTACTCATCCGGAGGAAAAGCGCAAGATAATTGGAGAACTTTTTATAAGAATTTTTGAGGAAGAGGCTGAAAAAGTAAAAGATGTTCAATATTTAATTCAGGGAACAATTGCTCCTGATTGGATCGAATCAGGAGGCGGGCTCAGAGATACAATAAAAACCCACCACAATGTTGGCGGGCTTCCAAAGGAAATGCAATTAAAATTAGTTGAGCCTTTGAGGGATTTGTACAAAGATGAAGTTCGGGAAGTTGGAAAGAATTTAGAAATTCCAGATTCCATTGTAAACAAACAACCATTCCCGGGTCCAGGGCTTGCGGTTAGAATTCTGGGAGAAGTTACAGAGGAAAGAGCAAAACTTTTGCAGGAGGCTGATTTTATTTGGCGCGAAGAATTGGAAAAAGCCGCAAATGAGGAAAAAATAAATTTGCCCTGGCAATATTTTGCAGTTCTTCTCCCAATTAGAACAGTTGGAGTGCACGGGGATTTGCGCGCATATGGCTATACAATTGGCCTGCGCGCAGTTGAAAGTTTTGATGGAATGACTGCGAATTTTTTAAAAATTCCCCCAGAACTTTTGGAAAAAATTGCAATTCGCATTCACAATACCTTGAAAAAAGATATTAACAGGGTGGTTTATGATATTACAAATAAGCCGCCTTCAACAATCGAGTGGGAATGAATTTTTAATATTTTTTAAAAGTAAAGTATATAAACTGTTCATACGACTCCTTCTCTGATAAATATGGAGTATGTAACACCAGAACTTCGACCACCAGTTCCAATGTGCATGGGCGACAGAGTTGGAAGGCTTTGCATGTTGGGTGGAATTTCACTCATCTAGAGAGTGGCATTAAAATTTAGTAGTTATATTAAATACTTACTGTGTTCTCTCTTCTTTTGAACTCAAAGCAATGCAATTTAAGAGTAAAGTATATAAATTATTCATACAACTCCCTATGTGGTAACTATGGAATATGTAGCACCAGAAGTTCAGCCGCCAGTCCCCATGTGTATGGGCGATACCACTGGAAGACTCTGCATGCTAAGCACGCTAAGCATAGAGCTTTACTAAGAATAGTATTAATTTTTAGTACGTGGATTAAGTAGCTATAACATTCTCTATTTCTTTGAATTCAAAGCAATGCGGTGGTGTTGCATATAGTGCTTTAAAGCGATCTTTTTCAGGATAGCGATCTTTGTTATACAGATATACTATTGCTCTGCACGATCCTCCACAGGCATACTTGAAAGTGCAGATACCACAGCGCTCAAATTGGTCAACGCTCATAGAGCGGAAGAGTTTGAAAATTTCAGAATTTTCTATAATATCCCAGACTGTTCGCTCTCTTACATTTCCGCCTGTGAATTCGGGCCACCCTCCTAAAAGAATACATGGTTTTACATTACCTTCTGGGTCAATTGCAATTCTATGTATTGCAGCACCGCACATTTTGCGAGGCGCAACTTTTTTGTCCCATCTCTCTAAATTAAACAAATCTTCAAGCGGCTCATCTATATCAACAGCTATCTTCTGTTGATATTCCTTTGAAAGTTCAAGAACTGCTGCTACAAAGCTGCGCGTTTGGTCAGGCGTGAGTTCGGATACTATTCCTGCGCCACGTCCCATAGGCTGAGCAAAGCCAAGTCTGATTATAGGCGCGCCTAAACTTATTGCTAACTCCACCCTCTTTCTCATCTCAGGCATATCTGCTGAGGTCATAACAGATGACACCATGACTATATGGCCAAGCTCAGCAAGCATTCTAACTGCGTTAGTTGCTCTTTTCCAAGATGTTGGCACTCCCCTAAATTTATCATGCATTTCAGGTGTTGAGCCATCTATGGATATTTGAACTATGCTAAAGAGCTCCTTGATTTTCTTTGCATTGCTATTATCAATAAAGAAGCCATTTGAAAAAAGAACAGGTGCGAGCCCAATTTTTTTGGCATATTCTGCTAGCTCAAAAACATCGTCCCTCATTAATGCTTCGCCGCCTGTAAAAGTTACACCTATTATACCCGCCTCCTGTATATCATCCAGCATCTTCTTGCACTCTGCTGTTGTCAATTCCTTTTCTTTTGCAAAGCCCGCATTTGCAGAGCAGTGAACGCATTTTAAATTGCATTTTAGTGTAAATTCAATATCCGCCCACAGCGGTCGCCTTATGCCACTGACTTGAACTCCTTTGTACTTTTCGTAATATGAAATCTCAGGCTCAACTTTGTCTTCACTTTTAACAATAAGTTTGTGCTCAAACATCTTTTCTAAAACATTCTTTGTATCGCGAAGGGCAATTGGGAAATCAACATTTTCAAATTCCTCGCAGATAACCTTTGCAATATCATTCACAGTCTTATCGCCATCACAACACTCAAAAATTCGAGCAGCAGTTAGATTTATCTCTCTTGCTATTGTTGTTCTTCTGTTAAAAACAGTGCCGCCATTTGGCTCTTTTCTATAAATTATTTCAGGACTTCTTATGTAGTACATCTTAGCACCATTTGTTTCGTGAAGTTGCACTTATTTAAAGATTTCTTTCGTAAAGTCTTATATTGGGGTTTCTTGTCTCTTTTTTAAACCCAATATTTAGATACATCCCTAGGGAAGGGGATGCTGTGCCAGCACTTGCAAGCACAGATCTTGTTCGCCTAGATCTTGCCCATTCAATGCTTCTCTTAATTAAGTAGGGCGAAACTCCGCTTTTAGCCTCATAAACAATTGATGTTCCACTTATCAGAGCACTAAATGGAAAACCGCTTGAGCAAATTACATTCTTTACAAAAGCCACAATTTCTCTCTTGTCATTTTCTAATAGGAAAAAGCCATTTTGCTCTGCCCCCCATACTAATTCTTTGTAGAGGTACTCCTGAATCTTCTTTTCAATATTTTCAAACATTAAAGAGATAAGCCTTGGCTTATCACTACTTTCAAAGACTTTTTCTCGTAGCCCTGCTGGCGGTTGCAAACTGAGCGGGTGTGGAGGAATTCTATATCTGAGCGTATGTCCTTCGTATATTGGCTTAAATCCATAACCATCTAAAAACCCCCAAATATCATCATTTCTCACGATCGGCGAGGTATGCACTTTTTGAATTCCTGCACTCTTCATTTTGTCGCAAACAAGATCAAATAATTGCACTCCTGCAGTCTCCAAGTAACCTGGATGAATGGCAAAGAAAATTTGTCCAGTGGGTGGGCTCATTCCCTTATACTCTCGGCTTTGATGTCCTCTGACCGCTCCAACAAATCTTCGCTTATCGTAAGCCACAAAGTGCCAGTCATTATTGTACAATGGGTCGTTTAAAATAAGCTCTTTGACTGATTTTGGTGTAGTTTCTTGAAAAAATCGGTGGTAGTTATTTGCACTATTATATAAATCAACATAACTTTGCAAATCTTTTTTTGCATTGAAATTTCTAATTATAACAACCATGTGTATAAAATTAAAGTCTACTTCATAATATTTATAGTTTCTATAACAACTTTAATTAATACCATTTTTCATTAGGTGTAGTAATATGATAAAAACAACAAACTTAACAAAGAGATACCCTCTGCCTGGAAAAATGGGCTTTGTAACAGCTCTAAACAGAGTGAGCTTAGAAATTAAAGAAGGAGAAATCTATGGATTAGTTGGCCCAAATGGAGCTGGGAAAACGACCCTTCTAAAAACTATTGCCGGCTTGCTGATCCCGGAGAAAGGAACAGTTTCTGTTAATGGAAAAGATATTATTGAAGACCGCGAACAAGTGCGTGGCTCAATTGAATTTTTGATGAGTTCTGGTTGGATAATATTTGATTATAAACTACCTTTGAATTTCAACCTAAAATATTGGGGAGTGATGCAAGGACTGGGGTTGAATGAAGCTGAGAAAAAGGCAGAGGAAGTGCTTAAACTAATTGGCCTTGGTGAATATGCAGATGCCTCACCTGAAAACTTATCCGCAGGAATGCGGCAAAAACTAAACATTGCCCGTATTTTACTCACTGAAAAACCAATTTACCTTTTGGATGAGCCAACAACTGGTCTTGATGCGGTATCAGCAAATTTTACAAGGAATTTCATTAAGAAGAATTTAAAAAAGCACGACAGAACTATTATCATGGCCACGCATAATCTCTGGGAGGCTGAGGAGCTCTGTGACCGGATTGGAATTCTGAATAAAGGAAAGCTGCTCTTCAGTGGCACAATTGCTGAGTTGAAGAAAAAGCACGGCAAAAAATCGCTGGAGCAGATATTTATGAAACTCGTTGGAGGCACAGAGATATGAGATTGCTTGATATCCTTTACATAAACACTTTAAGGTCTCTTAAGCTGTGGCTCAGGTTTAGAGTTAGCTTTGCCACATCCATTGTTGCAATGATCGCAAACATAGCAATCTTTTTCTTTTTGGGAATGGCTTTTGGGAATGCCGCAAATTCTGCAGTTGCTATTTATGGAACAACATTCTTCTCATTTGTACTTGTTGGAATTGCTTTTAATCAATATGCGCTTATGGCAGTAAATGACTACTTAAGGATTATACGAACCGCTTATTTCTCAAACTGGATGGAAATACTTCTTTCTTCAAGAACAATGGGATATTACTTGCTTTCAACCATTGTATGGAGCTTTATTTTGACAACTTTTAATCTCATACTCTATCTTGTTTTTGGGGTTTTTTTGTTTGGCGCAAACTTAATTTTCCCACCAAATTGGTGGATGATTTTTGTTATACTCTTTCTTACAATTATTAGCTTATCTGGGATTGGGCTTCTTGGAGCTGCTGTTTTTTTAAGAGGAGCCAAAGGAGATCTTGAGCCAATAACATGGCTTACCGGAATATTTGCCGCTCTTGTTGCAGGTGTTTACTATCCAATTGAAAAACTGCCCGCGATTGTACAAACAATTTCAAAATTTTTGCCACACACTTACGCTCTCAGGGGGGTAAGATTGATTTTGCTGCAAGGCGCAGGGGGCGGGGAGATTTTTTCTATAATAGTTTATTTAGCACTTTTCTCAATTGTTTTGTTTCCACTTGGTTACTTTCTTTTCATAAAAAGCTTAAAAAAAGCTGAGCGTGAAGGTACGCTAGTCCGCTGGGCTTAGTATTCTGTGGGAAAGGAATATTAACCGCGTTGTATACGATATCACTAACAAACCGCCAAGCACAATTGAGTGGGGATAAAATGCCAGACGATTTCAGAGCAACTACTTTGGGAGGACTTTTTGTCCCAATTACAATGCTATATTCTAATTTAATAGCCGTGCTCATGGCACGATTTTTGAGTCTGAGAAGAAAAAAAGCTCATGCATATTTGGGAAGAAAGGAAATTTTCGATGCACTTGATAGACTTAAAACTGAGAGAGAATATATTGGATTTATAAGAAACTTTAGAAAAGATGTTTTCGATCCGTTTAAAGAATTATTATTTACAGCGCGCGAAGGCGTTTATACACAGATTCCGCGCAAACAATTGGCAACATTTTATCAGGAGTTCAATCTTGGCGGTCTTTACTATCCACGCTTTCAATTCGTATCTGGACGAGAGGAGGTTATTGGAAGCGAAGAGTACAAACCAGAAGCACTTGTAGAAGTAGAAAGAATAAAGGATGTTGAACTGGGCAAAATAATTAAAGAGCACAGTGTCCTTATTGACAAAATATTACGGCGTGCGCTATTTTCAAAAGAAAGAGACCTCATTGTTGCAGATCTTGTTTTTGCGTCAGGCACATATATTGTTGCGCGCATGTCAACTGAAGACATATATTTTACCATGAACAGGCTTCTTGGCGCTTATAGAACAAAGCCTTGGGCATCGCAATTTGCTCCATTTACTTATGCACTTACTATCAAACCAAATGATGTTGAAGTCGATATTGACACTTCAACAACAAAAATCTTTAAAGCTAAATATCGGTCAATAAGAAAGGAAGTAAAACGATACTTTAGGGTGAAAGGAGCAATAAAAAAAGTGCAAAGGATTTTGAGCAGCCGCGAATTAGGGAAAAAATTCTATCTCCAGCTTTCATATGCCCCCTCAAAAGAAAGAAATAAGAAAGGGGAAATGATAGTTCTAATAGCTTTTACTCCTCCAATTTCCAGGTTTGCGCGCGGAAATGATTGGGATATCTTAAGGAATTTAAGCTTATCAGAACTTATGGGAACTTTTGATGGGATAGCTGATGTAATTTTTGAGCTGAAGGAAGAAATCCTCGGTGCATTCGACCCAATTGATTTGAGCCGGCACTTGGAGGAATATTTTAAATGAAAATAATTGTAATTGACAACGGCAGCCAATATACACACAGAATTTACAGAACTCTTCAGGACTTAAAAGTTGAAACAAAAATTGTTCCAAACACAACTCCTTTGGAGCAAATCAAAGATGCGGATGCTCTTTGTTTTTCCGGAAGCGGAGGGCTAGTAAGCCAGGGAGCTTCTATGGGAAATTGTCCAATTTATTTGGAAAAATTCAAAGGCCCAATTTTAGGAATGTGCGCAGGCCATCAATTAATAGGGGAATTTTTTGGTGGAAAAGTTCGCTCAGCATCTGAATCAGATAGCGGGACTCCAGAATATGGAAAAACAGAAATAATAATTGACAAGCATGAGGGTTTGTTTAAAGGATTGCCTGTAAAATTTGCTGTTTGGGAATCACACAATGATGAAGTTTCAGAAATTTCTCCTGAATTAGAACTTTTGGCGCATTCAGATACTTGCGCTTTTGAAGCAATTAAACATATTTCTAGGCCGATTTACGGAGTTCAGTTCCATCCAGAAGTCCAGCACTCTCAATTTGGCCGCGAAATCTATGCAAATTTTGTGCATATAGCAAAAACTTATAAATAACAAATTGTTAGTTCTCCTGATGGAAGATTCGCAACTGGCATTCGTGCTTGGACTGGTAAATGGAATTATAGCACTATTGGCAGCGGTTTTCTATGGAATCCTAACTTTAGGGTTTTCAACGACACTTGGAGTTTTTATTAGTATTTTCTATCTGATAGCAGCCATTCTATTGTTAGTTGGCGCATTCCAAGCAAAAGGCGGAAAAGCAAGTCCTGCCTGGATTCTGCTCATGATAGGCGGGATACTTACCCTGATAATTGGAATCCTTGGAATAGTCGCGGCCATGAAAGCACGAAATCTGAGATAAGCATAGGGTAAAGTTAAAATACTTCTTGAAGGACTTATTTTACTACTATGGAAGCTCGAATTAAAAATATTGAAACCCACGTCAAAAATATTTTTGTTATTGACACTAAAGCAAAAATCCTGCTTCTAGTACTAACAGGCGCAGCCTCAACTTTTATTATCTCAATTTTGCTCTCAACAACTTATATTGGAATTCCTGCGCTTGCACTGATTCCTTTTTCACTCCTTTTGTTTGCAGCCGCTGCTCTAATTGAGAGACATGAATACAGGGTGGGCTCATTTTATGCGATATTTGCAGGAATTGTTATTTTTCCCATCGGCGGATTTTTAGCTGTGTGGGGCGGATTTCATGCTTACAGATATCATCCCCTACATCACCTTAAAAAATTGGTAAAGGATTTAAATGCACGGCCAGAGTTAGTTGATTGGATAAAAAGGCGCCTAGATCGCGGCTATATGGATGATTATTTGAGGCATGTTCTCTATATTCACGGCTACAAAAAAGAAATTATTGATGCTGCTTTCAAAAAAATTATGAGCGGCTAAACCGAATATTTAAATACTTAGTTATTCACAGTTTAAGATTATGCGCGCAAATAAAGGTTTTTTAAGCAGCACAATGTCTAGACTAGTCCTAGCTGTTATTTTAGCCGGTTTTGTAGTTGGGGTTGCAGCCTTCGGACCTGGCCCAACTCTATATGCAATTCAAAAAGGAAAGCAAGTTCAGGCAAATGCAGGCCCTGATCAGACTGTTATGCTTAACAATCCTGTTGTTCTAAGCGGAGGAAATTCAAAAGCAGTTGAGGGGCAGAAAATTATAAAATATAATTGGCGCATAGTGTCCCCTTCACTAAAAGGACCGAAAGAGTTTAGTGGGGTTGTTTACAAATTTACTCCTGAAAAAACTGGCAATTACATGGCGCAGCTCACTGTAATTACTGACAAAGGAGCTCGCGATACTGATTTTGCTTTTATTACAGTGCGCGCAAAAGGCCAGGAAGGAGTTTCGAGAGCAATTTATGCAAAAGTCGCAAATAGATACTGCGCTCCAAGTAAAGAGTGCTCAATTGGCTGGACAGTCGCTGCGGTTGAGGGAACAGTAAAGCAGTACACAATTGATTTTGGAGATGGGAAAACAGAGACAAAGGAGATTTCAGAAAAAAGGATATCAACAACAAGTAAGCATACTTATGAAAAAGAAGGAACTTATAATTTCAAACTCACTGTTACATCAAGTACAAAAGAGGTTTCAGAGGCAAGCGCAACAATAAAAGTTACAACAGCAACATCATTACCAACACCATCAAAAGAAATCATATCTCCTGAGCCAATAGTTCCTCTTCCAATTCCCCCCAAGAAATCTCCACTACCGCCTTATGATGTACCCGAGCCACAAGTTCTATTGAAAGTCAGTATATTAGCTCCTACAGAAGCAAGTCCAAAAGATTGGATTAAAGGCGCTATACGCCATATTAAATTTAAAGTAATTTACAAGAACACTTTAGTGCGCTCTGGGTTAACTCTTGAAAACCTAAAAGCAATATTAGATGGAAAAGAGCTAGTAGAGAAATTTGGCCCAACATTTGATTCAACAGCAGATGCTTGGGAGTTGCTTGTAAGAACTCCTGATATGGGAACAACCTTTGATAAATTTGACTTAACCCTCAAAGTAAACTATCTGACAGAAACAGGGAGCGATACAGAGAGAGATGCAGTTAATTACATGCTCCCTCCTAAATAATATTTCTATAATCTATTTATAGGAACTAACTTATTCTTTATTTGTTAAAATTCGGGCCCATAGTCTAGCGGTATGATGCCACTCTCACACAGTGGAGGCCGCAGGTTCGAATCCTGCTGGGCCCACCACAAAATATTATATATTATATAAGCTACACTTATCTTATGACAGAGGATTTTTTAGCAAAATTTTTAGAAGAAAAAAACGAAGAACTCAAAGAACAAATTGATCAGGCACGTGAATTCTATATGCAAAAGCGATACAGCGAAGCAAGTGCTCTCTGTGCTATTATATTGTCTGATTATCCAAATGATATTGACACTCTTTTACTTCAAGGTCTTTGTTTTAAAAAACAAGGGAATTTAGAAGTTGCTATAAAAGATTTTTTTGATAAGATTCTTGAGCTTGCCGAAATTATTAGAGATAAAGATGTAAAAAGCAAGGTTAAAGAGGCAGCTATGCTTAATAAAGCAAATTGCCTTCTTGAATTAGGATATTTAGATGGAGCGCTTAATCTTTACAATAGAGTACTGAGAATTAATCCAAGGCAATGGCACGCGATGTATGGCAAACAAAGGGTATATGCAAAAAACTTGCAAATTGCTTTAGCTCAAGAATGGAGTCATAAGGCTGAACTAACAAAAAAGAGGTATCCTGAATAAAAACATGCCAACTTGTATCACTTGCTCCACAGAAACAACAGAAGGGTTGAGTTGCTCTACCTGTGGCAATCCAGTCCACAAATCCTGCTCCAAAATGTTCAACAACAAAAGATACTGCAAAAAGGATGCGCGCAAGGAAAGAAAGATTTATGATTTGGCGCGCGGGCTTTAATTTTTTATAGACTCTATTTTTCTTTTCTTAAAAAGGAGTATGAAATCAAAATTAACGCTGCAACAACTAAAACAATAATTCCATAAATTAGGATCGGGGTTTCTTTTTTAACTTCCTCCTTTTTTTCAATTTCCTGAATTATTTCAGGTGCTTTCTTCTCCCCAGTTTCCGCAGGAATTATTGCCTGCTCTGGTGTTTTATTTTTCTCAGTGGCTTGACTCTTATTTAGCAACTGAGCACCACCCCCTCCCCCTCCTCCTCCTGTACCACTAGTTCCTGTACTTGGAGCAGGTATTGATGGAGGAACATACTCAGCAGCTGCAGAATAGTGCAATCCTGTAATCAGATAGCGATTTCCATTTACCAATGTGCACCTATGCTCATTTTGCAAAGTTCCATCGCATGTGAGCAACTTTTCGTTTGTGCCAGTGCATGTGCTTGTAATGTCTATTAGATTTTCCACTTCAGCATCTTTTATGCAAACTTTGTTGTCCGCAGTTGTCTTGTCAAGATACATCGACTTTGTCCTTCCTTCAGGAGTTAGATTAACGCCCCTTATTAAAATTCCTTTAGCCCCTCTTATCTGCTCCTCTTTAATTGTTATGTTGCTGAAATCCAAAATCTTTGAGCTATTAAATGTGAAATTAAATTGTATTAGCACTCTATTGTCTCCGGTAGAAATAAAATCAACTGGCAATGTTCCATTTATTATTTTAAAAATATCGCCCGAGTTGTTTATTTTTATTGTAATGTTTATGTTTGAAATAATATTGCTGGCATTTCCCTGAATGTAATCAAATATGTCTGGAATTCCATCGTTGTCATCATCCAAATCGCAGGCATCTCCTTGGCTGTCTTTGTCAAAGTTTTCTTGTTTAGGATTGTAGATTAGCGGGCAGTTGTCCTGCGAGTCTGGAATTCCGTCATTATCAGAATCTTTAATAATTGGTTTGCCGCCGGAGAAAATTATATATCTTATTATATTCTTGAAATAACTCGCCACACCATCGCCATCTAAATCTTCACTTATAATAATTCCTGCATTACGGTCATAGTATATTTCCCCTGTGGTAAAAACTAGCGTATTGTTGTAGAAAGTTAGGCCGCTTCCAACAACATTTGTGTTAATCAACTTTTTGGTTAGGATATCGTAATATCTTATTATAGGATTGATACCATCAACTATAGCGATTGCTTTATTAGAAACTGCCGTAGCAAAATATCCTGCGAGACCGCCTATATCTGCAACTTCTCCTGTTGCGATATTATAATATTTTAATTTATTCTCAGGATAAGGCGTTGTAAAAACAACAATATTATTATAAAAAGCAAAGCCGGATGCACCAATGGAAATATTTGTATCAACTAATGCATTTCTATCTATGTAGTATAATTTCAATTTATTTTCTGGAGCCGAACGGAATGCAATTATCCCATCTGCTATGTCAACCGACTCATATGCTGTAGCATAACTCGTATTCACAAACTGCTTATTGCCAGTATTGTAATAGGCAAGATAATAGTTCGGGTAACTCCCCATAATAAGGGCAATAATTCCGCTTGAAACACTTACCTCGCGGATACCATCTCTGACTGACAAAACACTTCTTGTTAATTCTTTTGTAAGAATATCATAGTAATTCAAATAAAATATGCCCTCTGTGTAGTTCCAAACTGAAAAAGCAATAATATTGCCATCTCCAGAAGCAGTGTATGTAGAAATGTTAGTATTTTCAATGATTCCTGTATTTTTATTGTATAATCGCAAAATGTAATCATAAATGTCGCCATCCCCATTTAGGTCTTTTCCTGCCTCATATGTTATAACTGGAATTATTGTTGCTTCAGGCTCTGCATTGCTATTGTTAATAGCTTGCCCAACCACTCCTGTATTAACTAAAGTTTCCTCAATACCATCCCCATCTATATCTGGGATTTTTGAGAATTGTGGGAAAGTAATGTTACTTTTTACAGTTATTGTTGTGTTTTGTCCATATCCTGTGTTTGCGCCATCGCTGCAGACAGCCTGTGCTGTGTATGTTCCAGTTTTATTTGGGGTAAATAAAGTCCACCATGTTTGGGCGCCGGATTTAATCATTAACTTTTGAGTTGAGCCATCCCAGCGGAAGTTGCAATAACTTACATTTACATTATCAGTTGCAGTTATTGTAAAATTAGTTGCGTTATTTAGAATTGCAGTTGTTGGGGATATACTGCTTACGATTGGGGGAGTTGTGTCTTCGAGAGTGAGATAAACATATTCTATGAAAATATTTGAAATCTTTAAAATACCAGCAGAATCTGAGTGAAAAATCAATGGAACTAAACAGTTACCACTTGAATCAGAACTACAGGTTCTTAGGAAATCATTGATTTCTGCTGAAAAATTAGAGGTGCTTTCTGTGATTTTAAACTCTCCTAGATAAGACCATTGTACATCTCCATCATTGGCAACATCAAGAGAGGGCTTGTTTGTGAAAGAAGGAACTGTAGCAGCATAACTTATAAACCGATAACCATAAACTGTTGTGGGATTACCAAATTCATCTATATAATGATAGGCATAGTTATCATCAGAGACAAGAGAACCATTTTCTGCGCATCTAAAAGTAACAGTTTGTCCTTCGGCTATACCAGAAGTATAACGCAAAACCATCTTCCATATGAACTTACTTTGGTTTTGAACATAAAAAGCCCACATATCATATTGCCCATATTTTTGTTCTATTAACCGTGGATCTTTATATTCAGCTTCGCTTATTGCACCTACAAAAGAAACAGGGGCACCAACTGGAGTATATTTCCAACCTCCGCAATCCCAGTTAATAGAAGATGCTGTATATATGGGATATTTCGTTGTAAATCTATAGATGTCTTTTAATGGGCTATCCACATAGCCTGGATACTCGTATAGTTCTTGTGTAGCTAATCCTTTTATTGAAAGGGTGGCATTTGTGACGGAAGTATTTTTCAGCATCTTTAAGAAAACAACTTGATTTTCTGCTCTTGTAAATGTTAAATTCTTCTCGGTAGAACCATCCGAAAGTGTATTGATGTAGTAGGTAAATGTTTTGGGAGCACTGCTAACCGTAAAACTCTTTATCCCACTATTTGCAGTATTTCCAGCAGCATCAGAAGCATTTGCCCAATAAGTGTGGTTTCCTGTAGAGTAAGTTTGTGCTGTTGTTGTGCAAGGAGAACTCGTGCAAGTATTTTTTAATACAGCGTCAACGTATATTCTGATACTACTTATGCCGACATTGTCAGAAGCTGTTGCTGTAATTATTACTGAATCAGATGTTGTTGGGCTTGAAGGAGAATGAGAAATTGAAACATTTGGAGGAATCGTGTCTGCTGGTTGTGAGACTATAAAACTCTTTGTCCCAGTTGCCGGATCTCTTCCATAATTCAATGAAGTGTCATTTGCTACAGCATAGTAAGTATATGTTCCTGCGAGTGAGGCGACAATTGAGTATGTACATGGAGAGGTTGTGCAGGAATAAGCCCATCCGCCCCCACTTGGGTTAACAATCCACATTGAAATCATTTGTATGCCAACATTATCTGTTGCTATTGCAGTAAAGGTAACAGTTTGTCCTGTTGTTAGATTTTGTGGACTATGAGTTATTGAAACATTTGGCGGAGTTGTATCTTTAGGAATTGGAATCTCATAAGTAACCTTTATATCTGAAACTTCCAAAATTCCGCCTGCAGAACTTGAATGAAAAAGCAGTGGAATTGTGCAATTGCCATTTGAATCTGGGGTGCATGTTGATAAATATTCATTCAGTTCTGCTGTAAACTCAGGAGTGGTTTCTGTAGTTTTAAACTCTCCAGAATAATACCACTGTAAATCAGCATCATTTCCAACATCTAAATTTGGGTCAGTTGGGGCAAAAGGCAAATAATATTCGTAATATATTTCATGCGGCTTGTTTTTATTAGGAGGCTCGCCGCAAACAACATTTTGTGCAAACTTACTTGTATTTAAAACATAAAATGTACCGCTGGCATTTATATTAGAAGGATCATTATATTGCTGCTCAGTTATTTGTGTGAAAGTTGTAAAGTTTGTAGGAACATTACCGCCCGGGCCGCAGTGAGTGACCGCATAGGAAATTGCGTATATATTGTTATATGAATTATATCTGCTAAAATTGCCTATGCTGTCTATGTAAGTAAGATTTTCAGCATGCACAATTCCATCACCTCTATATATTGAAAAACCGCTCAAAGTAAGAGAAGCATTTGTAACAGTGGCATTTTTTGCTATTTTTAAAAATTCTGTTTTTTCACCGGCATTTTCAAATATTAAATTTTTTTGAGTTGAGCCATCTGAAAGTGTATTTAGAGTATAGGTTTGAAGGCCAGTGGGAAAATTATTCCGCGTGGACAAAAGAAGAATGGCAATAATAACTATGAATAAAAAAGGTAGGTATTTTCTGAATTTATCAAAGCCTGTTTTCTTCATAACTCAAATAATTGTTAGGTGAGTTGAGTATATAAATATAATATGGATAAAGCTCAAAGGATTTATTTAGGAAAGGCTTATCTCATTTCATGAAGCGCTTCAAAAAACCTGACTGGCAAAAACAAATCTCTCGCGAGAGAATTGAAATTCTTTTTTCCGAGGCTGAAAAAATCTTTCGCACAAATCCTGAAAGGGCCAAAAATTACATAAAGCAGGCATGGAGAATTGCCTTAAAATACAGAGTAAGAATTCCGCTTGCTTTAAAAAGAAGTTTTTGCAAAAAGTGTTTTTACTATTTAAAAGCTGGTGCTTCAGCTTCAATCAGGCTCAATAAACAGCGCTTAATAATTACTTGCAAAAACTGCGGCGCGGTTAAGAGAATTCCGTATAAAAGGAAAGGTTAATAAATAAATCAGTTGATAGAAATCGCACTTCTACTATGGTAAAAGTATTCGATGTTGACGCAAACGACTTGATAGAATTTGCAAAAGAGGAGCTAAAGAAAAACGAGGCATTAGCTCAGCCAGAGTGGGCACTTTTTGCAAAATCAGGAGTTTCCAGAGAAAGGCCGCCTGAGCAAGAGGATTTTTGGTATATCCGCGCAGCCGCGCTTTTGAGAAAACTTTATGTAAAAGGCCCAATTGGAATTTCAAGATTACGAACAGAATATGGCGGAAGAAAAAATCGCGGCTCAAGGCCAGAGCATCACTATCCCAGCGGCGGAAAAATAATTCGTGTTTTATTGCAGCAGCTTGAAAAGGCAGGCTATGTAAAAAAAGGAAAAAAAGGCCGCGAAATAACTCCTGCCGGAATAAAATTCCTGGATTCAATTGCTTTCAAAGTTTCTAAGACTCCGAAAGTTGAAAAGCACAGAGAAAAAGAAATCCGCCCTGAAATTGAAAAAATAGATAAGGAAAAGGCAAAGGAAAAGAAAAAAGGCGAAGGGGAAATAAAGCTGGTTGAGCCTGTCAAGAAAAAGAAATAAATAGTTACGTGCAAACTACTTTTCATATGAAAAGATTGTTAAATCTAAATGACAAGCTAATATTTGTTTTAGATAAGAGTACCACACCTCCCACATTCTATAAAGGAATTTGTCTCGCTACTTATGAAATGGAAGGAAATTGGTATAATTTAGCACTTGAGGTATACTGGAAATCTAAAGTATCGCCTAAAATTCAAGTACCCCTTGACTTAAGCAATGGGCATACGTTAAGTTTTATTTGGTTAGGTCCCTTTTGGGAGCGATCCCTCTCTTCAAAACGCATTCAAGTCGATGTAGAGCCACAACTTCTCGAGGGAAGTATAAAACCTATAGTTAGTATTCTAAATTGGCAACTCAAAAGAAAAAATATAGAATATGTAGAGATATTCTACCATTACAAGTACGACAGTCTTCCTGGTGATAGTATATCAAGCTTTGATGCGCAGTCAGGAAATATTGATAGAGTTGATGATAAATTGCAAAAATACCCACTATCGAGTATATGTAATGTCCGCCTAAAAAGTTCTAAATTGGGGCGTGTGGAGGAATATGGCAGAAATTTCCGATGACGAATTAGAAGCAATAAGGCAGCGAAAGCTTGCTGAATTACAGCGCTCTCAACATGAATCCACAGCAAGAGAGCAGGCAATTTCCCGGGCAAAAACAGAAATCGAGACTGCAATGAAAAATCTTTTAACCGCAGATGCGTGGGACCAGTGGAACAATGCAAAAATTGCAAATGAGCAAAACGCTTTCATTGCCGCAAGCGAATTAATAAGATTGGCGCAGAGCGGTCAGATTAAGGGAAAAATTACAAAGGAGCAAATCCGCGGTGTTCTTGCTGCGGTTGCACGCCAGACAACCAGAGAGTTTAAGATAAAGAGGAAATAAAAGTTAATTATAAATACTGTTCAATCAATTATTTTTAAGAGTGGGAGTGGTGGTACGAAAATTTTTATTTCCTAGACAGAAATCTCTAAAATTTGCTGTAATACTATTATTTTTTATACTATTTTCTGTTTCATTATCATACAGCACCTTTGCTTTTCATATAGGCGAACTGCACGCAAGCGTTTCCCCAACATCTGTTGCAACAACTCCTTCAAACACAATCACGCTTACTGTAACTGTTGGCAACACACTTAGGCTCACATCGCTGGACATTTACATTAACAATGTTTTCAAAGGGTCAGTTCCTGCTTGTGGGCTTTTTTGCCCGGCCAATAAACAATTTTCATATTCTTTTCTAGCCTCCTCAACTCCTAAGAACTATAATGTGGGGATTGATGTAAAAGCAGTTGCAAACGGATGGGACAAAGGAACATGGACAAAATCTTTTCTCATTCCTGTTTCAGTTTCAGAAACTCCAGCACAGCCTGTAATCAAAGCTGATATAACCTCGTTTGTGGTCAATTCTGGAACCTTCAACCCAGGCGACACTGTTAACGCAACTGTTACTATCAAGAACACAGGCACGAATGCATACAGATTTTATGTTGGCTATTCCTTACAGGACCCAAACAGAAACTATATTGATATTCCCTATCAGGAGGCTTATCTTTCAGTTGGAAGTTCAAAAACACTTACTTTTAAGTGGACTGTTCCAAGCACCCCTGTCTCTGGAACTTATAATGCAGTGACTGCTGTCTGGAAAACTCAATCAGGCGGAAAACTTTCCGATGAAGTTGCAAGGCAGTGGAAATACAATGCATTTAGCGTTTCAACAGATGTGGTAAAGGGAGAAATAACATCTTTTACAGTAAGTCCTGGAACTTTCAGGCCAGAGGATACTGTGCGCGCAAACATAACTGTAAAAAATACAGGAACTAAGGATAACACATTTTATGTTAAATTTTCTGTGCGCGACTCAGGCGGAGTTATTTCTGATACACCTTATCAACAAACATTTCTTACAGCCGGCGCTTCAAAGAGTTTAAACTTTTCCTGGAAAGTTCCAAGCACTGCGCGCACAGGGGCTTATGATGCTACTGCAGCACTTTTCAAAACTCTCTCAGGCGGCCAGCCTTCTGGGGAGCTGGACAGGGAATGGAAATATAGTGCTTTTAGTGTGACAACAGCTCTTGCAAAAACTAATTATATCCGCGGATTTTTTATAAGACCTTTTGCACGGCCTGCAGACCATTACGGGAATCCGCATGATATCAATACTGTAATTTCAGACATTAAAAGAATTGAAGGTACGTTTGGAATAGATATAGATGCGGCTTATGTTAATTTTAGAAGCGGTAATTTTGGTG
This sequence comes from Candidatus Naiadarchaeum limnaeum, assembly GCA_014189685.1. Classification (GTDB taxonomy): domain Archaea; phylum Undinarchaeota; class Undinarchaeia; order Undinarchaeales; family Naiadarchaeaceae; genus Naiadarchaeum; species Naiadarchaeum limnaeum. The sequence continues at coordinate 21,826 of DVAB01000049.1, forward strand.
GCGACGCGTTTCAGGATTATCTCTACTACCAACAAACTCAATATCCATCAGTAGTTGTTCCTTATGCAAAAGGAAACGATTTTCTAAAAACTTGGATTAAATCATTTCATGATAACAATATCAAAGTTCATGCCTGGATTACTTTGTTCAATGACAATATGCTTCTAGAGCATCCAGAGTTGATTGGAAAAACACGCGCCCAAATAGAAGTTCCTGGATGTGAAGGATTTGTAAATCCTGCAATTCCTGAGGTTAGAAATTTTGAGCTAAGTATCATAAAAGAGATTGCAGCAAATCCAAATTATAATATTGATGGAATAAATCTAGACTATGTGAGATATCCTGAAAGGAATAGCACTTGTAATCCAACAGTTGATAAAAATGTTATAACTAATTTTGTTGCAGAAGTTAAAAACGAGCTGGCAAAGATTGAGCAGCAAAAAGGCAGGGATATAGTTCTTTCTGCGGATCTGTTCACATTTCCGGCTGATGCAAGTGTTGGTCAAGATGTGGGTGCGCTTGCTCAGCATATAGAATTTTTGCATCCAATGATTTATAATGGAGCAGAGGGAAAAACGGAATCTAATTTACTTATTTCTGGGGCAAATGTGTTCTACTCAGCCACATGTGCTGGAAAGGGATGTAAGTATGCTCCTGCCACAAGAACTCATAATTTAAAAGTGAATAGGGACAATGCAATAGATAAAATAAAAAGCGATATTTCAACATCAAGTGCTTTGATTTCTAATGGCTATGTTTTGTTTGAATATTCATATCTCAGCACATACACAACTCCTTACATAAAAGGAAATGCCGCATGGGTTTATTCTGCGGAGGATCAGTATAATCAAGTCTATATTTCTCAAATCAAAGCTCATAACTCTAAGGCACTTGATAACGATAAAATAAGGTACCTCTTTTGTAAAGCCGGCCGCATAGATGTTGATTCTCTGAGTATTGTTTACGATTCAAGTAAACTTAATTGGTGCAAATCTAATTTTCCAGAGCTAGAGGTTTATCCAATGATTGACCGCGGCGATTATAATACCGTAGGGAAAAAGTTCAGCGATTTGAGTTCTTCTGAGCTCAAGACTCTGGCAGATAAAATAGCTGATTTAATAATAAATGAAAAAGGCGTTCATTTGAATATTGAGCCTGATAATTCAAATACAGTTTCGCTTATTTACAAATTAAGGGAAAGTTTGGGCGATAATGAGTTTAAATATATAATAAGTGCAACTGCTCAGGATGGAGTGCTTTTCCCCTTAGATTTGGATAAGCGCGCTGATTTTGTTGTATTGATGAATTATGATAAGGCTAAAGATCTTAGCTCCTACAAGAGCGCAGCTGACCATCACTCATCAACTTTTCTTTCGCGTCTGAATTTAGGAAAAGGAAGGGGCATTATCGGATTACCAGCAATTGCTACAGGCACTGAATATGAGTGGCAGCAAACACACCCGGGTCATGTTATCACCGAAAATACCAGCTATAAGATGTTCGATTATTTCAGAGCAGGCTTTGATAGTATTGATAAAAATAATCCTAAATTCATTGGCGTGAGTTTGTGGGCATTTCATCCGAGCTATTGCCTTAGGCATGATGATCCTGCTGCAACATCCGAGAATTGTCCAATCGTAATAACTGAAGAAGAATTCATGTATTTGCGCGGCGAGCTGCAGATGTTTAATGCTCCAACAAGCGGTGAAATTATACGCGATGGAATTCTAACAAATTCATATTCAATAAAAAATGTAATACAGATATTTTCTGGATTGACAAATCTAATATTCCAAGTTAGATGGGGTGGAAGTGATATTGATGTTGTAGTTGAAACCCCAAACGGAACAAATATCAGCAGGGCAACTATTGGCGATGTTGAATTTACTTCAACTGCGACTTCCGAATATTATAAAATTGCTAATCCAGACGCAGGAAACTGGACAGTTTATATTAATCCAATTGATATTCCAGCTTCTGGCGAAAACTATACATTTACAACTCTTACTGAGAGCCCAACTGATCTTTTTATTTCTCCCTCAGACATTTCCTTCTCAAACAGCGCCCCTCTTGAAAACACAGTAGTTCAAATAACAGCTAATGTTCATAACTTAGGGGGCCAAACCCCAACCGGAGGAGTAAATGTTAGTTTCTATGATGGCGCGCCGGGGAATTCAAAATTAATTGGTTCAACTCTGCTTGCAGTTCCTGTGGGTGGAAGTGCAACTGCTCAAATAAACTGGATTGCGACCTTAGGCACTCAAAATATCTACGTTAGTGTTGACCCTTCAAATCTAATAAGCGAAAGCAACGAAAGTAATAACATCGCGTTCAAACAGCTCACGGTGAAAAGCGGGGCAGATGTTGCTGTGTTTAGAGAGGATGTTACATTTTCCCCCGAAACTCCGCTTGCGGACGAGTTAATTGTTGTGAATATTACACTACACAATCTTGGGGATACAGATAGCGGCTTGTTCAGGACAGGACTAATAATAGAAGGCGTCAAAACAATTACTGAGCAAGTTTTGAACATTCCAAGCCACTCAACTTATTTTGTTAACCACAGTTTTACTCTCCCTGTAGGAAAATACAGGCTTAAAGTTTTTACTGATATCTTTAATGTTCTTTCTGAGCCAAATGAAACAAACAATATTGTTGAGTTTGACTTGGAAGTTTTTGAGCTAAGGCCGCCTGTTATTGCAATACGTTCCCCCTTGCAAAAGGGATACTCTTACAAAGAAAACTTAACTCTTGATTTCTCTGCAACAGCCGAGGCAGGGCTTAAATCAATTAGCGCGCAATTAGATACAACTCCAGCTAATAATGGAGATGCGTTTGATTTGTTTAATTTCACTCTAGGAAAGCACAATTTAACAGTTACAGCAACTGACAATCTTGGAAGAACAGTTAAAAAAGCAGCAGTGTTCAGTGTTATTGATAGAATCCCTCCGGAAACCTCTGCAAATATAATTGAGGGCAGGCTTGGAAACAATGAATGGTTTGGAAGCGATGTGAAAGTTGAACTAACAGCTAAAGATGAAAAATCAGGACTAAAAGAAACTGGCTACAATTTTGATAACTCTGGAAACTTTTTGCAGTATACTGAGCCTGTTCAGATTGCAAATGAAGGGACAACAACGCTTTATTATCGTTCAATTGATAATGCAGGAATTTTGGAAGGTGCGAATCCGTTTTCAATCACAACTTTTTCAGATGGTTCAGCTAAAAAAACACTTTTATTTAAGGCCGAAGAAATAGTTAATCTTTCAATTCCAAAGGATGCAAAAATTATCTCTGCAACTCTTGATGTTCAAGGAAAGTCAACAGCATTACCTACTACACCTTCTTCCGCAGGCTGGGAAATGGCAGATGATGGGCCCGGAGAGGGAATAATTTGGAATATTGCTCCATATCGTCTGGACAATATTGATTTTAGATTCACTTATGCTCAAGTTCCAACAAGTGGCTGGGAAGCAGCGCCTGACCTAAGTACAATCGAATTTGTTCGAGTTCCAAGTAATCTTGCTCCATGCTCAGGTGATTATTCTACACAACTTGATTACAAATATTTCAGAAGAAAATTATTTGTTCCAGACTCAGCAAGCAGTGTAAAAATAAAGTATTCTTGGATCGATGATAGCACACAGGCAAGAATAAATGGAGTTGCTGCTGCACTCGGAGGTGGCGCAGGTGGTGATCGCTTTTTCATTGATAATGCCGCAAACAATAATTTAATTAACTATTTCACAAAAGGCGCTGAAAACGAAATCGTGCTTGTGGCCCAGGACAGTTGCGGCACAGACTTCAGGGCGCAGGGAGTTGAGATTTTTGTTGACAATGTTAAAATCAACCTTTTTTCCGCCTTTTCAGATTTTGATATCAAAGCAGCAATTACGCAGCAAGCTGGGAATGCGCAAAATTATCAAATCTTTGGAAAAGCAACCGCACTTGGCGAGACTGTTTCTGCGAATTTAGAAGAGAGTCTTAACGAAACTGTTCAACCCCTTAATACATGCATGTGGGCCGGCTATCCAACCCCTGAGTGGAATTCCTACTCAATTGCAAGAGAATCAATAATTCCTGGGCAGAAATACAGGATTACTGTGCGAGGCGGGGCATCTGGAGCCTATCCTGGGATAAGCGCTTTTGTTGAATTGACTGACCCAAGTTGGAAAATAACAACGTTTGAAAAGCAAAGCATAGCCCCTACCATGGCACTTACATATGATTCCAAGAAAGTAACAATAACCTATACAGGAGGTCCGAGCTGCTCTTATTGTGCATGTAGGGATGGTGGCACACTTGACGTCAGTTTCATTGTTGAGAAATTTGAAATATTCCCATTGAATCCAAATATGGATGCGGGCGCTGATGGGGATTATGAATGGCAGCACAGCGGTGCACTTACAACAAAAGTAACAACTCCTGATTTCTCAGCAGAGCTCAATGAGCATTTAAGAGCCTGTGCAGATGCCTCTGGAGTTTGCACAATTCCTTTGAAGTTTTTTGCACAAAGTGGAAATTTGGAAATTTCAAATCTAAATATTCAGGTTGCTCCTTTTGAAGGCAATATTGAGTCTCTAAAAAACATTATAGTAAAGATTGACAAATCCGCTCCAACAATTATAACAAATATTCCGCGTGACTGGATGAATGAAACTGTTGAGGCAAAATTAACTGCTGAAGACAATCTAAGCGGCGTTGCTTATCTCTATTATTGTACTGACAAAGAAAATACTTGCGACCCTCTATTAGTTGCTGAAAATACTAGTAGCTATAACTTTACAATAACTGATGAGAATGTTACTTACATCAGATATTATGCAGTTGATAATGCAAACAATGTTGGGCAAATTAAATCTTCGCCTTTAAAAATTGACAAAACTCCTCCTGAAATAAATATTTTCTCCCCGAGAAGTTACTACTATTACTACTCAGAGGAGTTTATTGAAATCGCTTATGATTCCTTTGATTCTCTTAGTGGTGTTTTCGATGTTATTGTAAAGCTTGATGGTGTTATAATTGAGGGAACATTTGCTACCCTAAGGGATATTGGAATAGGACTGCACAAGCTTCTTATTGAAGCATGGGACAATGCAGGAAACTATGCAACTGGCTTTGTGGCATTTGAAGTTTTTGATGATACAACTCCTCCTGTTTCAACAGCAACATGGCAGGGCGAGCAAGGAAATAATGAGTGGTATATAACAGATGTCACAATTGAAATAGAAGCAACTGATGATCAGAGCGGAGTTGCCAGAATAGAGTATGATTACGATGATGAATTTTATGAAAACTATAACAATCCAGTTGTGGTAAGTAGAGAAGGAGAAACAAACTTTACTTATAGGGCAATTGATAGGGCAGGTAATGAGGAAGAATTAAAGCTAGTTCAGCTAAAAATTGATAAAACGCCCCCTGAAATTGAGGATGATTCTCCTTCCGGGTGGTACAAAGAAGATATTATTGTAACTTTAAGTGCATCTGATTCAATGAGTGGAATTGCAGCAACATACTATTGCGTTACGCAAACAAATAACTGCGACCCCAATATAAGTGGGAACACAATCAATGTGAGCGAAGAGGGAAGAAATTACATCAATTATTATGCAGAGGATAACGCAGGACTTACAAGTGCAGTAAAAACAGCTGAGGTTTTGATAGATAGAACACCTCCTAATACAATAGACAATGCTCCTGCTGTATGGGTAAACAAGGATGTGACTGTTACTTTAAGCGCAACTGATAGCGCAAGCGGAGTTGCGAAAACTTTCTATTCAATAGATGGAGCAGGGTTTGTTGAAGGAACGGTTTTACTAATTTCTCCTGAAGGAGCGCATACAATAAAGTACTATTCAATAGATGTTGCAGGAAATGTTGAAGCACAGAAAACCGCAACTGTGAGAATAGACAGAACCGCTCCAAGTACAACTGCTGCTGGAATAGATAGTTTGTGGCACAACTCAAATATACAAATAACCCTCTCAAGCTCGGATAATTTAGCAGGAATAAATAAAACTTATTACACAATTTATCACGATGGAGTTACGCAGGGAATAAAATCTTTGGGCACTAATGGCCAGCCTATAATCACTTACGAAGACGATGATAACTGGATTGAGTATTGGAGCACTGATAATGCTGAAAATGAAGAAGTGCATACAATTAAAAAACAAATCAAATTGGACAAAACAAAGCCAAATGTTGATGTCTGGCTTGACCCATTAAAAGATTTATATTCCTTTTTAGAGCCTTTGCCAGTTCAGTACTCAGCAAGCGATCCGCAAGTGCAGGGAACCCCAAGCAATAGCTTAACTAAAGTCTGGGATATAGATGGAACAGTTGTTCAAGACCCAACTAATATCACTAATTGGCTTGGAACTCATACTCTCACACTAAAAGCAACTGACTTAGCAGGAAACAGCAATTCAGATTCAGTTCAGTTTACAACAGCATTGGAACTAGTAGGAGAAGATCAGTTAAAAATAACTCCAGAGGTTTTGAAAGTTAATCCAGGGATTTTAACAGTTCATATAAATTTCCCAGCTCCATACGAAGATGCTGAAATTCTTAGCGGGGTGTGTGATTATGCACAGCATGTTGATATAGCAGGCCACAACATTAAATTTGAGCGCGAGGATATTGAAGAGGCCCTTGCAGCGCGCGGCGAAACTCTGGATATTCACTTTGAAGTGAATGGAACTTTTTCATATAATGGTCATACTTACATGTTTAAGGGCAGTGATAATATAACAAGAATTGAAGATTAAGAAGGCAAACTTTTATTAATGCATGCGAACTAATTTTTTCTTATGGAATCCCATGAGGTTGCGATTACAATTGTAATTATTGCCTTGATAGGAATACTCCTGTACATTGTTGTAAGTATTATATCTCAACCATCTGCTACCGAAAAAGCAAGCCGAGCAGAGGGAGTAATTGAGGCCCCATCTCCCTTTAATCCGCTTGGAAAAGCAAGTAGTTTTGAAATATTAATCAATCCGCCAAAAGAAGAAATCTGCGGAAATTTTGGGCCGCGCGTGGCCTTTTAATTTTATGAAAGCAATTGTCCTTTACTCCGGGGGCAGAGATTCTTCTCTTGTAGCCCATTTGCTCGATCATTTTGGCTATGAAGTTAAATTAATTACAGCAAACGCAGGAATTGTAAAAAATTCCTGGAAAACAGCGGCTAAAGCCGGGAAAATTTTAGGGTTCAAGCACGAAGTTTTAAAAATTTCTCGAGAAATAATCAAGCGCGCTGCTGAAATTGCAGAGGAGGATGGATTTCCTCTGCATGCTGTAAATTATGCACATAAACAAGTTTTAGAAGTTATTGCGCAAAAATACAGGAAAAAATTTCCAACAATCGCGGATGGAACACGACGCGATGATAGAACTCCGAAATTAACTTACCAGGAGATGCAAAGTTTGGAAGATAGGTATGGAATTGCATATTTTGCGCCGCTTTTGGGCTTTGGGCATAAAACAATAAATCACCTCTCAAAACAAATCTTTAATTACAAAGAAATTTATGCAGGTTCGCAGCCAACAGCGGAGTATGAAACCGAAATCCGCGCGGTTTTGAGAAAAATGGAGAAAGGACTTGACAAAAAAATTTTTCCGAAAAAGCATTTTCACTCTGTTATTACAGGATGGCGGAAAGAATATAAACCGCGCTGCGCATAAACAAAAAGCTCCTATGGGCAAAATAAAAAAACTAAATCTAAAATTGCGGCTTGTAAAAAAAGCAAAACAGAATCGCACTGTTCCACTCTGGGCAATAGTTAAAACTGCGCGCAGGGTAAGGACTCATCCGAAGAGGCGCAGCTGGAAGATGTCAAAAATAAAAGCCTAAAGTATTTAAACATTCAATCCCACTTATTTTTCAATGGCAAAGGAATCCATAGCTAAAAACAAATTAGTTCTTGCAATTTTATTAGTGGTTTTAGCAGTTGCATTAGTTGTTTATATAAATTCAACAACTGGGTTTCTAACTTTTGGGCCAGTTGTGCGTGCACCTGAAAAGCAGACCACCCTCACCTCTTACCTTGGCGGCGCGCCGATTTTGGATGGCCAAATTTCTTCCTTAGACAATTGGAACGAGGCTGTGCCTTCAACAATAACTTACGAGCGCGGCACTGTAAAAATTGCAAGCAAGCACGACCTTCAATACATTTATTTCCTTGTGCAGTGGGATGATGATGGGCCAGCTTGGAATGATGCAATTAATTTTTACTTTGAAGATGATGGAGTTACACATGATCACTCCTTGGATGGTAAATATGATTATTCATTCAGAAATCTGATTATGGGCTGCAATGTAATTGCGGGCGGTTATTGGACAGCCGGAGCAAATGACTGGACTCCTGCTGGCGCGGACTTTGATGTACGCTGCAATCATGAAAAGCGCAGATGGACAATGGAAGTGAGGCATGTTCTTTTTGATTTATTGAGAGGCGATAAAGTATTTAGGATCGAGCCCGGCAATGAAGAGATTCTTGGAATGGCAATGGTAAACTGGGAAGAGAACTCAATGGGCGGCTCAGGATGGCAGAGCTGGAACTGGCCAATTGATGCAAAAGCAGGCACTTATTTTGGAACAAATCCGGCTGAGCCTGCAACATGGGGAGATTTAAAAGTGGTTTGGACTAGAAAAGTAAAGTAAATAAATACCTGTGCTTATTTTTAAGTACTTTCTTCTACATAAGTTTTTTTCATAAATAATAAATAAGTAGTAACAATAATAACTATAATCGCGCCCGCAACAACTGCAATTCTAAATGGTGATGTAGTATTCTTTAAAAAGCTGGGGATTTGTTGAATAAAATTTTTCTGCTTAGGCGGAGCAACTGGTTGCGGGGCAGGTGGTGCGGATTTTGGCTGTTTAACTGGCTCAACAAAACCAATTTTTACTGATTTCTCATTGTTGTCATTGTTTAATTCAGGAACAACATTTCCTATATCGACAACAATCCTTATTGTCGATGGGCCAAAAATTGTGGCTTTCAGAGTTGTTTTATATATTTTCCCAACTCCAAGCTTATTATAGTTCCAATTTGTTTCAATTTTCCTTTCCCCAAACTTCTCGTCTATAACATATAAATCATAAGGAAAGAGAGGAGACGTGTTTGTGCCATTATTTTTTATTTCAACATTTATGCTTATCATCTCCCCGCTCTTTGGATTGGTATTTGAAACAGCTATTGTATCAACAATTAAATCAGGCAAAACCTGCGCCGAAACTATGGGGGTAAATACTAGAAAAATTGCAAATATTAGTAAAGAAAGCTTAGGTCTCATTACTAAAACCCTAGAATTTAGTAATTTATATATTATGTTGGCAAACTCGGCGGCTCGAAATCTTGCGGCGGCTCTTCAAAAACATCGTTTATTCCAGTACCAGTTGTTTTGTTTTCCTCTGCACTCTTGGGTTGCTGCGGAGTGCCTCTTGTTTTCTCATTTAAGTTAGGCTGAATAAAGTCTCTCCATACAAAATAAGCTATAATCAAAAATAATATTATGACAACAGATACCAATATTTTTGAGGCCATACTACATTTTTAAGACTAATAAGTATTTAAAATTATTTTAATCAACTTCGTAGAATGAAATTCCATCGCCAGAATCTGTTTGTGGTGCTGTTCCACCATCTGTGCCTGTTTGGGTTGTTGTTCTTTTTGTGAGCGTAATTCTCAATCCGCTAGTACTGCCTGCAGTGATTGTAAATTGCGCTCTTCCAATATTGTATCCCTCTGCGCTTGCAATAGCTGTGTAACTGCCTGGCTTCAAACTAGGGAATACTGCCGCGCCTGGGCGCATATCAGCAGTTGCTACTGTAACTCCGCTTTTATCAAGAACTTGAACAAATGCCAAATTCAACTTCTGGCCTGTTTCCTTATCAATTACAATAATTTTTATCCCGCCTGTTCGTGTTTCTACTTTTACTTGCTCTACATATGGAGCTTCAACAATTGTTTCTTTACTTCCTTCCTTTTCTATATCTATTTCTCTCTTCTCGATCTTCTCTACTTCATCTTCCTCAGGAAAACTTGGAGGAACTATTTTCGCGCCTCCAAGCACACAGGCATTTCCAGTTTTAACTAAAACACCTTTGTGCAAATCATCTGTGCTAAAGGATTTCTCAAAGTTAATTTTCTGCCATTTCTGCGCGCCTTCCTCCCATCTGTAAGCTGATTTGAGTTCACAACTTGCCTTTATATCATTCAATGAAAGCCCTTTCATATCAACTGTGACAGGAACTAAATTCCATCCTTCGACTAGTTCAATTGCGTTGAATGTTTGATATTCTGTTAATTCAAAAGTAATTCTGCAGCTCTCAAATCCATATATCCAGAAGGCATTTTCGCTTAGGTAAGCTTGCATTTCTTTTTCTCCCATTAAGCGCTCAGCTTCTTGGATTGTAATGAATTCGCCTTTTTCTTTTAAGTAAACAAATCCGTATGGGTATTGTCCGCAGGTGCTTGTTGTGCTTTCAAAAATTCCGGGCAATGAAACAGGATTCCAGCCGCGCTTTATATTTAACTCAGCAGTTACAGTTTCGCGTTCATCTGGGAATGGCGGAGGTCTTAGTGGCTCAATTATGGGCTCAGGAATC